>NZ_CATKQA010000006.1:0-130177 GCF_949767575.1 Pseudomonas sp. IT-P2 | reverse complement strand
TCGGCGCCCTTTTCAATTCAGATCATGTGCTGGCATGCAACTTCAGCCCCAGCGCTTTCATGACTTTGAGGATCGTTCCAAACTCGGGATTTACCTCGCCTGACAGTGCGCGATAAAGACTTTCCCTTGATAGCCCCGCATCCCGTGCGACCTGGGTCATGCCACGCGCCCGAGCGATAGTGCCAAGTGCCTTGGCAATAAAAGCCGGGTCATCCCCCGCCTCTTCCATGCAGGCATCCAGATAGTTGGCCATGTCCTCTTCTGTCTTGAGGTACTCGGCTGAGTCCCAACGAGTGAATTGTTCGGTCATGGGTTTTGCTCCTGCCAGGATTCCGCGATGAGCCTGGCTTGCTTGATGTCTCGAGATTGACTGCTCTTGTCTCCACCACAAAGGAGGATGACCAGCTGACGACCTTGCTGCATGAAATAGACCCGATATCCCGGGCCATAGTCAATTCGGGCTTCGCTGATCCCTTCGCCAATGGCTTTGACATCACCGAAGTTTCCTTCAGCCATACGATCAATTCGCACCTGAATACGCATCCTGGCGCGACTATCAGCCAGCTTCACAAGCCAGCTCGAGAATGTGGAGCTTCGAAGTATCTCAGTCATGGTCGCAAGTGTAGCCGTTGAGCTACACGCACTCTACATGGACTTCTCTCTGTCCGATATACGGCGTCTACACTCGTCATACCCGTGATTTGCTGCGCGTTACGTCAAGGAGACGACCATGCAACCGAAAGCCCTGATCACCGCCGCCCTTCTCGGCCTGCTGCCCAGCGCCAGCCACGCCACCAATCTGATGTACATGCCGTTCGAAACAGTCGTGTCGGATGCAATGCGCGCCGGGCGGCTGGATGGCAGTGTGAAGTTTTATCTGGTCGGCAACGGGCCTCAGGGCACTCAGCGGTTGTTGCGGCGCGGGGTGGTCAGCGATCTGAAGACCAACGGCTTCAACAAGAGCGATCACGACTCCTGCGAGTGGGTGTTGCAGTCGAATCTGATTGCGCTGCAGGCCGAGGCCAAGCGTGTCGGGGCGAATGCGGTGACCAATATCGTCAGCTATTACGACCAGCATGTGCGCAAGGATCTGAACACTTACGAGTGTCGGGCCGGGGTGTTTGTGACGCGGGTGGCGTTGAAGGGGGATCTGGTTCGGCTGCCCTGATCAACCGGCTTCGACCTTGCGCGTGAGCAGTTCGACAAACGCCTTGGCCATCGGCGATTTCTGATCCTTGCGCTGCACCAGCCACACCGCCGTCACGGCCTCGGGATCGAGCAGCGGCCGATAGACCACACCGTCGATGCGCATCCGCTGATACGAGGCCGGCATCACCGACACGCCCAGACCGGCTGCCACCAGACCGATGATGGTCATGGCCTCGCCGGCCTCCTGGGCGAAGTGCGGACTGAACCCGGCATCACGGGCCAGGCTGATCAACTGTGAATACAGACCGCTGCCGTAGCTGCGCGGGAAGAACACGAACGGTTCAAGCGCCAGCGCCGAAAGGAACAGCCCCTCTTCAGTGCCCTGCGCCAACGGATGCTTGGAACTGAGCACGGCCACCAGCGGCTCGCGTGTGAGTTCGACCACGCTCAGTGAATCCGGCAAACCCAGCGGACGCATGATGCCGACTTCGATCGATTCGTCCACCAACGCGTCGGCGACCATGGTGCTGCTCATCTCGCGCAGATTCAGGTGCACCGCCGGGAAGCGCTGTCGGAAGGAAAAAATCGCCTGGGGAATGGTCGAGTTGAAAGGCGCCGAGGAGGTGAAGCCGATCTTCAATTCCCCTAGTTCACCGAGTTGCGCCCGGCGGGCCACGTCCGCCGCTTTATCGACTTGGGCGAGCACCAGCCGCGCTTCCTCCAGAAACAGTCGCCCGGCCTCGCTGAGTTCGACCCGACGATTGGTACGCTCGAAAAGCCGTGCACCGACTTCCTGTTCCAGCGCCTGAATCTGCTGGCTCAGCGGTGGCTGGGAGATGCCCAGCACCTGTGCGGCCCGGCCGAAGTGCAGTTCTTCGGCGACGGCGATGAAGTAGCGCAGATGACGTAATTCCATGGGCACCCCATTAGGTCGTGAAAGCTATCAAACAGGTCGAACAATATATTGGATAGAAACATTAGCCAGCTATATGATTTTTTCATTGCCTGCCTGCCCGCGCCCTCCGAGGTCTGATGTGAAAACCGCCGTCGCTCCACTGGCCCATGAAGTTCCGCCCGCTGCGGCGGACGATGTGCTGACCGAACTGCAAGAGATCTACATCGAGAAAGGCACGCCCGCGTTCATGCGCACGGTACTCGCGCTGTTCAGCGGCGGCTTCGCCACCTTCGCCCTGCTGTACTGCGTTCAGCCGATGATGCCGCTGCTGTCCCACGAATATTCGATCAACGCCGCGCAGAGCAGCCTGATCCTGTCGGTGTCCACCGGCATGCTGGCGTTCGGTCTGCTGATCACCGGCCCGATTTCCGATCGGGTCGGGCGCAAACCGGTGATGGTCGCCGCACTGTTCGCCGCGGCGCTGTGCACCATCGCCAGTTCGATGATGCCGAGCTGGCACGGCGTACTGATCATGCGTGCGCTGATCGGGCTGTCATTGAGTGGCCTGGCGGCGGTGGCCATGACTTACCTGAGCGAGGAAATCCATCCGCAGCACATCGGCCTGGCGATGGGTCTGTACATCGGCGGCAACGCGATTGGCGGCATGAGCGGGCGGTTGATCACCGGTGTGCTGATCGACTTCGTCAGCTGGCACACGGCGATGATGGTGATTGGCGGCCTGGCGCTGATCGCAGCGGCGGTGTTCTGGAAAATCCTGCCGGAGTCGCGCAACTTCCGCTCCCGCTCGCTGCACCCGCGCAGCCTGCTCGACGGCTTCACCATGCACTTTCGCGATGCCGGCCTGCCATTGCTGTTCCTTGAGGCGTTTGTGCTGATGGGCGCGTTCGTCACCCTGTTCAACTACATCGGTTACCGCCTGCTGGCCGAGCCGTACCACATGGATCAGGTGTTTGTGGGGCTGCTATCGGTGGTGTATCTGTCGGGCATCTACAGCTCGGCAAAAATCGGTTCGCTGGCCGACAAACTGGGCCGCCGCAAAGTGCTCTGGGCGACCATCGCCCTGATGTTCGCCGGCCTCGCCCTGACGATGTTCACACCGCTGCCGCTGGTGATCATCGGCATGCTGATCTTCACCTTCGGCTTCTTCGCCGCCCACTCGGTCGCCAGCAGCTGGATCGGCCGCCGGGCGCTCAAGGCCAAGGGCCAGGCGTCGTCGTTGTACCTGTTCAGCTATTACGCCGGGTCGAGCATCGCGGGGACGGCGGGCGGGGTGTTCTGGCACCTGGCGGGATGGAACGGGATCGGGTTGTTCATCGGCGCGCTGTTGCTGGTGGCGCTGTTGGTGGCGTTGAAGCTGGCGAAGTTGCCGCCGCTGGGTGGCGTCAAAGCCTGATTCGCGCCCACAAAAAACGCCCGGCATAAGCCGGGCGTTTTTGTTTTCTACCCTTAGAGCTGAGCGCCGATTACTCGTGATACTGCGCCGACAACTCGTGCACCGCACGCAGGAACGCGCCAGCGTGCTCCGGATCGACTTCCGGCGTGATGCCATGGCCGAGGTTGAACACGTGGCCGCTGCCCTTGCCGTAGCTGGCGAGGATGCGCCCGACTTCGGTGCGGATCGCTTCCGGCTTGGCGTAGAGCACGGTCGGGTCCATGTTGCCTTGCAGCGCGACCTTGTCACCCACGCGGGCGCGGGCGTTGCCGATGTCGCAGGTCCAGTCCAGGCCCAGTGCGTCAGCGCCGGCCTCGGCGATGCTTTCCAGCCACAGGCCGCCGTTCTTGGTGAACAGGATCACCGGCACTTTGCGACCGTCGTGCTCGCGGATCAGGCCGCTGACGATTTTCTTCATGTAGGCCAGGGAGAACTCTTGGTACGCCGCCGCGGACAGGTTGCCGCCCCAAGTATCGAAGATCTGCACCGCTTGCGCACCGGCCTGGATCTGGCCGTTGAGGTACGAAGTCACCGACTGCGCCAGCTTGTCCAGCAGCAGGTGCATGGCTTGCGGGTTGTCGTAGAGCATCGCCTTGGTCTTGCGGAAGTCTTTCGACGAGCCGCCTTCGACCATGTACGTGGCGAGGGTCCAGGGGCTGCCTGAGAAACCGATCAGCGGCACGCGGCCGTTCAGTTCGCGGCGGATGGTGCTGACCGCGTCCATCACGTAACCGAGGTCTTTGTGCGGATCGGGGATCGGCAGGGCTTCGATGTCGGCCAGGGTGCTGACGACTTTCTTGAAGCGCGGACCTTCACCGGTCTCGAAGTACAGGCCCTGGCCCATGGCATCGGGAATGGTGAGGATGTCGGAGAACAGGATCGCCGCGTCCAGTTGCGGATAGCGGTCCAGCGGTTGCAGCGTGACTTCGCAGGCGAATTCCGGATTCATGCACAGGCTCATGAAATCACCGGCCTGGGCGCGGCTGGCGCGGTATTCCGGCAGGTAGCGGCCGGCCTGGCGCATCATCCACACAGGGGTGACGTCTACGGGTTGCTTGAGCAGGGCGCGGAGGAAACGGTCGTTCTTCAGGGCAGTCATGTCGGCATCCGGAAAAAAAGTGCGGGCATTTTCTCAGAGCGCGACGCAAAAGGCACGGATGCAGGTCAGCCTTTTGTCTATCGGGTCAATTTGTCGCGTATTTTTCACAGAAGATCGTTCCCACGCTCCGCGTGGTAATGCCGCCAGTGACGCTCCGCGTCACGCCTTTTGGGACGCAGAGCGTCCCGGGAGGCATTCCCACGCAGACGGTTCGACGCCTCGACGTGGGAACGATCAGAGGAAGGTTTAGACGCCCAGGTAGTCGAGGATCCCTTCCGCTGCATTGCGGCCTTCGAAGATCGCCGTCACCACCAGGTCGGAACCGCGCACCATGTCGCCACCGGCGAAGATTTTCGGGTTGCTGGTCTGGTGCTTGTACTGACCTTGCTCGGGCGCAACGACGCGGCCCTGGCTGTCGGTCTGAATCTCGAACTGCTCGAACCATGGCGCCGGGCTCGGGCGGAAACCGAAAGCGATGACCACGGCGTCGGCCGGGATGATCTCTTCGGAGCCCGGGATCGGCTCTGGGCTGCGACGGCCACGGGCGTCCGGTTCGCCGAGACGGGTCTCGACCACTTTCACGCCTTCGACCTTGTCCTCGCCGACGATGGCGATCGGCTGGCGGTTGTAGAGGAATTTCACGCCTTCTTCCTTGGCGTTTTTCACCTCTTTGCGCGAGCCAGGCATGTTCGCTTCGTCACGACGATAGGCGCAGGTCACCGATTTGGCGCCCTGGCGGATCGACGTGCGGTTGCAGTCCATCGCCGTGTCGCCGCCGCCCAGCACCACAACCTTCTTGCCCTTCATGTCGACGAAATCTTCCGGCGACTTTTCAAAGCCCAGGTTGCGGTTGACGTTGGCGATCAGGAAATCCAGCGCGTCATAAACGCCCGGCAGATCCTCACCGGCAAAACCGCCCTTCATGTAGGTGTAGGTGCCCATGCCCATGAACACGGCATCGTATTCGGCGAGCAGTTGTTCCATGGTCACGTCCTTGCCGACCTCGGTGTTGAGGCGGAATTCGATGCCCATGCCGGTGAAGACTTCACGGCGATTGCTCAGCACGGTCTTCTCAAGCTTGAACTCGGGGATGCCGAAGGTCAGCAGACCGCCGATTTCCGGGTTCTTGTCGAACACCACGGGAGTCACGCCGCCACGCACCAGCACGTCGGCGCAACCCAGACCCGCCGGGCCTGCGCCGATGATCGCTACACGCTTGCCGGTCGGTTTGACCTTGGACATGTCCGGGCGCCAGCCCATGGCGAACGCGGTGTCGGTGATGTACTTCTCGACCGAACCGATGGTCACCGCGCCGAAGCCGTCGTTAAGGGTGCAGGCACCCTCGCACAGACGATCCTGCGGGCACACCCGGCCGCAGACTTCCGGCAGGGTGTTGGTCTGGTGCGACAGCTCGGCGGCCTGGAGGATGTTGCCCTCGGCCACCAGCTTCAGCCAGTTCGGAATGAAGTTGTGCACCGGGCACTTCCATTCGCAATACGGGTTGCCGCAACCCAGGCAGCGGTGGGCCTGGTCGGCCGACTGCTGGGGTTTGAACGGTTCGTAGATTTCCACGAACTCTTTCTTGCGTTGACGCAACAGTTTCTTCTTCGGATCCTTGCGCCCGACATCGATGAACTGGAAGTCGTTATTCAGACGTTCAGCCATTGTTAAAACCTCATCAAACTCTTCAGGCGCATATCACTGCGGGTTGGCACGGGTGCTGGAAAGCAACGACTTCAGGTTGGCAGCCTTCGGCTTGACCAGCCAGAAACGGCGCAAGTAGTCATCGAGGTTCTCGGCGAGTTCACGACCCCACTCGCTGTCGGTTTCCGCGACGTACTCGTTCAGCACGTTCTGCAGGTGGCTGCGATAGGCTTCCATCGCCTCGCCGCTGATCCGCTGGATTTCCACCAGTTCGTGGTTGACCCGGTCAACGAAGGTGTTGTCCTGGTCGAGCACGTAGGCGAAACCGCCGGTCATGCCAGAGCCGAAGTTGTAACCGGTCTTGCCCAGAACGCAGACAAAACCACCGGTCATGTACTCACAGCAGTGATCGCCAGTGCCTTCCACAACTGTGTGGGCACCGGAGTTGCGCACGGCGAAACGCTCGCCTGCGGTGCCGGCGGCGAACAGCTTGCCGCCGGTGGCGCCGTACAGGCAGGTGTTGCCGATAATGGCGCTTTCCTGAGTCTTATAAACGCTGCCCTTCGGCGGCACGATGACCAGTTTGCCGCCGGTCATGCCTTTGCCGACGTAGTCGTTGGCATCGCCTTCCAGGTACATGTTCAGACCACCGGCGTTCCACACGCCGAAGCTCTGGCCCGCCGTGCCCTTGAAGCGGAAGGTGATCGGCGCGTTGGCCATACCCTGGTTGCCGTGCTTGCGCGCGATTTCGCCGGAGATCCGCGCGCCGATCGAACGGTCGCAGTTGCAGATATCCAGATCGAACTCGGCGCCACTGAGATCGTTGATCGCCGACGTCGCCATCTCGACCATTTTCTCGGCCAGCAGGCCCTGGTCGAAGGGCGGGTTGCGCTCGACGCCGCAGAACTGAGGCTTGTCCGCCGGGATGTGATCGCTGCCCAGCAGCGGGGTCAGATCCAGGTGATGCTGCTTGGCGGTCTGGCCTTCGAGGATTTCCAGCAGATCGGTGCGGCCGATCAGCTCTTCGAGGGAACGCACGCCCAGCTTGGCCAGCCACTCACGGGTTTCTTCGGCGACGTAGGTGAAGAAATTCACCACCATGTCGACGGTGCCGATGTAGTGATCCTTGCGCAGCTTCTCGTTCTGGGTCGCGACGCCGGTGGCGCAGTTGTTCAGGTGGCAGATACGCAGGTATTTGCAGCCCAGCGCGATCATTGGCGCGGTACCGAAGCCGAAACTTTCGGCGCCGAGGATCGCAGCCTTGATCACGTCGAGGCCGGTCTTCAGGCCGCCGTCGGTCTGTACCCGAACCTTGCCGCGCAGGTCGTTGCCGCGCAGGGTCTGGTGGGTTTCGGCCAGGCCGAGTTCCCACGGAGCGCCAGCGTATTTGATCGAGGTCAGCGGCGAAGCACCGGTGCCACCGTCGTAGCCGGAGATGGTGATCAAGTCCGCATAGGCCTTGGCCACACCGGCAGCGATGGTGCCGACGCCCGCTTCAGCCACGAGTTTCACCGAAACCAGTGCCTTCGGGTTGACCTGTTTCAGGTCGAAGATCAGCTGCGACAAGTCTTCGATCGAATAGATGTCGTGGTGCGGCGGTGGCGAAATCAGGGTCACGCCCGGCACTGCGTAACGCAGTTTGGCGATCAGCCCGTTCACTTTACCGCCCGGCAGTTGCCCGCCCTCGCCCGGCTTGGCGCCCTGGGCGACCTTGATCTGCAGCACTTCGGCGTTGACCAGGTATTCCGGGGTCACACCGAAACGGCCGGTCGCGACCTGCTTGATTTTCGAGCTCTTGATGGTGCCGTAGCGCGCCGGGTCTTCGCCGCCTTCGCCGGAGTTGGAACGCGCACCGAGGCGGTTCATGGCTTCGGCCAGGGCTTCGTGAGCTTCCGGCGACAGGGCGCCCAGCGAGATACCGGCGGAGTCGAAGCGCTTGAGCACCGACTCCAGCGGCTCGACTTCACTGATGTCCAGCGGGGTGTCGAGGGTCTTGACCTTGAACAGGTCGCGGATCATCGACACCGGACGGTTGTCCACCAGCGAGGTGTATTCCTTGAATTTGGCGTAGTCGCCCTGCTGCACGGCGGCTTGCAGGGTGTTGACCACGTCCGGGTTGTACGCGTGATATTCGCCACCGTGGACGAACTTCAGCAGACCGCCCTGCTGGATCGGCTTGCGCGGACTCCAGGCTTCGGTGGCCAGTGCTTTCTGTTCGGCTTCGATGTCGACGAAACGCGCACCCTTGATGCGGCTCGGCACGCCACGGAAGCTCAGCTCGCAGACTTCCTCGGAAAGACCGATCGCTTCGAACAACTGAGCACCGCGATACGACGCGATGGTCGAGATGCCCATCTTCGACAGGATCTTCAACAGACCTTTGGTGATGCCTTTGCGGTAGTTCTTGAACACCTCGTAGAGGTCGCCCAGGACTTCACCGGTACGGATCAGGTCGCCCAGCACTTCGTACGCGAGGAACGGATAGACCGCTGAGGCGCCAAAGCCGATCAGCACCGCGAAGTGGTGCGGATCCCGTGCGGTGGCGGTTTCAACCAGGATGTTGGAGTCGCAGCGCAGGCCTTTTTCGGTCAGGCGGTGGTGCACCGCGCCGGTGGCCAGCGAAGCGTGGATCGGCAGTTTGCCCGGAGCGATATGACGGTCGCTCAGAACGATCTGGGTACGACCGGCACGCACGGCTTCTTCAGCCTGATCGGCGACGTTACGGATCGCCGCTTCGAGGCCGACGCTTTCGTCGTAGTTGAGGTCGATGATCTGCCGCTCGAAGCCCGGACGGTCGAGGTTCATCAGCGAACGCCACTTGGCCGGGGAAATGACCGGCGAGCTGAGGATCACGCGCGAGGCGTGTTCCGGCGATTCCTGGAAGATGTTGCGCTCGGCACCGAGGCAGATTTCCAGCGACATCACGATCGCTTCACGCAGCGGGTCGATCGGCGGGTTGGTCACCTGTGCGAACTGCTGACGGAAATAGTCGTACGGCGTGCGCACGCGCTGGGACAGCACGGCCATCGGCGTGTCGTCGCCCATCGAGCCGACGGCTTCGTAGCCTTGCTCGCCAAGCGGACGCAGTACCTGATCGCGCTCTTCGAACGTGACCTGATACATCTTCATGTATTGCTTGAGCTGATCGACGTCGTAGAAAGCCGAACCGTGATCGTTGTCTTCCATGGTCGCCTGGATGCGCAGGGCATTCTTGCGCAGCCATTGCTTGTACGGATGACGGGATTTCAGACGATTGTCGATCGCGTCGGTGTCGAGGATCTGCCCGGTTTCGGTGTCCACGGCGAAGATCTGGCCCGGGCCGACACGGCCCTTGGCGAGCACGTCTTCAGGCTGGTAGTTCCAGACGCCGATTTCCGAAGCCAGGGTGATGAAACCGTTCTTGGTGGTGACCCAGCGCGCCGGGCGCAGACCGTTACGGTCGAGCAGGCACACCGCGTAGCGACCGTCGGTCATGACCACGCCGGCCGGACCGTCCCACGGCTCCATGTGCATCGAGTTGTACTCGTAGAACGCACGCAGATCCGGGTCCATGGTTTCAACGTTCTGCCACGCTGGCGGAATGATCATCCGCACGCCACGGAACAGGTCGATGCCGCCGGTGACCATCAGTTCGAGCATGTTGTCCATGCTCGAGGAGTCGGAACCGACGCGGTTGACCAGTGGGCCGAGTTCTTCCAGATCCATCAGATCGTTGGTGAACTTGGTGCGACGGGCCTGAGCCCAGTTGCGGTTGCCGGTGATGGTGTTGATCTCGCCGTTGTGGGCGAGGAAGCGGAATGGCTGAGCCAGCGGCCATTTCGGCAGGGTGTTGGTGGAGAAGCGCTGGTGGAACACGCAGATTGCGGTTTGCAGGCGCTGGTCACCCAGGTCCGGATAAAACGCGGCCAGGTCGGCCGGCATCATCAGGCCTTTATAGATGATGGTCTTGTGGGAAAAGCTGCAGATGTAGTGGTCGGTGTCGGCGGCATTGGCCACGGACGAGCGACGACGGGCGCTGAACAGCTTGACCGCCATGTCCTGATCGCTCAGGCCTTCGCCGCCGATGTACACCTGCTCGATTTGCGGCAGGCGCTCAAGGGCCAGGCGGCCGAGGACGCTGGTGTCGATCGGCACTTTGCGCCAGCCGATCAGTTGCAGGCCTTCGGCCAGGATCTCGCGGTTCATGTTCTCGCGAGCGGCTTCGGCCTTGGCCGGATCCTGATTGAAGAAGACCATGCCCACGGCATATTGCTTGGGCAGCTCGACGCGGAAGGCTTCCTGGGCAATGGCACGCAGGAAGGCGTCGGGTTTTTGAATCAGCAGACCGCAACCGTCACCGGTCTTGCCGTCGGCATTAATCCCACCGCGGTGGGTCATGCAGGTCAGGGCCTCGATGGCCGTTTGCAAAAGGGTATGACTGGGTTCGCCCTGCATATGGGCTATCAGGCCGAAACCGCAGTTATCCTTGAATTCATCTGGTTGGTACAGACCTGCTTTCATAGACACTTTCTCACCAGGCTGCCTCTTAACGAGGCAAATTTCTTTTCAATTCAACCACTTGCTTGCCGCGCCGAACGTACGCCGGCTTTGCGGGGGCAAAAGGGTGGTCATTGTACACAGCGACACAGAGGCTCACAAATTTGACGACGAAATGTCGCAAATTCATGTCGCATTTGTGAAAGGTTTAAAGCGATCTGCTGTGCTAGTCAAAACTTTTTTAATTTTGACCGCAACGACTCAAAGACTACTGTGACGCAGACACCACAAGGCACGCGGTCTGTAGAGACGGCGCGCACTTGTAGAGATTTTGAGGTGCTTGGAGAGGCGGCCTGGGTAAGGCCGCCGAATCTTCAGCGAGTTGTTGCCAGTTCCTGTTGGACGCTGGCGACAGTGCGAGGCCAAGGTTTACCAGCCTGAACCTTCGCTGGCAAGGCCTTGATGGCAGAAACGGCTGCATCACGATTGGCGAAGTTGCCGTAGGTGATCACGTAGAGAGGCTTGCCGTTGAGGACTTTCTTGAAATAACGGTACTCGCCGCCCTGCTCCTTGACGAAGCTTTGCGCGGTCGCTTCGGAGCTGGTGCCGAGGATCTGCACCACGTAGTTGCTGGTCGGCTGACCGGCGTACCAGCTGCCACCGGCGGCCTTGGCGACGGTGACCGGCTTCTCGGCAGGTTTGGCGGCGGCAACGGGCTTGGCAGGTGCCGGAGCCGGTTTGGCCACTGGAGCGGCCGGAGCAGGCTTGGCGGTAGCGACCTGGGTCGGTGCCGGGGTCGGTTTGGCCGCCGGGGCCGGAACCGGAACCGGGGTCGGCGCAGGGCCGGCCTGAACGCCCGCGGGTGGCGCGGTAGTCGTCACGGTCGGTGGCGTGTTGCTGGAGCCTTCGACCGGCACACCGTCGTCGCCCTCGGTGATACCACCCGCCGCTTCAGCCAGCGGACCGCGCATTACCGGTTGCGAGTTGCCGACCAGCGGCAGCGGCATCGGCTGGGTATTGCCGTTGAATTCGACGGACGGCGCGCCACCCGCCTGCGGTGTGCCCTGGCCCAATGGCAGTTGCGCCTGCTCGTTGGCCGGCGCACCGCTGGTCGGTGCCTTGTTGCGACCCGGCATCAGCCAGGCGGCAGCGACCGCGACCACAACGACGGCGGAAATCGCCAATACGTGTTTCTTCGGCATGTTGAACCCCATACTTGGACGCTTGACCGCAGAGCGGCTGGCAATCATGACTTCGATCAGAGCATCGCGAGCGACCTGGTTGATGTTGCCGGGCCAACCCTCGGAGCTTTCGTGAATATCAGAGATCTGATCCGCGGTGAAAAGTTCGACACCCCGGCCCGCGCCTTCGAGACGCTGGTCGAGATACTCGCGGGTTTCTTCTTCGGTGTACGGCTGCAATTCGATGACGTGGAAGCGCTCTTCCTCAAGGTGCAAAGCCTCGAGCTGGGCGATCAGCGACGACTCACCGAACAGGAACACGTGCGGGCGGCCTTCCGGCGCGCCGGCGCCCAGCGCCATCAGCGCTTCAAGCGCGGACTCGTCGAGCTGCTCGGCATCGTCCACCAGCAGATAGACCTCCTGACCGGTCAGCGCGAGCTGCACGACCTGATCGAGGATCGCCCCGACCTCGGCCTGCGCCACGTCCAGCGCCTGGGCGATCTGGCGCAGCACACCGGCGGCATCGCCGGCGCCACGGGCGGAAACGACGACGCTCTGCACCGATTGCTTGTTGGTGCTGGCAACCAGCGCTTGGCGCAGCAGGGTCTTGCCGCTGCCCTGCGGGCCGGTGACCACCAGCAGCAACTGGCTGTAACGCGCCAGGTGATGCAGCTGACCCAGCACCGGCTTGCGCTGGGCCGGGAAGAACTTGAAGCCCGGCACCCGCGGCGCGAAAGGGTCGTGACTTAACTGGAAATGGCCGAGGAACGCCTCGTCGGCATGCAAACTAGTCATCGGAATCTTATTAACCTTTAAGCTGAGCCAGAGCGCGGTAATCCGCTCCCAGCGTGGCCTGTAGAACCTCTTTCGGATAATCGTCGGTCACCACCGCTTCGCCCATCCGGCGCAGCAGCACCAGGCGCAAGCGACCGTCGATCACTTTTTTGTCAATTGCCATGTGTTCAAGAAAATCGGCTTCGGTCATCTCTTCCGGCGGGATCACCGGCAGACCGGCCCGCTGGAACAGGCGAATGCCGCGATCACGCTCCTGCTCGCTGATCCAGCCCAGACGCGCGGACATTTCCAGCGCCATCACGGTGCCAGCAGCGACCGCTTCGCCATGCAACCAGACACCATAGCCCATGTGGGTTTCGATGGCGTGGCCAAAGGTGTGGCCGAGGTTGAGTGTGGCCCGTACACCGGTTTCCTTCTCATCGGCGCCGACCACTGCAGCCTTGGCGGCGCAAGAGCGCTCGATGGCATAGGTCAGGGCCGTTTGATCCAGTGCACGCAGGGCGTCGACATTGTCTTCGAGCCAGGTCAGGAACGGCTCGTCGCAGATCAGGCCGTACTTGATGACTTCCGCCAGGCCGGCCGACAGCTCGCGCGCTGGCAGGGTTTTCAGGGACGCAGTATCGATCAGCACCACGTTCGGCTGATAGAACGCGCCAACCATGTTCTTGCCCAGCGGATGGTTGATCCCGGTCTTGCCGCCCACCGACGAATCGACCTGGGACAGCAGCGTGGTAGGAATCTGGATGAAATCGACGCCGCGCTGGTAGCAGGCGGCCGCGAAACCGGCCATGTCGCCGATCACGCCACCACCGAGGGCGATCACCGTGGTGCGGCGGTCATGACGGGCGGTCAGCAGGCCGTCGAAGATCAGTTGCAGGGTTTCCCAGTTCTTGAAGGCTTCGCCGTCGGGCAACACCACGGAAACCACTGAAAACTGCGCCAGGCTCCGGGTCAGACGCTCGAGATAGAGCGGCGCAACGGTCTCGTTGGAGATGATTGCCACTTGCCGCCCATGGATATGCGGGGCCAACAGATCTGGCTGGTCCAGCAGTCCCTCGCCAATGTGAATCGGGTAGCTGCGCTCGCCTAGGTCGACCTTGAGTGTCTGCATGTGTCCCCACAGTGAAGATGGAAGCAGGCGTCCTGCCCTGAATTATTGGTTGTCTGCGGCCTGTAGCGGGTATGACGCCGCTCGCACGCCATCCGCCACAACCTCGGCGGGCTGTGACAGGACGCCGAGGATAGCGCATTTCGAGCAATGCTTTAACGGGGCGGAAGCTGCGCCAGGCGGTCGAGAATATCGAGCACGACCATGCGCGGTGGCCGCTCGTCGGTTTCCACCACCAAGTCGGCGACTTCCCGATAAAGCGGATCACGGATCGCCAGCAGATCGCGCAAGGTTTTCTCCGGATTGGCAGTGCGCAACAACGGCCGGTTGCGGTCGCGAGAGGTGCGGCCGACTTGCTGTTCGACGGAGGCGTGCAGATACACCACCCGCCCGCCCTCGTGCAGGGCCTTGCGGTTGGCATCGCGCATCACCGCGCCGCCGCCGGTCGCCAGCACCACGCCGTCGAACGCGCACAGCTCGGCGATCATCGCCTGCTCACGGTCACGAAAGCCGGGCTCGCCTTCCTTGTCGAAGATCCACGGAATATTGGCGCCCGTACGCAGTTCAATTTCCTTGTCGGAATCCTTGAACGGCAGGCGCAGCTCTTTGGCCAGTAATCGGCCGATGGTGCTTTTTCCAGCCCCCATCGGTCCTACAAGAATCAAATTTCGCACAGAATCAACGACTCACAGCAATCGCCTGGTTATTCATGATACGCGGAGTGAGAAATACCAGCAGCTCGGATTTTTTCTCCGAAACCACATCACGCCGGAAAAGGCGGCCAAGATACGGCACATCGCCAAGAAATGGCACCTTATCTACAACCTTGCTTTGAGTATTTGAGAACACGCCCCCAATCACGATGGTCTCGCCGTCGTTCACCAGCACCTTGGCATTGACCTCGTTTTTCTTGATCGGCGGTACATCCTGCACTTTGTTCAGGTAGTCCGGTTCGTCCTTGGTGACCTTGACCTCCATGATGATGCGGTTGTCCGGGGTGATCTGCGGCGTCACTTCCAGCGACAGCGACGCCTCCTTGAAGGACACCGACGTAGCGCCGCTAGAGCTGGCTTCCTGGTACGGAATCTCGGTGCCCTTGAGGATCTTCGCGGTTTCCTTGTCGGAGGTGACCACCTTGGGCTGCGAGACGATTTCGCCGTTGCCGGTCTTCTCCATCGCGGTCAGTTCAAGGTCGAGCAAGACGTTGTCAGTGATGAACGCGATGCCGATCCCGGACGTGTTGTTGACCGTGCCCATGTCGACGAACGGCGAGTTGGTGCTGGTGCTGCCCGGCGTTCCAATGGTGGTCGACGAACCGTTGCTGACCCCGGAAGTGTTCCAGTTGCCCTTGTTCTGAATCGAACCGCCCCAGCGCACGCCCAAGCTCTTGTCGTAATCGACGTTGGCCTCGACGATCCGTGCCTCGATCATCACCTGACGCACCGGAATATCCAGCTGCGCCACAATCCGCCGCAGTTCGTCGAGGCGATCCTGGGTCTGGTAGGCAATGATGTTGTTGGTGCGCTCATCGACGGTGATCGAACCCCGTTCGTCGACCTTGGCCTCGGCGCTGGTGACCGACTGGAACAGCTTGGCGATGTCCGCGGCCTTGGCGTAGTTCACCTGCAACAGCTCACGACGCAGCGGCGCCAGTTCGGCGATCTGTTTCTGCGATTCCAGTTCCTGCCGCTCACGCGCAGCGATTTCATCGGCCGGCGCCACCAGCAACACGTTGCCGACCTTGCGCTTGTCCAGGCCTTTGGTCTTGAGCACCAGATCCAGCGCCTGATCCCACGGCACGTTCTGCAGGCGCAAGGTGATCCCGCCCTGCACCGTATCGCTGGCCACCAGATTAAGGTTGGTGAAGTCGGCGATCAGTTGCAGCACCGAACGCACATCGATGTCCTGAAAGTTGAGCGAGAGCTTTTCGCCGTTATAGCTGTTGCGGTCGGCGTTGCGTTTTTGCAGGTCATCGACGGTCAACGGCCGGATGCTGACGGTCAGCTTGTTGTCGGTCTGGTAAGTGGAATAGTCGAAAGTACCGCTGGGTTCGACGGTGATCGTCGCTCGATCACCGCTGACCCCGGCATTGACGAACTGCACCGGGGTGGCGAAGTCCTTGACGTCGAGGCGCACCCGCAGCGGTTCTGGCAATTGGGTACGGGCGAAATTGAGGATGATCTTGCCGTCGTGCTCCTGGATGTCCGGGGCGATAGCCGGGTCGGACAAGTCGATGACCACGTTGCCCTCGCCCGCCGTACCACGCTGGAAATCCACGCCGCGAATGGCTCTGGCGGTCGGCGTAAACGTGCGGACCGGCGCTGCCGCAGGTGCTGCGCGCGGTGCACGAGCGGCCGTACGTGGGGCAGCGGCTTTACTGCCTTGCCCGACCACCACGAACACCGTATTGCCCTCGACCCGGGTGTCGTACGGTGCCAGTTGCGTCAGGCTGATGATCAGCCGTGTACGATTATTGGCCTCGACCACCGTGGCCGTGCGGGCATTGCCACTGCCCAGGTCACGGGTCTTGCTTGCCAACTGACTGGCGACACCCGGCAGATCGAGTGCGATCCGTGCCGGCGAGTCGGTGGTGTAGCCCTTGGGCTGCGGGGGCGGGCCGTCGAACGACAGCTTCAGCTCGACCCGGTCGCCCGGCAGTGCCGCAACGTCCAGCGCCTTCAGATTGGCTGCCTGTACCATCGGCGAAAGCAGCGCTATCCATAGCGAAAAACCGAGGGTGGAGAAAATCCTGTTCATTGTTCGACTTCCACTTATGAATGCTCTTTCAAAGGAATGGTGCGCGGCCGCTCAAGCCAGGCGCCCTGGCCATCGGGAACGATTTCCACCACTTCGACCTGTGAAGCGCTGATGGCGACGATGCGCCCGTCGTTGCGCCCCAGATAGTCGCCGACCTTGAGCCGATGGACGCCGCCCGCGCCTCGCAGCAGGGCGAAGGAACCGGAGGCGTTGGCAATCGTGCCGACCATTTCGAACTGCTCGATGTTGAAACCTTCGAGGTATTGCTTGACCCGGTTGGGATCGGGTTTCACGTCGCGCGAGCCGTGTTTCTGTCCGGCCAGATCGACCCGCAGCTGACGCGAAAACGGACTGCGCAGGTTGGCGGCGCTGTAGGTGAACGTCGGGTAGGAGCGGAAGGTCGGAGTCGGCTCGATCTTGCCCGGCGGACGCAGGCGCACTTCATTCATGTAGGCGTCGAGGTCGCTGAAGTCATCGCCGCCACAGCCACCGAGCACCAATAACAATGCCGACAGGGCGATAAAACGGATCGGGCTCATTTCTGCAGCCCCTTGTCGTTATAGCGGTAGGTCTTGGCGAGGATGCTCATGCGCAGCTTCGGCCCGCCTTCAGGATTGGCTGGCGCCAGCTCGAAATCGTGCAGGGTGACGATCCGTGGCAGCCCGGCCACGCCACTGACGAAGGTCGCGAGGTCGTGATAGGCCCCGGTCACGGTGATCTGGATGGGCAGCTCGATGTAGAACTGCTGGGTAACCTCAGGCAGCAGTTTGATCTCTTCGAACTCAAGGCCACTGCCCAGTCCGGTGCGGGTGATGTCTTCCAGCAACCCCGGCACTTCGGTATCACTGGGCAATTGCCGCAACAACACACCGAACGAGTTTTCCATCTCTTTCATCTGCTGGGTGTACAGCTCCAGATTGGCCGCCATGCGCGCCTTGCTCGCGAACTGCTCCTTGAGGGTGATTTCCTCCTCACGTTTGAGTTCGAGCTGGTTCTCCAGGTCACTGATGAAAAAGTTATAGCCAAGCGCCAGGACCAGCACCATCAACAGCCCGCCGGCCAGGGTTTTGACTACAGGCGGCCAGGAGCCAATGTTGCTGGTGTCCAGGTCGTTGAAATCGACATTGCGCAGGCTGTCCAGCCACTCGGACGGCTTCATTGGTCGTCCTCCTCGAGCCGGGGTCGAGTCTGGCGAACGGTCAGTTGGAAGACGTTGGCCTGATCCACCTGGCCAGCGGTGGTGGCTTTCACTTCATTGAGGTTGGGCGCATCGAACCAGTCGGAGGCGTCGAGATTGCGCATCAGGTCGGACACTCGATTGTTCGATTCCGCCGCGCCGCTGATCGACAGGGTCTTGCCGACCATTTTCACGTCGGTGAAATACACCCCGTCAGGCAAGGTGCGCGCCAGCTGATCGAAGATCCGCCCGCTGATCTGCCGGTTGCCCTGCAAGTCCTGGATGATGCGCATGCGCTCCACCAGTTGCTGGCGATGGGCCTTGAGGTCGCTAATCTGCTTGATCCTCTCGTCGACCACGGAGATCTGCTTGCCGATGTAGTCATTGCGCGCAACCTGCCGGGCAATGGCGCCGCTGATGATCTGATCAGCGATGAGCACCGCCCCCACCGAACCGACCACCACACCGATCAAGACCAGCAGGAAGCGTTTGCGCCGCTCCTCGCGACGCTCCTCGCGCCAGGGTAAAAGGTTGATCCGCGCCATCAGTCGAAACTCCTGAGCGCGAGCCCGCAGGCAATCATCAGGGCCGGCGCATCGCTCGCCAAAGCCCCGGCGTTGACCTTGCTGCTCAAGGCCATGTCGGAAAACGGGTTGGCGACCTGGGTCGGGGTGTTCAAACGTTCTTCGATCAGCCGGTCGAGCCCGGGCACCGATGCCGTGCCGCCGGCCAGCAGAATGTGGTCGACGGCGTTGTACTGGCCGGAGGCAAAAAAGAACTGCAGGGAGCGTGACACCTGCTGCACCAGCGCCTCACGAAATGGCTGCAGCACCTCGCTGACGTAATCGTCCGGCAGGCCGCCCTGCTTCTTGGCAAGTCCCGCCTGTTCAAGGGTCAGGCCATAACGGCGCTGGATTTCCTCGGTCAACTGCCGACCGCCGAACAGCTGTTCGCGTGTGTAGATGATCCGGCCATTGTGCAGGACGCTGAGGGTGGTCATGGTGGCGCCGATGTCGACCACGGCCACGGTCAGCCGATCCTGGGACGCAGCCAGTTGCGTGGCCAGCAGACCGAACGAGCGCTCCAGCGCATACGCCTCTACATCTACCACCCGCGCGGTCAGCCCGGCGAGAGCGAGCGCCGCTTCGCGGACTTCGACGTTTTCCTTGCGACAGGCGGCCAGCAGTACATTGACCCGCTCGGGGTTGCGCGGCGAAACGCCCTGGACTTCAAAGTCGATGGCGACCTCGTCCAGCGGGTAGGGAATGTATTGATCGGCCTCGATCTTGAGCTGGTTTTCCAGTTCGTCGTCGGACAGCCCGGCGTCCATCTCGATGACCTTGGTGATCACCGCCGAGCCGGCCACCGCCACCGCCACGGTTTTCAACCCGGTACGCGCCTTGACCAGCACCCGGGACAGGGCCTGGCCGACGCCCTCGAGTTCGGCGATGTTCTTTTCTACCACGGCACTCGCCGGCAACGGCTCCACCGCGTACGCCTCGACCCGGTAGCGCTCACCCTGACGGCTCAGCTCCAGCAGCTTCACCGATGTGGAGCTGATGTCGATCCCCAGTAACGTATTGGCCTTTTTATTGAAGAGTCCTAGCACTACCAATTCCCTATGACTTTCCGTGAGTTACGGACTCTGTAATGCGCATTGCGTTCCCTCGCCCCGTCTTGACAGAAGCGCAAATGACGCCCCCTGCGGAAAAGTGCTTATAATGCCCAGCGATTTTTTCCGCCTTTTACTGCCGGCGCGGGTCGTTCTGTGTGTTACCCGGAACCCTGTCGCCCAATTCATTCTTTGCCGTGGATGTCCAAAAGCCTTGATTCGTCTGCTGAAATTTTTCGGTTGGTCCATCGTCGCCGTTTTCTGCGGACTGCTTTTAGGTCTCAGCGGCGCGTTTCTTTACCTTAGTCCGGGTTTGCCATCTGTGGAGGCGCTGAGAAGCATTCAGTTGCAGATTCCCCTGCGGGTGTACAGCAGCGACAACAAGTTGATCGCAGAATTTGGCGAAATGCGCCGCACACCGATCCGTTTCGCCGACATTCCCCCCAATTTCATCAATGCGTTACTAAGTGCTGAAGACGACAACTTCGCCAATCACTATGGCGTCGATCCGAGCAGCCTGATGCGTGCCGCGACCCAACTGGTCAAGAGCGGGCACATCCAGTCCGGCGGCAGCACCATCACCATGCAGGTGGCGAAGAACTTCTTCCTGACCAGCGAACGCAGCTTCTCGCGCAAGACCACTGAAATCCTTCTGGCGCTGCAGATCGAACGCCAGCTGACCAAGGACGAGATCCTTGAGCTGTACGTGAACAAGATCTATCTGGGCAACCGCGCCTACGGCATCGAGGCGGCGGCGCAGGTGTATTACGGCAAGTCGATCCGCGAAGTCAGCCTGGCACAGATGGCGATGATCGCCGGCCTGCCGAAAGCCCCGTCGCGCTTCAACCCGCTGGCCAACCCGGCGCGCAGCAAGGAGCGTCGCGACTGGATCCTCGGCCGCATGTACAAGCTCGGCAAGATCACCGAAGCCGACTACACCGCCGCGATCAACGAACCGCTGAACGCCAGCTATCACGTGCCGACCCCGGAAGTGAACGCGCCGTACATCGCCGAGATGGCTCGCGCGGAAATGGTCGGCCGCTACGGCAGCGACGCCTATACCGAAGGTTTCCGCGTCACCACCACGGTGCCGAGCAACCTCCAGGAGATGGCCAACACCGCGCTGCACGAAGGCCTGATGACCTACGATCAGCGTCACGGCTACCGTGGCCCCGAGTCGCGCCTGCCGGGCAAGACCCGCGAAGCCTGGGCCACTGAACTGACCAAGCAGCGCACCATCAGCAGCCTCGAGCCGGCCATCGTCACCCAGGTCGACAAGAACGGCCTGCAAGTGCTGACCCGCACCGGCGAAGAGCACGTGGCGTGGGACACCATGAAATGGGCGCGACCGTTCCTCAATACCAACAGCATGGGTGCCGCGCCGCGCCAGCCGTCGGATGTGGCACAGATCGGCGATCTGATTCGCGTGCAGCGCCAGCCGAACAATTCGCTGAAGTTCAGCCAGATTCCACAGGCGCAGGGCGCACTGGTGTCGCTGGATCCACAGAACGGCGCGATCCGTTCGCTGGTCGGCGGCTTCGCCTTCGAGCAGAGCAACTACAACCGTGCGATGCAGGCCAAGCGTCAGCCGGGTTCGAGCTTCAAGCCGTTCGTCTACAGCGCCGCACTGGATAACGGCTACACCGCCGCCAGCCTGGTCAACGACGCGCCGATCGTGTTCGTCGACGAGTACCTGGACAAGGTCTGGCGTCCGAAGAACGACACCAACACCTTCCTCGGCCCGATCCGTCTGCGTGAGGCGCTGTACAAGTCGCGCAACCTGGTTTCGATCCGCCTGCTGCAGGCGATGGGCGTGGGCAAGACCATCGATTACATCACCCGCTTCGGCTTCAACAAGCAGGACCTGCCGCCAAACCTGTCCCTGGCGCTGGGCACCGCGACTCTGACGCCGATGGAGATCGCCACCGGCTGGAGCACCTTCGCCAACGGCGGCTACAAGATCACCCCGTACATCATCGACAAGATCGAAAGCCGCAACGGCGATACGCTGTTCGTCGCCAACCCGCCGACCGTACCGCAGGGCGGCGCGGCCACCGATGGCATCGCGGCCCCCGCTACCGAATCGTTTACCGTCAATGCAGCGCCGGTTCCGGGTGAAGCGCCGGGCAACGCCGCCGTGCCGCAAGCACCGGCAGTTGCCGAGCGCATCGTCGATGGCCGTACTACTTACATCCTCAACAGCATGTTGCAGGACGTGATCAAGCTCGGCACCGGTCGTCGTGCACTGGCCCTGGGCCGCAGCGACATCGCCGGCAAGACCGGTACCACCAACGAATCCAAGGATGCGTGGTTCTCCGGTTACAACGCCGACTACGTGACCACCGTGTGGACCGGTTTCGACCAGCCGGAAAGCCTCGGTCGCCGTGAGTTCGGCGGTACCGTGGCACTGCCGATCTGGATGAACTACATGGCCGCCGCGCTCAAGGACAAGCCACCGCATGTCCAGCCGGAGCCGGAAGGCATTCTCAGCCTGCGGGTGGATCCGGTCAGCGGTCGCGCGGCATCGCCGAGCACGCCGGGCGCGTACTTCGAGCTGTTCAAGGCCGAAGACACGCCGCCGTCGGTCAACGAGATCGGCAATGGCACCGTACCGGGCAGCCCGCTGCCGGCGGATGAACAGGCGCCGATCGATTTGTTCTGATCCGCAACTGCCAAAAAGCCCCGCCTTCGTGAGAAGTGCGGGGCTTTTTGTTTTCTGTCGTACTGAGAATGGCATTTCACATCAAGAGCGGCCCTCACCCTAGCCCTCTCCCAGGGGGAGAGGGAACCGACCGAGGTGTCTGGCACTGTACGTCGACCTGAATAACCGAGTCGATTATGGATTCAAAGCAGGGCCTTCACGTCGGCGTAACTCACCAATATCCCCCATTCGGTCCCCTCGCCCCCCTGGGAGAGGGTTAGGGTGAGGGCCGCCCTTGAAGCCGGAACGCATTTTCACGACCAAAAAAAAACCCCGCTTAAAAAGCGGGGCTCTTCATGAAGCGCTACAACGACTTAGCCGTTGAACACGTCATCCACGCTTTTCAGCGGGTAGTTCTTCGGATACGGCAGGGTCGCCACACCGGTCTCGATCGCGGCCTTGGCCACGGCGTCGGAGATCACGGTGATCAGGCGCTTGTCCATTGGCTTCGGAATGATGTACTCACGACCGAATTCCAGGGAGATACCGCCGTAGGCGTCGCACACTTCCTGAGGCACCGGCAGCTTGGCCAGTTCGCGCAGGGCGTTGGCGGCAGCGATCTTCATTTCTTCGTTGATGCGCTTGGCGCGAACGTCCAGGGCACCACGGAAGATGAACGGGAAGCCCAGTACGTTGTTGACCTGGTTCGGGTAGTCCGAACGGCCGGTGGCCATGATCACGTCGTTACGGGTGGCGTGAGCCAGTTCCGGGGAGATTTCCGGATCCGGGTTGGAGCAGGCGAAGACGATCGGGTTGGCCGCCATGCGCTTGAGTTGCTCGGCGCTCAGCAGGTTCGGGCCCGACAGGCCGACGAATACGTCAGCGCCTTCGATGGCGTCGTCCAGGGTGCGTTTCTCGGTAGGGTGAGCGAACACAGCCTTGTACTGGTTCAGGTCGTCACGGCCAGCGTGGATCACGCCAGTACGGTCAACCATGAAGATGTTCTCGACCTTGGCGCCCATGCTCACCAGCAATTTCATGCAGGAGATGGCGGCTGCGCCAGCGCCCAGGCAGACGATCTTGGCGTCGGCCAGGGTTTTGCCAGCGATTTCCAGGGCGTTGATCATGCCCGCAGCGGTCACGATCGCGGTGCCGTGCTGGTCATCGTGGAATACCGGAATGTCGCACTGCTCGATCAGAGCGCGTTCGATCTCAAAGCACTCAGGCGCCTTGATGTCTTCCAGGTTGATGCCACCGAAGGTGATGGAAATGCGTTTTACGGTGTCGATGAAGGCTTGCGGGCTTTCGGAGTCGACTTCGATGTCGAAAACGTCGATGCCGGCGAAGCGCTTGAACAGCACGCCTTTACCTTCCATCACTGGCTTGGAAGCCAGTGGGCCGAGGTTACCCAAGCCCAGAATCGCGGTGCCATCGGAAATGACTGCAACCAGGTTGCCCTTGCCGGTGTACTTGTAGGCCAGTTCAGGATCGCGGGCGATCTCGCGCACTGGTTCAGCTACGCCGGGGCTGTAGGCCAGCGACAGGTCGCGGGCGGTAGCAGTGGCCTTGGTGAGCTCGACACTCAGCTTTCCTGGACGAGGATTGGCATGATATTCGAGAGCGGCAGTTTTCAGATCAGACATTTTGGCATTCCGCTTTTTACTGTTGGACAGACTGGTCAGCGAGGATACGCGCCTCGCAAAGTCCCCACAAGACTGCCCGGTCACCCCTGTCAAGCGCCCTGCCCTAAGACTTTGGGCCAAGAGCCACGGCGCACAAGGGCTAGACTGTTCACAATCGACAGAAAAAATGTCTACAACTTTTTCTTCAGCGGGACGACTGGAGCATCGAAGGATCGGTCAGCGGCAACAGCCAGCGCGCCTGACCTGATTTCAGTCCACCACGCCGGGAACGGTCGACCACCCAGCCACGGGCCTCGATCTGCTTGCCCTTCAGCCCTTGCAGGGAACTGCCGGCGAAGCGCTCCAGCAGATTGGGTGCAACGCGCAGTACAAGCTTGTCCTGCAACTCGATCCAGATTCCGCCACGATTGCGCTGAACCTTGCTCACACGCCCGCTGACGATGGCGAAACCCGAGCGCTCGATCTGCTCCGCTTTCAGTACAGGCGAGCGCTTCCACAAGCCAAGCCCGGCCTGTCGCGCGCTGTGTTCGGCGGCTTGCTGGCAATCGACAAGATCGACATTCGGTGCCACTGCGACCTGGAATCCAAGGCCATCGGCGAGCATTTGCGCTTCGAGACTGGCGCCGCTGACGCTGTAGAGATGGGCGAGCGTACGCCCGTAATGGTCTTTTTCTTGCGCACCAAGGCGCAAACCGACCCGACCGCCACTGTCGGCCACCAAGGCTTCCAGGCGTTTGCGCGCCGCCACGGCAAACGGTTCGTCGCTGCGCCCCTGCTTGCCCAGCTCGGGCGTGTTGAGGCCGATCAGGCGTACGCTGCGGCCGTCACTCAGGCGCACCGTGTCGCCATCGACAACTCGCTGAACCACCACGCTCGACAGCCCCGAGGGCATCGGGCAGAACGCCTGGGCGCCGGACAGCCAAATCGCGGACACAAAAAAGGCGCCCGCAAGGGACGCCTTTTTCATCAGTCTGGAGAAGCCGATATGACTTTCCAAAATGATCAGCCTCAGGCTTTTTTGCCGACGCCGAAAGTAGCGAAACGGTCTGCGAACTTCTGCACACGGCCGCCGGTGTCCAGAGTCTTCTGCTTACCGGTGTAGAACGGGTGGCATTCGTTGCAAACGTCGATCGCCAGGGCTTTGCCGAAGGTCGAACGAGTTTCGAACTTGTTACCGCAGGAGCAGGTAACAGCGATTTCTGGGTAATTCGGGTGAATTTCGGCTTTCATGGTGTCTTCCTCAGGCTAGCGTGCCGCCACCCAACACTATTGTTGAATACCGCACGTAATTAGGCCGCGGATTCTACCAGACAATGTCAATCGCGCAAGCTGTCGCTGAGACCGACCGTCTGCTAGGCTCCCGGCCCAAACATCATCCCCGCTGCCTGTTAGCTTCTTATCGAGATCCCGCGTGCCCGACGCCATTCTGCGCCTCGCCCTGCCTTCGCCCCTGCGCCGCCTGTTCGACTATCGGGCCCCGGCCGGCGTGCTGCGTTCGCAGTTGCAACCGGGCATGCGCCTGCGGGTACCGTTCGGCCGGCGGGAGATGATCGGGATTCTGGTGGAAGTCACCGACACCAGCGAAGTGCCGGTGGAAAAGCTCAAACCGGCGCTGGCGCTGCTAGACGCTACCGCCCCACTGCCGCCAGCGCTGTTCAAGCTGTGCCTGTGGACGGCTCAGTATTATCAGCACAGCCTCGGCGACACCCTGAGCTGGGCGCTGCCGGTGCTGTTGCGCCAGGGCGAACTGGCCGAAGCCCGTCAGGAACGGTTCTGGTCGGCGGCTCCCGGCGCCAGCCTCGATGACCCGCGCATCGCCCGCGCCCCGCGCCAGCGTGAAGCCCTCGCGACTTTGGCCCAGCACCCTCACGGCGTCGCCCATCAGTTGCTGAGCAAACTGATGCTGAGCAAGGACAGCCTCGACCTGTTGCTGGCCAAGGATCTGGTGCAGGTCGAAGTGCGCCGCCACGCCCCCGGCGCGCGCCATGAGCACTGGCTGGCCCAGCCGGAGCTGCCGCTCAACAACGAACAGCGCGCTGCGTATGAGGCGATTCGCGCCGGGTTCGACAGTTATCACGCGTTCCTGCTGGCCGGGGTCACCGGCAGCGGCAAGACCGAAGTCTATTTGCAACTGATCCGCGAAACCCTTGAGGCCGGTAAGCAGGCGCTGGTGCTGATCCCGGAAATCAACCTCGGCCCGCAGACCCTCGCCCGCTTCGAGCAACGCTTCAACGCCCGCATCGCCTTGCTGCACTCGGCGGTCAACGACCGTGATCGTCTGGACGCGTGGCTCGCCGCCCGTGACGGCGAGGCCGACATTATTATCGGCACCCGCTCGGCGCTGTTCACCCCGATGAAAAATCCGGGGCTGATCATCATCGACGAAGAACACGATGGCTCCTATAAACAGCAGGAAGGTCTGCGCTACCACGCACGGGACCTGGCGCTGGTGCGGGCGCGACAGGAAAACATCCCGATCGTGCTCGGCTCCGCGACGCCATCCCTGGAAAGCCTGCACAACGCCTACACCGGCCGTTACGGACTCCTGCGCCTGAACGAACGGGCCGGAGGCGCCAAGCAGCCACGTTTCCTGCGCCTGGATGTGAAAAGTCGTCCCCTGGACAGCGGCATTTCCGGGCCGATGCAGCAAGCCATCGGCCAGACCCTCGCCGCCGGCCAGCAGGTATTGGTGTTCCTCAACCGCCGGGGTTTTGCCCCGACGCTGCTGTGCCACGATTGTGGCTGGATGTCCGAATGCCAGCGCTGCGATGCGCGAATGACCGTGCACCAGCGCTACGGCGAGCTGCGCTGCCACCACTGCGGTTACGTGGAACGTGTGCCGCGCCAGTGCCCGAAGTGCAACAAGGTCGATCTGCGCCCCGTGGGCGCCGGCACCGAGCGGGCTGAGGAACGGCTGGCAATTCTGTTCCCGGACTATCCGGTGTTGCGCGTCGACCGTGACAGCACGTCGCGCAAGGATGCGATGAACCAGTTGTTCGCCACGATCCAGAAAGGCCAGCCGTGCATTCTGGTCGGCACCCAGATGTTGGCCAAGGGGCACCACTTCCCCCGGGTGACGCTGGTGTCGATCCTCGATGCCGACGGTGGGCTGTTCTCCGGCGACTTCCGCGCCAGCGAGCGCATGGCGCAGCTGATCGTGCAGGTTGCCGGCCGTGCCGGGCGGGCGGAAGAACCGGGCAAGGTGATCATCCAGACCCACCTCGCCGACCATCCTTTATTGGTGCAACTGACCGAGCAGGGTTACTTCGCCTTCGCCGAACAGGCGCTGAGCGAACGCCGCGCCGCCGGCCTGCCGCCGTTCGCCCATCTCGCCCTGCTGCGCGCCGAAGCCCACAAGCCGGGGCAGGCCGAAGGTTTTCTCGATGAGGCATGCAGCGAGGCCGAGCGCTTGCTGGCCGAACAGAACCTGAGCGGCATCGAATTGCTGGGGCCGGTGCCGGCACCGATGGAACGTCGGGCCGGACGCTTCCGCGCGCAGCTGCTGTTGCAGGCCACGGCCCGGGCGCCGCTGCACCGATTGCTGGCGAGCTGGCTGCTGGTGCTGGAGCAGATGCCAAGCGGCCGGGCAGTGCGCTGGTCGCTGGATGTCGATCCCGTCGATTTGTATTGATTGATCGATCGCTATCGCTGGCAAGCCAGCTTCCACAGGGAAATGTATCCAAGGGTGGGACCGAGCCTGCTCGCGAAAGCAGTCTATTTGTCACCACACATCCACATCCTGCCTGCTAAGGTTGGCAAGCCCGTCTTCGCAACGGATAATGCCCAGTTTTTCCACCCGCGCATCGATGCGCCGCCGCGCTTGCGGTCGAAAGAGAAGACCATGAAAGACACCATTCGCCAGCTGATCCAACAAGCCCTCACCCAACTCGTCAACGAAGGTGTGTTGCCTGAAGGCCTGACGCCGGCGATCCAGGTGGAAAACGCCCGGGACAAGACCCACGGCGACTTTGCCAGCAACATCGCCATGATGCTGGCCAAGCCTGCGGGCATGAAGCCGCGCGACCTGGCGGAAAAAATCATTGCCGCCCTGCCGGCTGACGAAAACGTCACCAAGGCCGAAATCGCCGGTCCTGGCTTCATCAATTTCTTCCAGAACACCCAGGCGCTGGCCTCGCGCCTCGACGCGGCTCTGGCCGACGATCACATTGGCGTGCGCAAGGCCGGCCCGGCGCAACGCACCGTGGTCGATCTGTCGGCGCCGAACCTGGCCAAAGAGATGCACGTCGGCCACTTGCGCTCGACCATCATTGGCGATGGCGTGGCGCGGGTACTCGAATTCCTCGGCGACACCGTGATCCGTCAGAACCACGTCGGTGACTGGGGTACCCAGTTCGGCATGCTGATGGCCTACCTGCAGGAAAATCCGATCACCAGCGACGAGCTGTCGGACCTGGAAAACTTCTACCGCGCCGCCAAGCAACGCTTCGACGAATCGCCGGAATTCGCCGACCGCGCCCGTGGCCTGGTGGTCAAGTTGCAGGCCGGCGACGCTGAATGCCTGGCACTGTGGACCAAGTTCAAGGACATCTCGCTGTCGCACTGCCAGAAGATCTATGAACTGCTCAACGTCAAACTGACCATGGCCGACGTGATGGGCGAAAGCGCCTACAACGACGACCTGATCAACGTGGTCAACGACCTGAAGGCCGCCGGCATGCTGGTCGAAAGCAACGGCGCACAGTGCGTGTTCCTCGACGAATTCAAGAACGCCGAAGGCGAGCCGCTGCCGGTGATCATCGTCAAGGCCGACGGCGGCTACCTGTACGCCACCACCGACCTGGCGGCTGTGCGCTACCGCAGCGGCAAATTGAAGGCCGACCGCGCGCTGTACTTCGTCGACCAGCGTCAGGCCCTGCACTTCCAGCAAGTGTTCGCCGTGGCGCGCAAGGCCGGTTTCGTGACCCATCCGATGGAAATGGAGCACATGGGCTTCGGCACCATGAACGGCGCCGACGGTCGTCCGTTCAAGACCCGAGATGGCGGCACCGTGAAGCTGATCGATCTTCTGACCGAAGCGCAGGAACGTGCCTACGCATTGGTAAAAGAGAAAAACCCGACACTGGCCGACGACGAACTGCGCAGCATCGCCAAGGTTGTGGGCATCGGCGCAGTGAAATACGCCGACCTTTCGAAGCACCGCACCAGCGACTACAGCTTCAACTTCGACCAGATGCTCAACCTCGAAGGCAACACCGCCCCGTACCTGCTGTACGCCTACACTCGCGTGGCCGGGGTGTTCCGCAAGCTTGACAAGGATTACAGCGAAGTCGATGGCCAGATCGTCCTCGAAGCGCCGCAGGAACACGATCTGGCAGCCAAACTGGCGCAGTTCGGCGAAGTGCTGAACAACGTTGCGGAAAAGGGCACGCCACACACCCTGTGCACCTACCTGTACGAGGTCGCCGGCCTGTTCTCCAGCTTCTACGAGAACTGCCCGATCCTTACCGCCGACACTCCGGCACAAATGCAAAGCCGCCTGCGCCTTGCCGCGCTGACCGGCCGTACCCTCAAGCAAGGCCTGGAACTGCTCGGCCTGGAAACCCTGGAGCGCATGTAAGTTGGCTGCCAAGAAAAAACCTGCACCCAAGCGTGGCGCCAGCCGTTACCAAGCTCCAGCGAAGCAGCCGATTCCGGGCTGGCTGTGGATGGCCATCGGCCTGACGGTCGGCGCGTTCATCGTGTTCCTGATGAAGCTGGAGCCGGGCAAGGGCAGCGACACGGTCAAGCGCGAGAAGGTCGAGCAACAGCAACAACAGAAAGCCAGCAAGATCGCCGAGGCCAACAAGACCCCGCCGAGCCCGACGCAACCGGTGAAGCCGAAGTACGACTTCTACACCCTGCTGCCGGAATCGGAAGTGATCGTGCCGCCGGACGCGGTGCCGGAGAAAACCCTGCCGACGCCACAAGTGCCGGCAATTCCGACCACGCCGGTGACCCCGGCTGAAGCGGCGAAGATCGACACCGCACGGGCGCAGGCTGCACTGGCCGGGATCACCCCGCCGCCAGCGCCGCCGGTGACCAAGGCTGCACCGGTGACCAAGTTCTTCCTCCAGGCCGGCTCGTTCCGCAAAGAGACGGATGCCGACAAGGTGCGCGCGCAGATCATTCTGCTCGGCCAGGCGGTCGCGGTTGAGTCCGGGACGGTCAAGGACGAAACCTGGTATCGCGTACTGGTCGGCCCGTTCAGCAACCGCGAACAGCTGACCACCGCCCAGAAACAACTGGCGGGCGCCGGCTTCAGCAACCTGTTGTTACAACAACGTCAGAGCCGCTGATCCTCCTCACCGATCGTTCCCACGCTCTGCGTGGGAATGCCTCAATGGACGCTCCGCGTCCCTGCGGCAAGGGACGCGGAGCGTCCCGGGCTGCATTCCCACGCAGAGCGTGGGAACGATCATGTCGTTCTGCGTGGGAACGACCCCGCGCAAACCACCGCTCGTCCCCTCTCCCGCCCCGCAGTTGAAATCCTCTCCACCACCCCCATATGAATGGGCATAAGGCATTTTCGCCCCGCAGTGTGGAGACTCTTCCCTTGACCACCATCGTTTCAGTCCGCCGCCACGGCAAAGTCGTCATGGGCGGCGACGGCCAGGTTTCTCTCGGCAATACCGTGATGAAAGGCAACGCGAAGAAAGTTCGTCGCCTGTACCACGGCGAAGTCATCGCCGGTTTCGCCGGTGCCACCGCCGACGCCTTCACCTTGTTCGAACGTTTCGAAGGCCAGCTCGAGAAACACCAGGGCCACCTGATCCGCGCCGCCGTCGAACTCGCCAAAGAATGGCGCACCGACCGCTCCCTGAGCCGCCTCGAAGCGATGCTCGCGGTCGCCAACAAGGACGCATCCTTGATCATCACCGGCAACGGTGACGTGGTCGAACCCGAAGACGGCCTGATCGCCATGGGTTCCGGTGGCGCCTATGCGCAAGCCGCCGCCAGCGCCCTGCTGAAGAAGACCGACCTGTCGGCCCGCGAAATCGTCGAGACCGCTCTCGGCATCGCCGGCGACATCTGTGTATTCACCAACCACACCCAGACCATTGAGGAGCAGGATCTCGCTGAATGAGCCTGACGCGGCCCCTGTGCCACGGCTTGTTTCTGCTTGAGGACCGTCAATTATTATGTCCATGACTCCCCGCGAAATCGTCCACGAACTCAACCGCCACATCATCGGCCAGGACGATGCCAAGCGCGCTGTCGCGATTGCCCTGCGCAACCGCTGGCGCCGCATGCAGCTGCCTGAAGAGCTGCGCGTTGAAGTGACCCCGAAGAACATCCTGATGATCGGCCCGACCGGTGTCGGTAAAACCGAAATCGCCCGTCGTCTGGCCAAGCTGGCCAACGCGCCGTTCATCAAGGTCGAAGCGACCAAGTTCACCGAAGTCGGCTACGTCGGCCGTGACGTCGAATCGATCATCCGTGATCTGGCCGATGCTGCGATCAAGATGCTGCGCGAGCAGGAAATGACCCGCGTTCGCCACCGCGCCGAAGACGCCGCCGAGGACCGAATCCTCGACGCCCTGCTGCCACCGGCACGCATGGGCTTCAGCAATGAAGAAGCGCCGACCCAGGATTCCAACACTCGCCAACTGTTCCGCAAGCGCCTGCGCGAAGGTCAGCTGGACGACAAGGAAATCGAGATCGAAGTCGCCGAGATGGCCGGCATCGAAATCGCCACGCCTCCGGGCATGGAAGAAATGACCAACCAGTTGCAGAACCTGTTCGCCAACATGGGCAAGGGCAAGAAGAAGGCCCGCAAGCTCAAGGTCAAGGAAGCGCTGAAACTGGTACGCGACGAAGAAGCCGGTCGCCTGGTCAACGAAGAAGAGTTGAAGGCCAAGGCTCTGGAAGCCGTCGAGCAGCACGGCATCGTGTTCATCGACGAAATCGACAAGGTCGCCAAGCGCGGCAATGTCGGCGGCGCCGATGTGTCCCGCGAGGGCGTGCAACGTGACCTGCTGCCGCTGATCGAAGGCTGCACCGTCAACACCAAGCTGGGCATGGTCAAGACCGACCACATCCTGTTCATCGCCTCCGGTGCGTTCCACCTGAGCAAGCCGAGCGATCTGGTGCCGGAGCTGCAAGGCCGTCTGCCGATCCGTGTGGAACTCAAGGCCCTGAGCCCGCAGGACTTCGAACGCATCCTCAGCGAACCGCACGCCTCGCTCACCGAGCAATACTGCGCGCTGCTGAAAACCGAAGGCCTGAACATCCAGTTCCAGCCGGAAGGCATCAAGCGTCTGGCGGAGATCGCCTGGCAGGTCAACGAGAAGACCGAGAACATCGGTGCCCGTCGCCTGCACACGCTGCTCGAGCGTCTGCTGGAAGAGGTGTCGTTCAGTGCCGGCGACCTGGCCAGCGCTCACGACGACAAGGCGATCGAGATCGACGCCGAATACGTCAACAGCCACTTGGGCGAATTGGCGCAGAACGAAGACCTGTCCCGTTATATTCTGTAGAGCTGCCAGCTCCGAGCTACAAGCGGCAAGCTGAGTTAAGCTTGCCGCTTGTAGCTTGCAGCTAAAGGCTTTTTTCTATGCTTCCCACCGACATCAAACTGCACAAAGCCTCGAAAACCCTGTCGCTCAAATACGCGTCCGGCGAGGAATACACCCTGCCCGCCGAATTCCTGCGCGTGCACTCCCCCTCCGCCGAGGTCCAGGGCCACGGCAAACCGATCCTGCAATTCGGCAAGCTGCACGTCGGCCTGACCAAAGTAGAACCGGCCGGTCAGTACGCACTGAAACTGACCTTCGACGACGGTCACGACAGCGGCCTGTTCACCTGGGATTACCTGTACGAGCTAGGGCGACGTCATGACGCACTCTGGGCCGATTATCTGGCCGAACTCAAAGCCGCCGGCAAAACCCGCGACCCGGACCAGTCCGTCGTCAAGCTGATGCTCTAGTCCGCGCCTCGGACTGTTTAGAGGGCATTTTCTAGATTCATCTGTTTGAATGCTCCGCTAAAGCGGCCCGGGATCGGCTGCTTGCGAAAAAAATCAATCTCGGGTAACCAATGGAACTGGCAAGTTCCCTGCAGTGCTCTACGACTGTAAAGCAGCTATGCAGAATCAACGGTCACCCGAGCAGTAGTACCTGGCATTGGCTGTGGAACTGCACAGCAGAAAACCGGGTACTCGTCTCAGGACAATGGAGCGTCGTAGATGAGTAACAAGAATAACGATGATTTGAAGTACCAGGCCTCGGAGAACACCCTGGGGCTGAATCCTGTCGTTGGGCTACGCGGAAAGGATCTGCTGGCCTCTGCTCGAATGGTGCTGACCCAGGCCATCAAACAACCTATCCATAGTGTCAAACACGTCACCCAGTTCGGCCTTGAACTGAAGAACGTGCTGTTCGGCAAATCAGATCTGCAACCGGCGGGCGATGACCGTCGCTTCGTCGATCCGGCGTGGAGTCAGAACCCGCTGTACAAACGTTATCTGCAAACTTACCTGGCATGGCGCAAGGAGCTCCACGCCTGGATCGACGACAGCAGCCTCTCGCCCAAGGACATCGCGCGCGGCCACTTCGTGATCAACCTGATGACCGAGGCCATGGCGCCGACCAACACCGCGGCCAACCCGGCGGCGGTCAAACGTTTCTTCGAGACCGGCGGCAAGAGCCTGCTCGATGGCCTCTCGCATCTGGCCAAGGATCTGGTGCACAACGGCGGCATGCCGAGCCAGGTCAACATGGGTGCGTTCGAGGTCGGCAAGAGCCTGGGTGTGACCGAAGGCGCGGTGGTGTTTCGCAACGACGTGCTGGAGCTGATCCAGTACAAGCCGATCACCGAACAAGTGCACGAGCGCCCGCTGCTGGTGGTGCCGCCGCAGATCAACAAGTTTTACGTATTCGATTTGAGCCCGGACAAGAGCCTGGCGCGCTTCTGCCTGCGCAACAATGTGCAGACCTTCATCGTCAGCTGGCGCAACCCGACCAAGGAACAGCGCGAGTGGGGCCTTTCCACCTACATCGAGGCCCTGAAGGAAGCGGTCGATGTGGTCACCGCGATCACCGGCAGCAAGGACGTCAACATGCTCGGCGCCTGCTCCGGCGGCATCACCTGCACCGCCCTGCTCGGCCACTACGCGGCGATCGGCGAGAACAAGGTCAACGCCCTGACCCTGCTGGTCAGCGTGCTCGATACAACGCTGGACAGCGACGTCGCGCTGTTCGTCGACGAGCAGACCCTGGAGACCGCCAAGCGCCATTCGTACCAGGCCGGCGTGCTCGAAGGCAAAGACATGGCCAAGGTCTTCGCCTGGATGCGCCCCAACGACCTGATCTGGAACTATTGGGTCAACAATTACCTGCTCGGCAACGAACCGCCGGTGTTCGACATCCTGTTCTGGAACAACGATACGACTCGACTGCCGGCCGCGTTCCACGGCGACCTGATCGAGATGTTCAAAAACAACCCACTGATCCGCCCCAATGCACTGGAAGTGTGCGGCACGCCGATCGACCTCAAGCAGGTGACCGCCGACATTTTCTCGCTGGCGGGCACCAACGACCACATCACGCCGTGGAAGTCCTGCTACAAGTCGGCGCAGCTGTTTGGTGGCAAGGTCGAATTCGTGCTGTCCAGCAGCGGGCATATCCAGAGCATTCTGAACCCGCCGGGCAACCCGAAATCGCGCTACATGACCAGCGACGAAATGACCGCCAATGCCGATGACTGGCAGGAAAACTCGACCAAGCATGCCGACTCCTGGTGGCTGTACTGGCAGGCGTGGCAGGCGGCCCGTTCGGGCGAATTGAAGAAAGCACCAACGAAACTGGGCAACAAGGCGTATCCGGCAGGCGAAGCTTCACCGGGCACTTACGTTCACGAGCGGTAACCGACACACCTCACTCCCTTTCGGGAGTGAGGTGAACACTGAGATTGCGACCCACAGGGCCTTGAAGCATGCCGCACCCGTTCATCTTTCGAACCGTCGAGCTGGATGGCCAGACCATCCGCACGGCGGTCCGCCCCGGCAAGCCTCACTTGACGCCCTTGCTGATATTCAACGGCATCGGCGCCAACCTGGAGCTGGTGTTTCCTTTTGTCGCGGCGCTGGATCCGGACCTGGAAGTGATCGCCTTCGACGTGCCCGGTGTCGGTGGCTCTTCGACGCCGAGCCGTCCGTATCGCTTTCCCGGGCTGGCGAAGCTCACCGCGCGGATGCTCGATTACCTCGACTACGGACAGGTCAACGTGATCGGCGTGTCCTGGGGTGGCGCGCTGGCGCAGCAGTTCGCCTACGACTATCCCGAGCGCTGCAAGAAGCTGGTGCTGGCGGCGACCGCCGCCGGTGCGGTGATGGTGCCGGGCAAGCCGAAGGTGCTGTGGATGATGGCCAGCCCACGGCGCTACATCCAGCCGTCCCATGTGATCCGCATCGCCCCGATGATCTACGGCGGCTCGTTCCGCCGCGACCCGACACTCGCCGCCAGCCATGCGGCCAAGGTGCGTTCGGCGGGCAAACTCGGCTACTACTGGCAACTGTTCGCGGGCCTGGGCTGGACCAGCATTCACTGGCTGCACAAGATCCACCAGCCGACGCTGGTGCTGGCCGGTGATGACGATCCGCTGATCCCGCTGATCAACATGCGCATGCTCGCCTGGCGCATCCCCAACGCGCAGCTGCACATCATCGACGACGGGCATCTGTTCCTGATTACCCGGGCCGAGGCGGTGGCGCCGATCATCATGAAATTCCTCCAGGAGGAACGTCAGCGTGCGGTGATGCATCCGCACCCGACACCGCTGGGCGGATAACCGCCCCGGCACGGATTTCTGGAGAGCGTCTTGCAGCGCTTCCGGACAGGTGCGTGGCAGGGAGCCGGCGCAGGCAACAACCCGCAACAGCGTCTATGGTGTTCTGGTTCGGTGTGTTTGTTTTTGGCCTGAAGACGAAGGAGTGTTGAGTCATGCGTGACAAACCAGCGACGGGCGTCGTGCCCAGCCCCGCCGTGTTCATCAATGCACAGAGTGCCATGACCGGTCTGCGCGGCCGGGACCTGATCTCGACCTTGCGCAACGTTGCAGCCCACGGGCTGCGCAATCCGATCCACAGTGCAAAACACGCCTTGAAGCTGGGAGGCGCGCTCGGACGCGTGCTGCTCGGCGAAACCCTGCACCCGACCAATCCGCAGGACAGCCGCTTCGCCGATCCGGCGTGGAGCCTGAACCCGTTCTACCGGCGCAGCCTGCAGGCTTATCTGGCCTGGCAGAAACAGGTCAAGAGCTGGATCGACGAGAGCAGCATGAGCGACGACGACCGCGCCCGCGCGCACTTCGCCTTCACCCTGCTCAACGACGCCGTGGCGCCCTCCAACACCCTGCTCAATCCGCTGGCGGTGAAGGAGCTGTTCAACTCCGGCGGCCACAGTCTGGTGCGCGGTCTCAGCCATCTGTTCGATGATCTGCTGCACAACGACGGCCTGCCACGCCAGGTGACCAAACAGGCTTTCGAAGTCGGCAAGACCGTCGCCACCACCACAGGATCAGTGGTGTTTCGCAACGAAATGCTCGAGCTGATCCAGTACCGGCCGATGAGCGAAAAACAGTATTCGAAACCGCTGCTGGTGGTGCCGCCGCAAATCAACAAGTACTACATTTTCGACCTCAGCCCGAGCAACAGCTTCGTCCAGTTCGCCCTGAAGAACGGTTTACAGACCTTCATGATCAGCTGGCGCAACCCGGATGTGCGGCATCGCGAATGGGGCCTGTCGACCTATGTCGAAGCCGTGGAAGAAGCGATGAACATTTGCCGGGCGATCACCGGCGCCCGCGAGGTCAACCTGATGGGCGCCTGCGCCGGCGGGCTGACCATCGCGGCGCTGCAAGGGCATCTGCAGGCCAAGCGGCAGTTGCGACGAGTCTCCAGCGCCACCTATCTGGTGAGCCTGCTCGACAGTGAAATGAACACCCCGGCCACCCTGTTCGCCGATGAGCAAACGCTCGAAGCGGCCAAGCGGCGCTCCTATCAGAAAGGCGTGCTGGAGGGTCGCGACATGGCCAAGGTGTTCGCCTGGATGCGCCCCAACGATCTGATCTGGAGTTACTTCGTCAACAACTACCTGCTGGGCAAGGAGCCGCCGGCGTTCGATATCCTCTACTGGAACAACGACAGCACCCGCCTGCCCGCCGCGTTTCACGGCGACATTCTGGACTTCTTCAAGCACAACCCGTTGACCCATCCCGGTGGGCTGGAAGTGTGCGGCACGCCGATCGACCTGCAGAAGGTCACGGTCGACAGCTTCAGCGTGGCCGGCATGAACGACCACATCACGCCGTGGGACGCGGTGTATCGCTCGACGCTGTTGCTGGGCGGCGAGCGGCGCTTCGTGCTGTCCAACAGCGGCCACGTGCAGAGCATCCTCAACCCGCCAGGCAACCCGAAAGCCCATTACGTCGAGAACGGAAAGCTCAGCGGCGATCCGCGCGCCTGGTACTACGACGCCAAGAAAGTCGACGGCAGCTGGTGGCCGCAATGGCTGGAGTGGGTGCAGCAGCGCTCCGGCACCCTGCACGAAACCCAGATGACCCTCGGCAACGCCAATTACCCACCGATGGAAGCTGCACCGGGCACCTATGTGCGTGTGCGCTGACTGACTCAAGCCCTTTAAGAAGACTGGATGAAAACAAGCGAACGGATCCTCGAATGTGCCCTGCAGTTGTTCAACGAAAAGGGCGAGCCGAACGTCTCCACCATGGAGGTTGCCAATGAAATGGGGATCAGCCCCGGCAACCTCTACTACCACTTCCACGGCAAGGAGCCGCTGATTCTCGGACTGTTCGAGCGCTTCCAGAACGACCTCGCCCCGCTGCTCGACCCGCCCGCCGATGTCGAACTGGCGCCGGAGGATTACTGGCTGTTCCTGCACCTGATCGTCGAACGGCTGGCGCAGTACCGCTTCCTGTTCCAGGACCTGTCGAACCTGGCCGGCCGCCTGCCGAAACTGGCCAAGGGCATTCGCCAGTTCCTCAACGTGCTCAAGCGTACGCTGGCGTCGTTGCTGGCGCGGTTGAAGGCGTCGGGGCAGTTGGTCAGCGACACCCAGGCGCTGGGGCAACTGGTGGAGCAGATCACCATGACGCTGCTGTTCTCGCTGGACTATCAGCGGATTCTTGATCGCGAAGGGGAAGTGCGGCTGGTGGTGTACCAGATCATGATGCTGGTGGCGCCGCATCTGTTGCCGCCGGTGAAGGTGGCGACGGAGAGGATGGCTTTGCAGTATCTCGAAGATCACGAGTAATCCGACGGCTTTTACCCAAACAAAAACGCCCGACCTTCACAGGCCGGGCGTTTTCTTGAGCCCTGAAAAATCAGGACTGACTGGTTGGCGTCGACGGAGTCGATGCAGCAGTCGGAGCAGGCGCCGGGGTTGGAGCCGAGGCGGAGTTCGACGTGCTTGCCAGTGCTTGCGGTGTGGTCACCGGTTTCGGCGCAGCGGCTTTCGGCGCGGCCGGTTTTTTCACTGCCGGTTTTTTCGCCGCAGCCGGTTTGGCGGCAGGCTTGGCAGCGGGTTTGGCGGCAGCGGTTTTCGCTGCTGGCTTGGCCGCCGGTTTGGCAGCTGGTTTTGCTGCCGTTTTTGCAGCTGGCTTGGCGGCGGCCTTGGCGGCAACCGGTTTGGCCGCGGCTTTCGCTGCAGGCTTGGCGGCAGCGGTTTTGGCTGCTGGTTTGGCAGCGGCTTTAGCCAGTGGCTTGGCAGCGGTTTTGGCCGCAGGCTTGGCTGCTGCGGTTTTGGCCGAGACAGGCTGGGCTTTCAGGCCGGTAAGTTTTTCGATCTGCCTGGTCAGGGTATCGACCTTCTTGTGCAGATCCTTCACCTCGTTGCGGCTCGGTACGCCCAGGCGCGAAATCGCACTGTTCAGGCGCTTGTCGAAAGCCCCCTCCAGCTGATCCCAGGTGCCCAGTGCGCGATCTTTCACGCCGCTGATGCGCGATTTTGCCGAGCTTGCAGAGTCCTTGGCAGCATCGACTTTTTTGCCGACTGCAGCCTTGGTGAGCTTCTCGGCTTTCTCGCCGTCTTTGACCAATGTATCGAAGAGCTTGCTGCCGTCAGTGTCGATCTTCGAGTACACGCCTAAACCAGCCAGCCAGATCTTGCGGGAATAGTCTTCGACTTTTCCGATCCACGAGCTGCCTTCTTTATCGGTGTTCTTTTTACCAGCCATCCCGTTCTCCTTAAGATTTACGCGCGACGCGTTCGAGCAATGCCGTCAGCTCATCGAGCTTAGCAGAGAGTGTCTCAACGTCATGTTTAGACGGAATGCCGATACGATTCAAGGCACTGGCGACACGTGTGTCGAACGCCTTCTCGACCTTGTCGAGCTGAACTTCGACCCGGCCTTTGAAGGAGCTGACTTCGCTCTTGGCTTCATCGATCTCGGCGTTGGCCGCTTCGAGTTTTTCGGTGACGGCTTTTTTGCCTTTCTTTTCAACAGTTTGACCAGCCTTGATCAACTCCTGAAAGTACTCGCTGCCCTCCTGACCGACCTTGGTGTAGGCACCCAGGCCTGCCAGCCAGATCTTGCGGGCATAGGATTTGACGTCGCTCAGAGCGGAAGTCGAAGCGTCGATTTTTTTCTTCAAAATGACTTTGGCCATGGTGCACCTCACGCGCAGAAGGTTTGAGGAACTGCCCTGACGAGTGTCGGGCTCAGGCACAAAGTAGGGAGAAAAATTAGAAACGGCACCCTAACAACTGACATAAAAGGCAGGTGCAGGAGAAAAAAACGGGGAGCCCGAAGCTCCCCGTTTGTCCTGATCAGACCAGCGCTTTATCCAGCGCCTTTTCGATCTCGGCTTTGATCATGCCGCTCATGGCCGACATCATCAGGCCCAGTTCCACGTCGACCCGGATCGAATCCTCGGCCACATGCACCGCGCCCTTCACGCCCGACCGCTTGAGGTTCAGGACATCGCCCGACCACTGCGGCTCCAGGCCATATTGATCGGAGAGTTTCTGCGCCAGTTTGTCGGCTTTCTCGCGGGCCGCTTCCTTGCCCAGGCTGTGGGCACGCTCAACACTGATATGGGCCATTGAATGACTCCTGCTTTTTGAATGGGGCTATGAATGCCTGCAACGAATCTTGACCGCCACTGCGGCAAATCGTCCCGAAGGTTGCCCATCTTACCTTTAGCCATTCCAAGACAAAGCATGGCTTGGGGATTAGAATGTCGCGCATTCTCTTTTGGTGACAGCGATATGACTGATCAGCGCAAAGGCAGCGATGCCGAACCCACCACTCACTTCGGCTTCAAAAACGTTCCGGAAAGCCAGAAAGCGGAAAAAGTCGCTGAGGTGTTCCACTCCGTGGCCGCCAAGTACGACCTGATGAACGACCTTCTGTCGGGCGGCATGCACCGTCTGTGGAAGCGTTTCGCGATCGAACTGTCGGGCGTACGCGCCGGCAATCGCGTGCTGGACATCGCCGGTGGCACCGGGGACCTGACCAAGAAATTCTCGCACCTGGTCGGCCCGACCGGTCAGGTGGTTCTCGCGGACATCAACGAATCCATGCTCAAGGTCGGTCGTGACCGCCTGCTGGATGTCGGCGTGTCGGGCAATGTCGAGTTCGTTCAGGCCGACGCTGAAAAGCTGCCGTTCCCGGACAACCATTTCGACTGCGTAACCATCGCCTTCGGCCTGCGCAACGTGACGCACAAGGAAGACGCCCTGCGCTCGATGCTGCGCGTGCTCAAGCCGGGCGGCCGCCTGCTGGTGCTGGAATTCTCCAAGCCGACCAACGCGCTGATGTCCAAGGCCTACGACGCCTACTCGTTCGCCTTCATGCCGCTGATGGGCAAGCTGATCACTAACGACTCGGAAAGCTATCGCTACCTGGCTGAATCGATCCGCATGCACCCGAATCAGGAAACTTTGAAGTCGATGATGGTCGACGCCGGTTTCGATCGCGTGACCTATCACAACATGACCGCAGGCATCGTCGCCCTGCACCGCGGCATCAAACCCTGATGCTGCTGACCGGGCTGCTCGCCAGCGTCGAACTCGGCCTGAACCGCGTGCTGCGTCTCGACAGCACGGCGCTGCCGCGACTGGCGCACCTGACCGGCAAAGTGATTGCCGTGGATTGCCGCAGCCCGGCGCTGCAACTGTTCATTCTGCCGAGCGACGAAGGCCTGATGCTGGCATCCCACTGGGAAACCGGCGTCGACTGCACCCTGCGCGCCCCGGCCTCGAGTCTGGTGAAACTGGCCCTGAGCAAGGACAAGACGGCGGTGCTGCACGCGCCGGAAGTCGAGCTCGACGGCGACAGCGGCGTGCTGCTGGAGCTGGCGGGCGTGCTGCAGGACCTGGAGCTGGACTGGGAGTACGAACTCTCGCGCTGGCTGGGACCTGTCGCCACGCAACTGGTCGGCGGCCACCTGCGCAGCCGCGCCCGCTGGTATCAACAAGGATTTGCCAGCCTCAACCAGAACCTCGCCGAATACCTGGCCGAAGAATCGCGCACCCTCGTCGGGCAGCGCGAAGCCGAAGCCCGTTTCAGCGAACTGGACCGGATCAAACTCGATCTGGAACGTCTCGAGGCGCGCTTCGAGCGCCTTTCCCGATCCCTCGACCCAAGCGATAACGCATGAAGCTGCTCGCCGTCCGCCGTCTGTTGCGCATCCAGCGCGTCGTGATCCGCTACCGCCTCGATGACCTGCTGTTCGATCTGCCTTTGCCGTGGTTCCTGCTGGCGCTGCGCTACGTCCTACCGTGGCGCTGGTTCCCGCGCAAGCCGCTGGACCTCAGCCGTGGGGCACGCCTGCGCCTGGCGTTGCAGGACCTGGGGCCGATCTTCATCAAGTTCGGGCAGATCCTTTCGACCCGCCGCGACCTGCTGCCGGAAGACATCGCCGATGAGCTGATGCGGTTGCAGGACCGCGTGCCGCCGTTCGATTCGCAGCTGTCGGTCAAACTGATCGAAGAGCAACTGGGCAAGAAGATCAGCGAAGTGTTCAGCCGCTTCGACGTCGAACCGCTGGCCTCGGCCTCGGTGGCGCAGGTGCACGCCGCGCAACTGAAGACCGGTGAAGAAGTGGTGGTCAAGGTGATCCGCCCGGGCCTGAAACCGATCATCGCCCAGGATCTGGCGTGGCTGTTCATCCTCGCCCGCGCCGCCGAAAATGTCTCCGCCGACGCTCGTCTGCTGCACCCGGTGGACGTGGTCAGCGACTACGAAAAAACCATCTACGACGAACTCGACCTGTTGCGCGAGGCGGCCAACGCCAGCCAGTTGAAACGCAACTTCGAAGGCTCGCCGCTGCTCTACGTGCCGCAAGTCTATTGGGACTGGTGCCGGCCGAAAGTGCTGGTGATGGAGCGCATCTACGGGATTCAGGTGACGGACCTGGCGACCCTCGCCGACCAGCGCACCGACATGAAAATGCTCGCCGAGCGCGGCGTGGAGATCTTCTTCACCCAGGTGTTCCGCGACAGTTTCTTCCACGCCGACATGCACCCGGGCAACATCTTCGTCAGCACCGTCAACCCGTGGAGCCCGCAGTACATCGCGATCGACTGCGGCATCGTCGGCAGCCTGACCCCGGAAGACCAGGATTATCTGGCCCGCAACCTGTTCGCCTTCTTCAAGCGCGACTACCGCCGCGTGGCGCAATTGCACATCGATTCGGGCTGGGTGCCGGCGGAAACCAAATTGAATGAATTCGAAGCGGCGATCCGTACCGTGTGCGAGCCGATCTTCGAAAAACCATTAAAAGATATTTCATTTGGCCAGGTGCTGATGCGCCTGTTCCAGACCGCGCGCCGCTTCAACATGGAAGTGCAGCCGCAACTCGTATTGCTGCAAAAGACCCTGCTGAACATCGAAGGCCTGGGCCGTCAGCTGTACCCGGACCTCGATCTGTGGAACACCGCACAGCCGTTCCTCGAGCGCTGGATGCGCGAGCGCGTCAGCCCGAAAGCCTTGATCGGCAACGTCCAGAGCCAGTTCGAACAACTGCCGCACCTGGCCAACATGGCCCGCGATCTGCTCGAACGCATGTCCCAGCCCCACGCCAACGACCCGCCGCCGCCGTGGAAAAAGCGCAAGGACGACTGGTTCCTGCGCCTGCTCGGCAGCGCTCATCTGGCGGGCGGTACGATCCTCGCCGCCGGGGGCCCGATGCACGAACTGGGGCATTGGCCTGCCGGAATCATGGTGGCAGTCGGCTTGTATCTGGTCGTTCGCCGATAGCCAGTTCCGTGATCGGCTGGCACACTGTTTCAACGCCTGAACCCGACTATTGAAGTGTGGGTTCGCTGTCGGAGTCGAAGATGAAAAACTGGCTGGACGAGATCAAGTGGGACGCCGATGGCCTGGTGCCGGCGATTGCCCAGGATCACAAGACCGGACGCGTATTGATGATGGCCTGGATGAACCGCGAAGCCCTGGAGCTGACCGCGGCGGAAAACCGTGCCATCTATTGGTCACGTTCCCGTGGCAAGCTGTGGCGCAAGGGCGAAGAGTCCGGCCACGTACAGACGCTGCATGAAATGCGTCTGGACTGCGACGCCGACGTCATCATCCTGATGGTCGAACAGATCGGCGACATCGCTTGCCATACCGGCCGTCAAAGCTGCTTCTACCGCGTCTTCGAAAACGGCGACTGGAAAACGGTCGACCCGGTCCTGAAAGACCCGCACGCTATTTACTCCGCAGGACACAAACATGAGTGACACCCTGACCCGCCTTGCTCAGGTGCTGGAAGAGCGCAAGGGCGCAGCCGCCGACAGCTCGTATGTCGCCAGTCTGTACCACAAGGGTCTGAACAAGATTCTGGAAAAGGTCGGCGAAGAGTCGGTCGAAACGATCATTGCCGCCAAGGACGCCGCCGTCAGCGGCGACTGCAGCGACGTGATCTACGAGACCGCCGACCTGTGGTTCCACAGCATGGTCATGCTTGCCCAGTTGGGGCAGCATCCGCAGGCGGTGCTGGATGAACTGGATCGCCGTTTCGGCCTGTCCGGACACGTCGAGAAAGCCTCGCGCCCGTCCGCCTGAACAACTTCAAGAGAGGAACAGCAACATGGGCATTTTTGACTGGAAACACTGGATCGTCATCCTGGTGGTCGTGGTACTGGTGTTCGGTACCAAGAAACTTAAAAACCTTGGCACCGACGTCGGCGAATCGATCAAGGGCTTCCGTAAAGCCATGAACGACGACGAAAAACCGGCCGATCCGACCGTCACGCCTGCGCAACCGGTGCCGCCGGTTCAGCCGCAAGCCACCGCTCAGGCCAACCCGCCGCACACCATCGACGTGCAGGCGCAGAAAGTCGAAGAGCCGATCCGCAAAGACGTGTGAGCACTGACTAATGTTTGGTATCAGCTTCTCTGAACTGCTGCTCGTCGGCCTCGTCGCCCTGCTGGTGCTGGGTCCCGAGCGTCTGCCGGGCGCTGCACGCACCGCCGGCCTTTGGGTCGGACGGCTGAAGCGCAGCTTCAACGCGATCAAACAGGAAGTTGAGCGTGAAATCGGTGCCGACGAAATCCGTCGGCAACTGCACAACGAGCACATCCTGTCGCTGGAACAGGAGGCGCGGAAGATTTTCACGCCGGTTCAGCAGGAGCCGACGCCGGCACCTCCGGTTGCCGAGCAAACGATTCATGCGCCGTCAGCAAGTGTCGAACACGTATCGACCGCTTCTGCTGAAATCGCACCTGTCACCGCTCCTGTAGAACCTGTTGCCCCTGCGGCTGCGCCTGTTGCGCCAGCCCCACACGACCCAACACTGCCGCCGCGAGCCCCATGAGCGATCTCCCCGAAAACGACCAGCACATGCCGCTGGTTTCGCACCTCACCGAGTTGCGCACCCGCCTGCTGCGTTGCGTCGCGGCGATCTTCATCATCTTCGCCGGGCTGTTTGCCTTTACCCAGCAGATCTACACCTTCGTTTCGACGCCGCTGCGTGAATACCTGCCCGCCGGCGCGACGATGATCGCCACCGACGTGTCGTCGCCGTTCCTGACGCCGTTGAAGCTGACGATGATGGTCTCGCTGTTCCTGGCGATTCCGGTGATCCTGCATCAGATCTGGGGCTTCATCGCACCGGGCCTGTACAAGCACGAGAAGCGTGTCGCAGTGCCGTTGCTGATCTCCAGCATCCTGCTGTTCTACACCGGCATGGCATTCGCCTACTTCTTCGTGTTCCCGCTGATCTTCAAGTTCTTCGCCTCGGCCACCCCGGCCGGCGTGGAAATGATGACCGACATCACCAGTTACCTCGATTTCGTCATGACGCTGTTCTTCGCTTTCGGCGTGGCGTTCGAAATCCCGGTGGCCGTGGTGCTGCTGGTGTGGATCGGCGTGGTCGACGTCAAATACCTGAAGAAGATCCGTCCGTACGTGATCATCGGCTGCTTCGTGGTCGGCATGATCCTGACCCCGCCGGACATCTTCTCCCAGACCCTGCTGGCCGTGCCGATGTGGATGCTGTTCGAAGTCGGCATCCTGTTCGGCAGTCTGGTCAGCAGGCGCGAGCGCCCGGAAGAAACCGCCGACGATCACAACGACCAGCCGCCAGCGACTCAGCCATGAACCTGCTGCTGCTCGAAGAGGCCGACTTCATTGCGGCCGACCGCGTCGTGCTGCGTGATCGGCGCCTGACCCACATGCAGGAAGTCCACCGCTCGGAAGTCGGCGACAGCCTGCGGGTCGGGCGCATCAACGGGCTGATGGGCCCGGCCGAGCTGCTGCGCCTGGACGCGGGCGAAGCCGAGCTGCGGGTCACCCTCGATCAACCGCCACCGGCCAAACTGCCGCTGACCCTGGTACTCGCCCTGCCCCGCCCGAAGATGCTGCGCCGGGTGTTCCAGACCGTGGCGACCATGGGCGTGTCGAAGGTGATTCTGGTCAACAGCTACCGGGTCGAGAAAAGCTTCTGGCAGACGCCGTTCCTCGAACCGGAATCGATCCGCGAACAGTTGATCCTGGGCTTGGAACAGGCCCGGGACACGGTGCTGCCGGAAATCATCATCGAGAAGCGCTTCAAGCCGTTCGTCGAAGATCGCCTGCCGGCCATCACCGACGGCACTCTCGGTCTGGTCGGCCATCCGGGCAACTTCCCGCCCTGCCCCCGCGCCCTCAGCGAACCGGTAACCCTGGCCATCGGCCCCGAGGGTGGCTGGATTCCCTACGAAATCGATCTGCTGGCCAAGGCCGGGCTGCAACCGGTGCAACTGGGCGAGCGAATCCTGCGGGTCGAAACCGCCGTCACCGCACTGCTCGCCCGGCTGTTCTGAGCGCTTCTGTTCTAAGCGCTTCGCCGGACAAAAGGCGTTACAGATTGCCATCATGCGGCCGATACCCTCCCCATAAGTCCAATTAGTGGTCCGAGGGAGTCGTCGCATGTACCGTTGGTTAGCCGAGAGTCTTGGAAACGTCAGCGTCAAACGTAAGCTTGGAATCGGTTTCGGCCTGGTGCTGCTGCTGACCCTGTTGATCACCTTCACCGGCTGGACCGGCATGAGCGGGATCATCAGCCGAGGCGACAAGCTCGGCTTCATCTCCAGCCTCAACGAGCTGACCAAGGACCTGCGCCTGGCGCGTCTGGACTATGAAGCCCGCCGTGGCGAACAGGGCCCCGGTGCGGTCAACGACCTGCTCGGCAAACTCGACGCCGGCCTGCAAAGCGCCCGCGGCATGATCGAGCAACCGTCCGACGTGGCCATGATCGATCAGCAACTGGCAGCGGTCGCCGAGTACAAACGCGCCTTTGGCGACATGACCCAGGCCACCGTGCAGCGTGAAGACGCCCGCAGCAAACTCGGCGCCAGCGCCGATAACGCCGTGGCCAAGGTCAGCGAAGTCGAGAAATCCCTGTTGCAAGGCGACAGCGTTGCGCAATTCAACAGCGTGATCGAGCTGAGCAAACTGCTGCAGCAGGCGCGCTATCAGGTGCGCGGCTACACCTACAGCGGCAAGGCCGAAGCCGAACAACCGGCGCTGGATGCCATCGCCGCCGCCCTGAACAATCTGGAAAGCCTGCCGAGCAAACTGCCCGAGCAACACATCGCCAACCTGCAGCAGGCCACCGAATCGCTCAAGGCTTACCGCGCCGCCGTCAGCCAGTTCCGCGACTCCCAGGTGAACAACGCCAAAGCGCTGGCTCGCATGTCGGCCCAAGGCGACATCCTGCTCGACGTCAGCAAGAAACTCACCGAATCCCAGACCATCGTCCGCGACACCGATGCCGCGCACGCCAAAAACATGCTGATGATCGCCACCGTGCTGGCCCTGGCCTTCGGTCTGCTCGCGGCCTGGGCGATCACCCGGCAGATCATCATTCCGCTGGAACAGACCCTGAAAGTCGCCGAACGCGTGGCCGCCGGTGACCTGACCCACAATCTGGTGTCCCTGCGCCGCGATGAACTTGGTCAACTGCAACGCTCGATGCAGAGCATGACCCAGGGCCTGCGCGAATTGATCGGTGGCATCAGCGACGGCGTGACCCAGATCGCCAGCGCCGCCGAAGAGTTGTCCGCGGTGACCGAGCAGACCAGCGCCGGGGTCAACAATCAGAAAATCGAGACCGACCAGGTCGCCACCGCCATGAACGAAATGGCCGCCACCGTGCAGGAAGTCGCACGCAACGCCGAGGAAGCTTCGGAAGCAGCGGTCGCTGCTGACCAGCAGGCCCGTGAAGGCGACAAGGTTGTCGGTGAAGCCATCGCCCAGATCGAACGTCTGGCCGCTGAAGTCGGCCACTCCACCGAGGCCATGGGCGAGCTCAAGCGCGAAAGCGACAAGATCGGCAGCGTGCTCGACGTGATCAAGTCCGTGGCCCAGCAAACCAACCTGCTGGCCCTCAACGCCGCCATCGAGGCCGCTCGTGCCGGTGAAGCCGGTCGCGGCTTTGCGGTGGTTGCCGACGAAGTCCGCAGCCTCGCCCAGCGCACCCAGAAGTCCACGGAAGAGATCGAAGAACTGATCGTCGGCCTGCAGAACGGCACCCAGCAAGTGGCGACGATCATGGACAACAGCCGCACCCTGACCGACAGCAGTGTCGAGCTGACCCGGCGTGCCGGTGGTTCGCTGGAAAGCATCACTCGCACCGTTTCGGCGATTCAGGCGATGAACCAGCAGATCGCCGCAGCGGCCGAGCAACAGAGCGCCGTGGCCGAAGAGATCAACCGTAGCGTGCTGAACGTGCGGGATGTCTCGGACCAGACCTCGGCGGCCAGTGAAGAGACGGCGGCCTCCAGCGTCGAGCTGGCGCGTTTGGGCACTCACCTGCAAACACTGGTGGGCCGGTTCAAGGTGTAAGTGGACGCCAGATCGTTCCCACGCTCCGCGTGGGAATGCATCCTGTGACGCTCCGCGTCACGCTTGCGAAGGGACGCAGAGCGTCCTGGGCGGCATTCCCACGCAGACGGTTCGACGCCTCGACGTGGGAACGATCAGTGATAAAAAAACGCAGCCAATGGCTGCGTTTTTTTGCCCTGCGTTTAGAGGACTTGCCGCAGGAACGCCTGGGCTCGCGGATCCTTCGGCGCATCGAAGAACTCGGCCGGCGAGGCGTCTTCCAGCAGTTTGCCGTGATCGAAGAACAGCACCCGATCCGCCACTTCCCGGGCAAAACCCATTTCGTGGGTCACGCAGACCATGGTCATGCCTTCCACAGCCAGGTTTTTCATCACGTCCAGCACTTCGCCGACCATTTCCGGGTCGAGGGCCGAGGTCGGTTCGTCGAACAGCATGACCTTGGGGTCCATCGCCAGCGCCCGGGCAATCGCCACGCGCTGCTGCTGACCGCCGGACAGGCGCGACGGGTATTCGCGGGCCTTCTGGGCGATGCCGACCTTCTCCAGCAATGCCAGAGCCTTGGCTTCGCTTTCCTTCTGGCCGCGCTTGCGTACGACTTTCTGCGCCAGGCACAGGTTCTCCAGCACGGTCATGTGCGGGAACAGATTGAAATGCTGGAACACCATGCCGACTTCGCGGCGGTAGGCGTTGACGTCGGTTTTCGGGTCGGCCAGTTGCAGGCCGTCGATGCTCACCGAGCCGGAATCGAATTCTTCCAGACCATTAAGGCAACGCAGGAAGGTCGACTTGCCGGAACCGGACGGACCGATCACCACCAGCACTTCGCCCTTGGCCACGGAGGTGCTGACGTTATCCACCGCGCGCACCACTTGCCCACGGGTGTCGAAGACTTTTACCAGATCGCGGACTTCAATCACTTTGCGCGAGCCTCCGCTCAAGCCGGCTGGCGATTTTCGACAGCGGTAGGTTGATCAACAGGTACAGGCCGGCGACGCAGAACAGGATCTCGAACGGCGAGAACGACGTGGTGATGACTTCCCGGCCGCTTTTCAGCAGCTCGGTGATGGCGATCACCGACACCAGCGAAGTGTCTTTGACCAGACTGATGAACTGCCCGGCCAGCGGCGGCAGCACGCGTTTGAACGCCTGCGGCAGCACCACATGACGCATCGACTGACCGGCACTCAGGCCGAGCGAACGCGCCGCTTCGTTCTGGCCGCGGGCAATCGACTGCACACCGGAACGGATGATTTCCGCCACGTAGGCGCCGGTGAACAACGACAGCGCGGCAATCCCGGCGAACTCCCGGGACAGGTTCATCACCGTGCCGATGAAGAAATAGAAAATGAAGATCTGCACCAGCAGCGGCGTGCCGCGCACCAGTTCGACATAGATCGTCGACAGGTCGCGCAGGGTCGGGTTGCTCGACAGCCGGCACAGCCCGGTGGCCAGACCGATCAGCAGACCCAGCACACCGGACACCACCGACAGCCAAAGCGTGGTCCACAGGCCCCACAGCAGCGGACCCGCCGCCCAATGCCGCGTCACGCCCACGACGTCGCCTTCGGCCACATCGTCGCCCTGAGCGAATTGCAGGCTGTTTTCGTCGACGGTCAGGTGCTGCTCGTCACCGGCATCATTGCGCAGGGTGACCTGCGCGCTGCCGCCCTTGCGAACCAGTTCGCTGACGGTGGAAATATCGGTCGCGCGCTGGGTTTCCTCGGCCTGATAGGCGAAGTACTGCGGCACACGGTTCCAGCGCCATTCGTAGGACATCAGCGACGTGGCGTAATACAACGCGCCGGCCAGGCCGACCAGCACCAGCACGGTCAGGACGTGCCAGGGCCATTGGGCTTTTTTCTGTTTCATTGAATGTTTCTCTGAGTCGCTCGTTCCCACGCTCTGCGTGGGAATGCATCCTGTGACGCTCTGCGTCACGCTTGCGAAGGGACGCGGAGCGTCCCGGGCGGCGTTCCCACGCAAAGCGTGGGAACGATCAGCGAGCGGGTGTTATTCCATGTCCTTGAGCCACTCGGTGCTCTTGAACCACTTGTCATGGATGCGATCGTAGGTGCCGTCTTCGTGGATCTGGTGCAGGAAGTTGTTGATGAAGTTGAGGCTGTCGTAGTCACCCTTCTTCAGACCGAAGGCCAGTGGCTCGTAGGTGAACGGCTTGTCGAGGAACACCAGTTTGCCGGCGCCGACCTTGTTCACCGCGACCACGTTGTACGGCGCGTCGTAGATGAAGGCATCAGCCTTGCCGTTGACCACGTCGAGCACGGCTTCCTGCTCGTTGTCGTAGCCGTGGTACTTGGCTTTGGAGATCAGCTTCTTGGCGACCATCTCGCCGGTGGTGCCGAGCTTGGAGGTGATGCGGTAGTCGGCGGTGTTCAGGTCTTTGTAGGACTTGATGGTGCCTTCCAGTTCCTTGCGGATCAGCAGGGTCTGGCCGACCACGATGAACGGTTCGCTGAAGTTCAGGCGCAGGTTGCGTTCCTGGGTCAGGGTCATGCCGCTGCCGATCATGTCGAACTTGTCGGTCATCAGCGCCGGGATGATCCCGTCGTAGCCGGTGGAGACCAGCTCCAGCTTGACGCCCATGGCCTTGGTCATGGCTTTGAGGATGTCGACTTCGAAACCGATGATTTCGCCGCGCTTGTTGGTCATTTCGAACGGCATGTAGGTCGGATCCATGCCGACCTTCAACGAGCCACGCTTGACCGCGTCGTCGATTGCGCCGGCCTGCGCCGCATTGACTGCAACCAGTGCCGTGACGCCGACCAGCAGCATCGACAGATACTTCTTCATCTTCAAGTCCCCAAAACCATTGCGTTTGCGGCGCGAAAACCGACAGAAATGGACAAGATTGTCCGGGTGCGCCAATTCGGGGACGGATGCTAACGCACTCGTCCGTTTGCACAAGGTTTTTTGATCGGTTGGTGCCGGATGGGACGCAGAGCGTCCCGGGCTGCATTCCCACGCAGAGCGTGGGAACGAGTGATCCGAGACGGTAATCGGCAGGCAAAAAAAAACCCCGCTTTCGCGGGGGGTTCTTCATCAGGCCGGTTGCGCCTGCAAGCTCACAGGCTTGAGCGGCAGCAGCGGCGCATGGGGATCGGCTTTCACCGAAGCCCGCCAGGCGTCCAGCCACTCGGCGTGGCCTTCGGCCCACACCTGCTCGTGCAGACGGGCCAGGGCCACCGGATCGCTCAGCAGTTGCAGGCGATCATGGTTGTTCAGCCCGGCCGGGCCGACCTTGATCGCGTGACGCACACGTTCCTGGCGCAGCCATTCGATCGGCTCGGCCTGACCGTGACGCGAGGTCGCCAGCGAGCACGCCAGGGCGTTCTGCTGTGGATCGACCACCGCGCGGATGAAGCCGTCATTCAGTGCGTGCCAGCGGTTTTCGTGGGTGTACTGATCGGTGGCCAGCAGCGCCTGTGGCGGATTGTATTCCTCGGGGATGAGGAACAGGCTCTCGTCACGGGATTTGAGGCCCAGACCGACGCGGCTGGAAATCACCGACACCGGAATCGACAGCATCAGCGAACCGACGATCGGCACCAGCCACCACAGGAAGCTCGGGTTCAGCCAGATCACCAGCAGTGCCCAGAAGAAGCCCAGCAGGGTCTGCGGACCGTGACGCTTGACCGCTTCGCTCCATGGCGTCGAGTCGTCGTCACGCTGCGGCGAGTTCCAGGTCGCGGCCCAGCCGAGGAACGCGGCCAGAACGAAACGGGTGTGGAAAATCATCCGCACCGGCGCCAGCAGCATGGAGAACAGCATCTCCAGCAGCATCGACAGGGTCACCTTGAACTTGCCACCGAACTCTTTCGCGCCCTTGGCCCAGATCAGGATGATGCTCAACAGCTTCGGCAGGAACAGCAGCACGATGGTCGTCGAGAACAGCGCGATCGCCTTGTCCGGGTGCCATTGCGGCCACAGCGGATAGAGCTGACGCGGTTCGAGGAAGTACTGCGGCTCCATCAGCGTGTTCACCGCCAGCAGCGCGGTCGACAGCACGAGGAAGAAGAACCACAACGGCGCCGACAGGTAAGACATCACGCCGGTCAGGAACACCGCGCGGTGCACCGGGTGCATGCCTTTGACCAGGAACAGACGGAAGTTCATCAGGTTGCCGTGGCACCAGCGACGGTCACGCTTGAGCTCGTCGAGCAGGTTCGGCGGCAGTTCTTCGTAGCTGCCCGGCAGATCGTAGGCAATCCACACGCCCCAGCCGGCGCGGCGCATCAGCGCCGCTTCAACGAAGTCGTGAGAGAGAATCGCACCGGAGAACGCCCCTTTGCCCGGCAACGGCGCCAGGGCGCAGTGGTCGATGAACGGCTTCATGCGGATGATCGCGTTGTGACCCCAGTAGTGGGATTCACCCAGCTGCCAGAAGTGCAGGCCGGCGGTGAACAGCGGACCGTACACGCGAGTGGCGAACTGCTGCATGCGTGCATACAGCGTGTCCATGCCCGAAGCGCGCGGCGCGGTCTGGATGATGCCGGCGTCCGGCGTGGCCTCCATCAGGCGCACCAGACTGGTCAGGCACTCGCCGCTCATCACAGAGTCGGCGTCGAGCACGACCATGTACTTGTAGTCACCGCCCCAGCGACGGCAGAAGTCGTCGAGGTTGCCGCTCTTGCGTTTGACGCGACGGCGACGGCGGCGATAGAAGATCTTGCCGAAACCCTTGGCTTCGCGGCAGACGTCCAGCCAGGCCTGCTGCTCGGCAACGCAGATGTCGGTGTCGTTACTGTCGCTGAGGACGAAGAAGTCGAAACGGTCCAGGTCACCGGTAGCGGCGACCGACTCGAACGTCGCGCGCAGACCGGCGAACACCCGAGGCACGTCTTCGTTGCAGATCGGCATCACCAGTGCGGTGCGCGCGTCTTTCGGAATCGGCTCGTTGCCGGCACTTTTACCGGAGATCCGGTATTTATCGTGGCCGGTGAGCAATTCGAGGAAGCCCATCAGCGCGGTCCAGAAACCGGCCGACACCCAGCAGAACAGAATCCCGAACATGATCAGGATGCTGGTTTGCAGCGCATACGGCAGCACTTGCGTGGCGGTTTGCAGCAGCGGTTGATGCAGGACTTCTTCCAGATCGACGAACGACCAGCCCTGGTACGGCATGATGCCTTTCATGTACCAGCCGGCGACGATGGTCTGACCCAGCATCAGCACCAGCAGAATGTAGCGACGGATCGAACCGACCGTACGCCAGCGCGCCGCCGGCAGCACGTTGGCGTCCTTCGGCGGTTGCGGCGGGTTGGTGCGGCCGGTCAGGCGACGCCAGCCACGCACCAGGATGTTGGTGCGCCACGGCTCCGGCACGACCTTGGTCCGACGGATCGGCGGCGTGGCCTTCATGCTGACCCGGCCGCTGGCGTCGAGCACCAGCATTTCCGCGTCTTGCAGCTCTTCGGCGGTGCTCAGGATCAGGCGCTTGCCCACCGAAGCCTGGGCGGCTTCGGTCGGTGCGTCAAAGGTCTTGGACGACAGGCGTTCATGCAATTCGCTGAAGGACTGGCAGCCCGCGAGTTCCGCGCGCTGCTCGTCGGTCATCGGCAGATGCGCCAGGTACTCGGACAGAGTCTCTGGCTGTACTTGAGAGTTACTCATCGGCAGGCAACTGATAGCTCCAGGTCTCGGTCAGGACTTCTTCAGTCGGTGCCGATTCCGGTGTGGCTGGGGCCGCGTCCGCAGCGGCTGGCTGCTTGGCGTCTTTGTTGGCCTTATCCTTGGCATCTGCAACCGGCTTGGCGTCGGGCTGTTTGGCCTCGGCGGCCTTGGCTTCCTTGTCGGCTTTCTCTTGTTGCTTGGCGGCAACCTTGTCGGCTTTGGCTACCGACGAATTGGACGTCGGTACCGAAGACTTGGCCAGATCAGCGGTCACCACTGGCTGCACCAGGGCTGCGCGCATCTCGGTGGACTTGCTCGGGTCCTTGATCTTCATCCGCAGGGTCAGGCGCCAGCCTTTGGTTTCCGGGTTGTAGCGCACGCTGTTTTCGACCAGTTCGGCGTTGTCGCCGACGCTGACCTGGCTGCGAACGTCCGCATCTGGAGCCAAAGCGGCCAGAGACGGGCCTTCGAAGTCGACCAGGTAGGCAACGCTGCCATCCGGCTGACGGATCAGGTTCGATTGCTTGACGTCACCGGTCGAACGCAGGGTCTGGTTGACCCAGGCGCTGTCCGGCGCGTGCAGCGCGGCCTCGTCGATGGTCCAGTGCATACGGTAGGCGAAGTCCAGCGGCTGGCCAGGCTCCGGCAGTTTTTCCGGGTTCCAGAACGCAACGATGTTGTCGTTGGTTTCGTCCGCAGTCGGGATCTCGACCAGATCAACGGTGCCCTTGCCCCAGTCGCCCTTCGGCTCGATCCAGGCGCTTGGGCGCTTGTCGTAGCGGTCGTCGAGGTCTTCGTAGTGGCTGAAATCACGGCCACGTTGCAGCAGACCGAAACCACGCGGGTTCTCGACGCTGAACTGGCTCACGGCCAGATGTTTAGGGTTGTTCAGAGGGCGCCAGATCCACTCGCCGTTGCCGGCATGGATCGACAGACCGCTGGAGTCGTGCAGTTCGCGACGGTAGTTGAGCACTTTCGACGGCTGGTTGGCGCCGAACAGGAACATGCTGGTCAGCGGCGCGATGCCGAGCTTGCCGACCTTGTCACGCAGGTACATCTGGCCCTTCACGTCGACAATAGTGTCGCTGCCCGGACGCAGGATCAGACGGTAGGCGCCGGTCGCACGAGGCGAATCCAGCAGGGCGAAGATCACCAGGTGTTTGTCACCCGGCTTCGGCTGCTGAATCCAGAACTCGCGAAAACGCGGGAATTCTTCGCCGGACGGCAAAGCGGTATCGATTGCCAGACCACGGGCCGACAGACCGTAGGTGTGACCCTTGCCGACGACGCGGAAGTAGCTCGCGCCCAGCATGGTCATGATTTCGTCTTGCTTGTCCGCCTTGTTGATCGGGTACAGCACACGGAAACCGGCGTAGCCCAGTTGTTCGGTGGCCTTCGGATCGAACTGCAGGTCGCCGAAATCGAAACGGCTCGGATCGTATTTGATCTCTTCGACGGTGTTCGCGGTGATTTCGTTGATTTTCACCGGCGTATCGAAGTGCATGCCCTGGTGATAGAAGGACAGCTTGAACGGGGTCTTCTGGTCGGCCCATTCGGCTTTTTCGGTGCGGAAACGAATCTTCTGATAGTCCGCGAATTTCATTTCACGGAATTCGTTCGGCAGGTTGCTGCGCGGGGCTTCGAACTTCTGCCCGGCCAGCTCTTTGGCCTTGGCCGACACATCGTCAAGATTGAATGCCCAAAGCTGGCCGGCGCTGAGCAGGCAGAGTACTGCCGAGCCCGCTACCAGAGCGCTGCGCAAGCGTTTGGCAGACAATTTTGCTGCATTACAGGGACTAACAATCACGAGCAACCCTCGCCGAAAACAGATCAATAAACCAACGGCCAGATGAAGTGCCTGTGAGGGATTCGGTACAAAAAAACCGACCTTTCAGGACACCCTTGCCAAGTTGGCGAGCATTGTTCCGACTCCGCTGGGTCAAAATGATTCCCCAATCGGATCCGGACAAGTCTCTACCTAAGTCAAAATGGACCAACGAACGCTGATCCCCGTAGCGCGCGATTATCTAGTAGCCCGCGTGACAACGCATCAGGGGTAACAAAGTATTTATCGCGAAAATTCCCTGTTTTCAGTCGAAAAGCCCTTAAAAAGTTGTTTCAAGCACTTTCATGTCTGTAACAGGAAGGTTACCGGGCCATCGTTGACCAGGTGCACCTGCATATCCGCGCCGAATCTACCTGATGCCACTGTGCCATGCATCTGTTTCGCTTTGCTTAATAGATAGTCGAATAATTCTTCGCCCAGCGCCGGAGGGGCAGCGGTCGAGAAACTCGGGCGCAACCCGCTTTTGGTGTCGGCAGCGAGGGTGAACTGAGAGACCAGCAGCAACCCGCCGCCCACATCCGCCAGGGACAGATTCATCTTGCCCTCGGCGTCACTGAACACTCGATAGTTAAGCAGCTTATGCAGAAGTTTGTCGGCGCTGGCCGGCGTGTCGTCGGGTTCTACCGCCACCAGCACCAGCAAACCCTGATCGACACTGCCAACCACCTCACCCGCCACTTCGACTCGCGCGCCTTTCACGCGCTGTAAAAGACCCTTCATGCTTCTTCGGGCGGCAGGTCGAGCAGACGACGGGCCATTTTGCTGGCGGCGCGCACCAGTGCATCGGTGATGCCCGGTTCCGAGGCAGCGTGGCCGGCATCGCGGATCACCTGCAGCTCGCTGTTCGGCCAGGCCTGATGCAGTTCCCAGGCGTTGTCGAGCGGGCAGATCACGTCGTAGCGGCCGTGGATGATCACGCCCGGCAGATGGGCGATCTTGCCCATGTCGCGAATCAGCTGGTTCGGCTCAAGGAACGCGTTGTTGGTGAAGTAGTGGCATTCGATCCGCGCAATCGACAAGGCACGCTGCGGCTCGGAGAAACGGTCGACCACCAGCGGGTTCGGACGCAGGGTCGCGGTGCGCCCTTCCCAGGTCGACCAGGCCTTGGCCGCGTGCATCTGGGCGATCTGGTCGTTGCCGGTCAGGCGTTTGTGGAACGCGCTGAGCAGGTCGTCGCGCTCGTCCAGCGGGATCGGCGCGAGGTAGTCCTGCCAGTAATCGGGGAACAGACGGCTGGCGCCGGCCTGGTAGAACCATTCGATTTCCTGCGGACGGCAGAGAAAGATCCCGCGCAGGATCAGGCCATGTACGCGCTCCGGATGGGTCTGCGCGTAGGCCAGCGCCAGGGTCGAACCCCAGGAGCCGCCGAACAGCACCCATTTGTCGATGCCCAGGTGTTTGCGGATGCGCTCGAGGTCTTCGACCAGATCCCAGGTGGTGTTGTTTTCCAGACTGGCGTGGGGCGTGGAGCGACCGCAGCCGCGCTGGTCGAAGGTGACAATGCGATACAGGTTCGGATCGAAGTAGCGGCGACTCTGGGCGTCGCACCCGGCGCCGGGACCTCCGTGGATGAACACCACCGGCAAACCTTCCGGTGAACCGCTTTCGTCGACGTACAGCGTATGGGTGTCATCGACGGCCAGATCGTGCCGTGCGTGAGGTTTGATCTGCGGAAACAAAGTCTGCATTGCGCGCTCCGTAAGGGGTCGAGGTCATCCCTGAGGGGACTTCTATTATTCTGCCGTCCGGCATCATAAACCCGATTTACGTCAATGAGCATGCCCGTGCGCTGTCACATTTTGTCAGCCATGAACCCCAGCAGGTTCTCAAAGAGACGATCGACCTCGGCGACCTGATGCCGCGCTCGCAGGCAGCCATGAACCAGCCCTTCGCCGTAATACAGCGCCGCGTCGACGCCCGCCGCATTCAGCCGTTCGGCGTAGCACACGCCGTCGTCACGCAGCGGATCGAACTGCGCCACGGCGATCCAGGCCGGTGGCAAACCGCTGAAGTCCCCGGCCAGCAACGGCATAGCATAGGCGTTCGGCTTCGCGGTGCCGCGCAGATACAAGGCGTGATAGCAATCGACATCGCTGCTGGCGAGCAACGGCGCATCGGCGCATTCGCTGCGTGACGCTAACTGTGCGTCGCCTCCCAGCCCCGGATAGATCAAGACCTGCGCGCCCGGCAGCGGCTCGCCGGCATCGCGTAGCGCCAGGCACAGCGCCGCCGCCAGATTGCCGCCGGCGCTGTCGCCCGCCACCAGCATCCGTCCGGGATCGAACCAGAACGGTCCGCTGCGCAACGCGCGCCAGACGCTCAGGCAATCCTCGAAACCGGCCGGGAACGGGTGCTCCGGCGCCAGCCGGTAATCCACCGCCACCACCATCGCCCCGAGCGCCATGGCCAACTCGCAGCAGATGAAGTCATGGGAATCCAGCCCGCCGACCACCCAACCGCCGCCATGCAGATACAACACGCACGGCCAGCCACTGGCCGATGGCCGGACAGGCGGGCGATACGAGCGCACCGCCACCCCGCTCAACTGGAAATCCACCACCTCCAGACCCGCCGGCCGCTCGGGCGTGAAGGCGCGGCACATGGCGTCGTAGGATTTGCGCAATCCGCCGAGGCTGCTGTCATCGCTGGCGAAGCTTTCGGTTCTGGCGACGAACGCCGCCATCGACGGCGAGAGTGGATAGGTACTCATCAGTTTTTCAGGCTGGCCTGAACCGTGGCCACGCCGTCCTTGCCATCGAAACTGCTGACACCCGCCAGCCAGCGTTGCAGGTCTTCGGGATGCTCACGCAGCCAGGTCTTCGCCACTTCCTGCGGCGTCTTGCGCTCCATGATCGGCACCATCAACTGGCTTTCCTGGGCGGCGGTGAAGGTCAGGTTTTCCAGCAGTCGATGAACGTTCGGGCAGCGCTCGGCGTAGTCCGGCGCGGTGACGGTGGAAACGGTGGCGGCGCCTTCGTTGGGGCCGTAGACGTCTTCACTGCCGGTCAGGTAGGTGATTTTCATGTTGATGTTCATCGGATGCGGGGTCCATCCCACGAACACCACGAACTCCTTGCGGTTCACCGCCCGCTGCACGGCGGCGAGCATGCCGGCCTCACCGGATTCGACGATCTTGAAATCCTTCAGGCCGAAATGGTTGGTTTCGATCATGGTCTTGATCGTGGTGTTGGCGCCACTGCCGGGCTCGATGCCGTAAATCTTGCCGCCGAGCTGATCCTTGAATTTCGCGATGTCGCCGAAGGTTTTCAGGCCTGCCGCCGCGACATAATCCGGAACCGCCAGCGTTGCCTGGGCGTCGGCCAGGCTGGGTTTGTCCATGACCTTGACCTGATTGGCGGCGAGGAACGGCGCAATATTCTTGTCCATCGCCGGTTTCCAGTAGCCGAGGAAGATATCCAGACGCTTGTCGCGGATGCCGGCGAAGATGATTTGCTGCACGGCGCTGGTCTGTTTGCTTTCGTAGCCGAGGCCGTTGAGCAGCACGTCGGCCATGCCGCTGGTGGCGATCACGTCGGTCCAGTTGACGACGCCCATGCGCACGGTTTTGCAGGAAGCATCATCGGAAGCCATGGCGCCGGCGCTGAGCAGCGCACTGCCGGTCAGGATTAACGCACAACGAGTGAACAGTCTTTTCATGTGGGATCGTCTCGTGCGGCAGCGGGTTATTGTTCGGATCGGTGTCTTCTTGCACCGTGGCCGAAACATTACGCAGCAGACGAGCGGGAAAAGCGAACTGTGGCGACCGGGATTTGCACGGTGGCGACTTCTCCCGATCGTTCCCACGCTCCGCGTGGGAATGCAGCCCGTGACGCTCCGCGTCACTGGACGCGGAGCGTCCCTTGAGGCATTCCCACGCAGAGCGTGGGAACGATCACAGCTGACTCAGTTGTAGTGGTTTTTGCCCCAGGCGAGCAGCCCTTGCAGCAATTCCTTCAGCACCACCCGTGTCGGCTCCGCCAGATCGGCGCGGTAGCGGAACGGTTCGAACTCTTCCATGTAGGTGCACTGGCCCAGCTCCAGTTGCACAGCGTGGATGTTTTCCGCCGGGTTGCCGTAGTGACGGGTGATGTGGCCGCCCTTGAAGCGCCCGTTCAGCACATGGCTGTAAGCGTCGTGGCGGGCGCAGATCGCTTCCAGTTGCGTGGCCAACTGCGGATCGCAACTGGCGCCGTTGAAAGTGCCGAGGTTGAAGTCCGGCAGCTTGCCGTCGAACAGGTGCGGGATGATCGAGCGGATCGAATGCGCATCGAACAGCAACGCGTAACCGAACTCGGCCTTCAACCGCGCCAGCTCCTCCTGCAAGGTGCGGTGATACGGCGTCCAGATCTGCTCCAGATAGGTCGCACGCTCTTCTTTCGACGGCTCCTGGCCTGCCTTGAACAACGGAATGCCATCGAACAGCGTCGCCGGGTACAGCCCGGTGGTGGCGCCGGCGTACAGCGGTTTGTCGTCGGACGGCCGGTTCAGGTCGATGACGAACCGCGAGTACTCGGCCGCCAGAGTGCTGGCGCCCAGTTCGGCGGCGAAATCGTAGAGCTGCGGAATGTGCCAGTCGGTGTCCGGCAGGCTTTTCGCGTCCGGGATCAACCCGGCCTCGACCGCCGGGGTCAGGCGTACGCCGGCGTGGGGCATGCTGATCAGCAGCGGCACGCGACCTTGTTTGAAGTTCAGAACCTTATCCACAACCGCTCTCCTACAGACTTGATTCAACGCCGTGACGCACGACGCGTTTGTCCAGTTCACCACCGAGCCAGTACGCCAGATCCGCCGGGCGGTCGATCTGCCAGGCGACAAAATCGGCGACCTTGCCGACTTCCAGCGAACCGTGGGTCTCGGCCATGCCCAGGGCTTGTGCCGCATGAATCGTAGCGCCGGCCAGCGCTTCCTCCGGGGTCATGCGGAAGCAGGTGCAGGCCATGTTCAGCATCAGGCGCAACGACAGCGCCGGCGAGGTGCCGGGGTTTAGGTCGCTGGCGATGGCGATTTTCACTTTGTGTTTGCGCAGGGCTTCCATCGGCGGCAACTGGGTTTCGCGCAGGAAGTAGAACGCGCCCGGCAACAACACCGCGACGGTGTCGGATTCGGCCATGGCGATGGCGTCGGCTTCGTCCATGAACTCCAGGTGATCGGCGGACAATGCGTGATAACGCGCGGCCAGGCTGGAGCCGTGCAGCGACGACAATTGCTCGGCGTGCAGCTTCACCGGCAGATTGAGTTTTTGCGCGGTAATGAACACCCGCTCGACCTGCTCAGGGGAGAACGCCAGGTATTCGCAGAACGCATCCACCGCATCGACCAGGCCTTCGGCAGCCAGCGCGGGCAGCATCTCGGCACAGATGTGATCGATGTAATCGTCGGCGCGGTACTTGTATTCCGGCGGCAAGGCGTGGGCGGCCAGGCAGGTGCTGCGCACGCTGATCGGCAGCTCGGCGGCGAGGCGACGGATGACCCGCAAAATCTTGCGCTCGCTGGCCAGATCGAGGCCGTAGCCGGATTTCATTTCGACCGTGGTCACGCCGTCGCGCATCAGGCTTTTCAGGCGCTTGGCGGCGCTGGCGAACAGCTCGTCTTCCGAGGCTTCGCGCGTGGCCCGCACAGTGCTGGCGATGCCGCCGCCGGCCGCTGCGATTTCGGCATAGCTGACGCCTTGCAGGCGCTTCTCGAACTCGCCGCTGCGGTTGCCGCCGAACACGGTGTGGGTGTGGCAGTCGATCAGGCCGGGAGTGACCCAAGCGCCTTGCAGGTCATTGACCGCCGGGTATTCGCCTGACGGCAATTGGCTGCGCGGGCCGATCCACTCGATGAGTGCACCGGACGTCACGATGGCCGCATCCTCGATGATCGAGTAGACGCCTTGCGCCATGGTTGCGACGTGGCAGTGTTGCCAGAGGGTTTTCATCCCAAGTCCTCGTCTTGCGATCGTTCCCACGCTCTGCGTGGGAATGCAGCCCGTGACGCTCCGCGTCACTGGACGCGGAGCGTCCCTTGAGGCATTCCCACGCAGAGCGTGGGAACGATCAGTAGTGGTTAAAGGCTCGGCAGCAGTTTCGCCGGAACCAGCTCCGTCAGCACCCGCGAAGCCAGCAGCTCGGTCGCCGCGTTGATATCCGGCGCGAAGAAGCGGTCCTTCTCGTAGAACGGCACTTCGCGACGCAGAATCCCACGGGCCTGTTCCAGTTTGGCCGAGGTCTTCAGGCCGTTGCGCAGGTCCAGGCCCTGCACCGCCGCCAGCCATTCCACCGCAAGAATCCCGCGCGTGTTCTCGGCCATTTCCCACAGGCGCTTGCCGGCAGCCGGGGCCATCGACACGTGGTCTTCCTGGTTGGCAGAAGTCGGCAGGCTGTCCACCGAATGCGGATGGGACAGCGCCTTGTTTTCGCTGGCCAGGGCCGCAGCGGTCACCTGGGCGATCATGAAGCCGGAGTTCACGCCGCCATTGGCCACCAGGAACGGCGGCAGTTGCGACATGTGCTTGTCCATCATCAGCGAGATACGGCGCTCGCTGAGAGAACCGATTTCGGCAATGGCCAGGGCCATGTTGTCAGCGGCCATGGCCACAGGTTCGGCGTGGAAGTTGCCGCCGGAAATCACGTCGCCTTCGGCCGCGAACACCAGCGGGTTGTCGGATACGGCATTGGCTTCGATGGCCAGCACTTCGGCGGCCTGGCGGAACTGGGTCAGGCACGCGCCCATGACTTGCGGCTGGCAACGCAGCGAGTACGGGTCCTGCACCTTTTCGCAGTTCTGGTGCGAGTCGGAGACTTCGCTGCGCTCGCCCAGCAGATCGCGGTAAGCGGCAGCGGCGTCGATCTGGCCTTTCTGGCCACGGGCGGCGTGGATGCGCGCATCGAACGGCGAACGCGAGCCCAGCACCGCTTCCACCGTCAGACCGCCCAGCGCCAGCGCGCCGGCGAACAGGTCTTCACCTTCGAACAGACCACGCAGTGCGAATGCGGTAGAAACCTGAGTACCGTTGAGCAGCGCCAGACCTTCTTTGGCCGCCAGGGTCAGCGGGGTCAGACCGGCGACTTTCAGCGCTTCGGTCGCTTCCATCCACTCGCCCTTGTAGCGCGCCTTGCCCTCACCCAGCAGCACCAGCGACATGTGCGCCAGCGGCGCGAGGTCACCGGATGCACCGACCGAGCCTTTCAACGGAATGTGCGGATAGACCTCGGCGTTGATCAACGCGATCAGCGCATCGATCACTACGCGACGAATCCCGGAGAAACCACGGCTGAGGCTGTTGACCTTGAGCACCATGATCAGGCGCACCAGCTCATCGCTGATCGGCTGGCCGACACCGGCGGCGTGGGACAGCACCAGCGAACGCTGGAGGTTTTCCAGGTCTTCGCTGGCGATGCGAGTCGAGGCCAGCAGGCCGAAACCGGTGTTGATGCCGTAGGCGGTGCGGTTTTCCGCGAGGATCTGCTCGACGCAGGCCACGCTGGCTTCGATCTGCGCGCTGGCGCTGTTGTCGAGGGTCAGCTTGACCGGGTTCTGATAAACGTCACGCAGTTGGGCCAGGCTCAGTTGGCCGGGGATCAGGTTCAGCGCAGTCATCTTGTGCTCCTTTTGAGAGTTTATTGTTAACTCGCCAGACGCTCCGGAGATGTCCGTTGTCCGTCGCGTCTGCCCTTTTGGGGAGCCGCGCCTTGGCACGCTGGCGTGGGTAGTTTTTCAGTGCAAATTCGGTAATGCGTTGTGCAGCAGATCCGGGTCTTTCAGAACGCTTGCGGCAGCGGCGATATCCGGCGCCAGCCAGCGGTCCTGATCGTAGGCCGGGATCTTTTCGCGCAGCAGTCGCCAAGCGGTATCGGTGCCCGCGCCGAAGCACTGTTCCTTGAGAAATTCAAACGCCTGGGCCGCCAGCAGGTACTCGATGGCGAGGATCTGCGTGCAGTTTTCCAGCGCGCGGTGCAGCTTCAGCGCGGCGTTGGTGCCCATGCTCAGATGGTCTTCCTGCAAGCCCGAGGTGACGTAGTTGTCGAGCACCGCCGGCTGCGCCAACTGGCGGTTTTCCGCGCACAGCGACGCGGCGACGTATTGCACGATCATCATCCCGGAGTTCACCCCCGGATTGGCCACCAGGAATGCCGGCAGACCGCTGACGTGCGGGTTGATCAGGCGATCCAGACGCCGCTCGGCAATCGAGCCGATTTCAGCCATCGCAATCGCCAGCAGATCCGCCGCCAGCGCCACCGATTGCCCGTGCGGGTTGGCCTGGGACATCACCCGGAAATCGTCCGGCGTGCCCAGCAGCAACGGGTTGTCGGTGCAGCCGTTGAGTTCGGTTTCGATCTGTTTGATCGCGTGTTCCAGTTGATCGCGGGCGGCGCCGTGCACCTGCGGGATCGAGCGGATGCTCAAGGCATCCTGAGTGCGAATGCCTTTGCTCGCCGCGATCACTTCGCTGCCATCGAGCAAGGCGCGCAGATTGACGCCGACCTGCTGCATGCCCGGATGCGGTTTGAGCGCAATGATCTCGGCATCGAACGCGGCGATCTGGCCGCGCTGGGCTTCGAAACTCATGGCGCCGATCACGTCGGCCCATTGCAGCAGACGTGTGGCGTCGGCAATCGCCAGGCAACCGAGGCCGGTCATGCACGGCGTACCGTTGACCAGGCACAGACCGTCCTTCGCCCCGAGCTGAACCGGTTGCAGGCCCTCTTCGGCCAGCGCCTGCTGTGCAGACACGATCTGCCCGCGATAGCTGACATTGCCCACGCCCAGCAGCGCGATGCCGATGTGGGCCATGTGGGTCAGGTAACCCACCGAACCCTGGGACGGCACTTGCGGGGTGATGCCGCGATTGAGCAGCGCCAGCAGCGCTTCGACCACCCGGCGATGAATGCCGGATTTGCCGTGGCTGTAGTTGCGGATCGCAGCGCACAGGATGGCGCGGGTCTGCTCGTCGGCCAGTACCGGACCGACGCCGCAGGCATGGCTGAGCAAGGTGTTGCGCGACAGCTGGCTGAGCTGTTCGTCTTTCAGCGAGACGTTGCACAGCGCACCGAGCCCGGTGTTCACGCCATAGGCGCGCTCGCCGCTGGCGACGATGCGCTGGACGATGCCCTGCGCGTTTTCAATGCGCGCCCAGGTCTGCGCCGACAGCTCGAGCTGCGCGCCGTGACGAGCGACTGCGACCACATCCTGCCAACGCATCGGAGCGTCGGCGATAACGATTTTTTCAGCCTGGGACATCTAAAACCTCATTAACCTGATCGTTCCCATGCTCTGCGTGGGAATGCCGCCTGGGACGCTCCGCGTCCCGCTCTCACCGCAAGACTCAAGTCCTGCGCAATGGTGACGCGGAGCGTCACGGTATGCATTCCTACGCAGACGGTTCGACGCCTCGACGTGGGAACGAGCCTGCCGTAAACCTTTAAACCACAGCCGCCCGCCGCTGCACGAAACGGTCGACATACTCGTCCGCCGGCGAATGCAGGATCTCTTTCGGCGTGCCGACCTGGATCAGGCGGCCGTCCTTGAGGATCGCGATGCGGTTGCCGATGCGCACGGCCTCGTCGAGGTCGTGGGTGATGAAGACGATGGTCTTGTGCAGGGTCTTTTGCAGCTCCAGCAACTGGTCCTGCATCTCGGCGCGGATCAGCGGATCCAGCGCACTGAACGCTTCGTCCATCAGGATGATGTCGGTGTCCGCCGCCAGGGCGCGGGCCAGACCCACACGTTGGCGCATGCCGCCGGAGAGCTGGTGCGGGTATTTGTTTTCGTAGCCCTTGAGGCCCACGGTGTTGATCCAGTGCAGCGCGCGTTCGGCGCACAGTTGCTTGGTCTCGCCGCGCACTTTCAGGCCGTAGGCGACGTTGTCGAGCACGGTCTTGTGCGGCAGCAGGCCGAAGCTCTGGAACACCATGCTGATCTTGTGCCGACGAAATTCGCGCAAGGCGTCCATGTCGTATTGCAGGATGTCCACGCCGTCCACCAGGATCGCGCCGCTGGTCGGGTCGATCAGGCGGTTGAAGTGGCGCACCAGGGTCGATTTGCCGGAGCCGGACAGGCCCATGATCACGAAGATCTCGCCGGTGCCGATGCTCAGGGACAAATCGTTGACCCCGACCACGCAACCGGTTTCGTTCAGCACCTGATCCTTGGTCTTGCCCTGGCCGACCATCGCCAGAGCGTCCTTGGCGCGGTTGCCGAAAATCTTGAAGACGTTTTTGACTTCGATCTTGCTCACGGTTGCGTTGCTCATTTGCTCACCTCATGCCGTGGCCGACCATACGCCTGGGTAATGCGGTCGATGACCACTGCGAGAATCACGATCGCCAGACCGGCTTCCAGGCCGCGTCCGACGTTGAGGGTCTGAATGCCCACCAGCACATCTTCACCCAGGCCACGGGCGCCGATCATCGAGGCGATTACCACCATCGACAGGGCCATCATGGTGGTCTGGTTGATCCCGGCCATGATGCTCGGCAGGGCCAGCGGCAGTTGCACGCCGAACAGTTGCTGCCAGCGGTTGGCACCGAAGGCGTTGATCGCTTCCATCACTTCGCCGTCGACCTGGCGGATGCCCAGATCGGTCAGGCGGATCAGCGGCGGCGCGGCATAGATCACGGTGGCGAAAATCGCCGGCACCTTGCCCAGGCCGAACAGCATCAGCACCGGAATCAGGTACACGAAGCTCGGCATGGTCTGCATGATGTCGAGCAGCGGCATCAGCACCGAACGCAGGCGATTGCTGCGCGCCGAGAGAATCCCCAGCGGTACGCCGATCAGCACCGAAATGACCGTCGCCACCATCATCAGCGCGAGGGTCTGCATCAACTTGTCCCACAGGCCGACGGCGCCGACCAGGAACAACAGACCGACGATCACGGCGGTGGTCACGACTTTGCGCGTCGCATGCCAGGCCACGACGCCGACGATGGCCAGCATCAACCACCACGGCGCGGCGCGCAGCAGGCCTTCAAGATTGACGATGGCCCACAGCAGGGTGTCGGAGATATGGCGGAACACATCGCCGTAGTTGGTGACCAGCGCATCGACCCAACCGTTGACCCAGTCGGCGATGGAAAAGGTAAAGCTTTCGGGAAACATAAGCGGCTCTCAATCAGGAAACTCAATCAAGCGATTGCGGCGAACACCCCGGCCAGCCTCTCGGTTGGCCGGGAGGAATTCGACCTACAGCGCCGCGTCGATTTTCTTGGCAGCGTCTTCACTCACCCACGCATGCCAGACCTCAGGATGTTCCTTGAGGAAGATTTTCGCCAGTTTTGGCGACTCGATACGTTCCTTCGCCATGCGGCCCAGGTTCTGGTTCAGCAGGTCGATCGGCAGGTTGACCTTTTCCAGCACGGCCACCAGTTCCGGCGCTTGCTCGTGGAAGGTCTTGGACAGACCGACCTTGATGGTCACGGTCTTGTCGACGCCCGGTTTTTCTTCCAGTTTCACTGCGTCGATCTGGCCCATCAGCGGGGTTGGCGACCAGTAGTAGAACAGGATCGGCTCGCCACGCTTGTAGCTCGACAGCACCGCCGCATCCAGCGCCGGACCGGTGCCCGGACGGAAGTTGGTGTAGCTGTTTTCCAGGCCGTAGCTTTTCAGCATTTCGCTGTTGTCCAGCTCGCAGGTCCAGCCGGCCGGGCAGTTGTAGAAGCGGCCCTTGGAAGGCTCTTCGGCGTCCTTGAAGATGGCGGCGTATTTGCCCAGGTCGGCGATGTTTTTCAGGTCCGGCGCCTTGGCTTCGATCTTGCGTTTGGCGTCGCCTTCGATCACGTAGCGCGGCACGTACCAGCCTTCGATCGCACCCACCACCGGGGCGCCGACACCGACGACCTTGCCGGCCTTCTCGGCCTTGTTCCAGACCTCGCTGCGGCCGACCCATTCTTCGGCGAAGATCTGGATGTCGTTGCTGCTCAGGGCGTTTTCCATGGTGATGGAGTTGCCCGGCAGGCTGTCGGTCTTGCAGTCGTAACCTTTTTCCAGCACCACTTGCAGAACGTCGGTCAGCAGCATGCCGCTTTCCCAGTTCAGGCCGGCGAATTTCACCGGTTTGCCGGACTCGCACCAGCCGGCGGCCTGGGTCGCGCCGGCGCTGGCCAGCAGGCCCATGGAAAGCAAGGTGGTCAGCAGGGTCTTGTTCGATTTCATTGTTGTGACGCTCCTAATCATGAATTGGCTTACGGCAGTCAAGAGGCATCCAGCCCTGTCCACGTCCAAATCAGGCCTGCGCCGCAGCGCGACCGGCCCCGCTTCTTTTAGGTTGTACAACGCCGTCCTGCTCGACGGGCAGAATCAGTCGATCGGGTACGGTGCCGTGCCATTTTTTCGCGCAGACGTAGTACAGCGCTGCGGGCAGCACGAGACCGATGATCCAGGAAATATCCACATCCCCCAGGGCCACCACCAATGGACCGGTATAGAACTTGGTGGAAATGAACGGCAGTTGCACCAGCACCCCGAACACGTAAACGCTGATACCGAGGATGTTCCAGCGGCCGTAGCGACCGTTCGGATCCGCCAGTGCCGGCACGTCGTAGCGCTCGCGGGTGATGCAGTAGTAGTCCACCAGGTTGATCGCACTCCACGGCGTGAAGAACGCCAGCAGGAACAGGATGAAGGACTTGAACGCACCGAGGAACGAATGCTGGCCGAGCAGTGCGATCAGGGTCGCCGCGCCGACGATCACCAGCACGAACACCAGACGCTGCATGCGGGTGACCGTCAGGTGGCCACGGAAGCCGCTGATGATGGTCGCGATGCACATGAAGCTGCCGTAGGAGTTCAGGGTGGAGATGGTGACCTTGCCGAACGCGATGCTGAAATACAGCAGCGCGGCGGTGGCACCGGTCCCACCCAGACCGACGATGTAGGCGACTTCATGACCGGCGAATTGCCCGTTGGCCGAAGCGGCCGCGAACACACCGAGGATCATCGCCACCTGCGCACCAATCACCGAACCGGCACCGGCGGCGAAGAAGGTTTTCACCGACGACACCTTGCTCGGCAGGTAACGCGAGTAGTCCGCCACGTACGGGCCGAAAGCGATCTGCCAGGAGGCCGCGAGCGACACCGCCAGCAGGAAACTGCTCCAGCTGAAGTGACGAATTTCCAGAAGTGCGCCGACGTCCACCTGACTCATCAGACGGCTGAACAGATAAACGAAAGCAATCACGCCAATGGCACTGGCGATGCGGCCGATCCAGTGAATCACCCGATAGCCAAGCACCGTGACCACGACGATGACGCTGGCGAAAAGCAGGATGCCAACGGTATCGCTGACCCCGAACAACTGGCCCAGCGCCTGACCGGACAACACCGTTCCGGTGGCGGTGAAGCCGAGGTACATCAGGCACACCAGCACGATCGGAATCGCCGCGCCGTAGACGCCGAACTGCACCCGGCTGGAAATCATCTGCGGCAGGCCAAGCTTCGGCCCTTGCGCTGCGTGCAGCGCCATCACCCCGCCGCCCAGCAATTGACCGATCAGCAGACCGATCAACGACCAGAACACATCGCCGCCCAGCACCACGGCCAGGGCCCCGGTGACAATCGCGGTGATTTGCAGGTTGGCACCCATCCACAGGGTGAACTGACTGAACAGACGACCGTGTCTTTCCGCTTCCGGGATGTAGTCGATCGAACGCCTTTCGATCAACGGTTTACTGCCTGCACGATCGGTGTTGCCCGCCATGATTCAACCTCTGTGGATTGTTCTGGTTATTGTTGTTGTGGCCCTGTGGGAGCGAGGGTGCCCGCTCCCGCAGATGTTCACTTGCCGGTGATCATCGGCAGGTTCAGCCCTTGTTCCTTGGCGCAGTCGATGGCGATCTGGTAACCGGCATCGGCGTGACGCATGACGCCGGTGCCCGGGTCGTTGTGCAGCACGCGAGCGATACGCTCGGCCGCTTCGTCAGTACCGTCGCAGACAATCACCATGCCCGAGTGCTGGGAGAAGCCCATGCCGACGCCGCCGCCGTGGTGCAGGGACACCCAGGTCGCACCGCTCGCGGTGTTCAGCAGCGCGTTGAGCAGCGGCCAGTCGGAGACGGCATCGGAGCCATCCTGCATCGACTCGGTTTCACGGTTCGGACTGGAGACCGAGCCGGAGTCGAGGTGGTCGCGACCGATCACGATCGGCGCCGACAGCTCGCCGCTGCGCACCATTTCGTTGAACGCCAGACCGAGCTTGGCGCGCAGGCCCAGGCCGACCCAGCAGATACGCGCCGGCAGACCCTGGAAGCTGATGCGCTCACGCGCCATGTCCAGCCAGTTGTGCAGGTGGGCGTCGTCCGGGATCAGCTCTTTGACTTTGGCGTCGGTCTTGTAGATGTCCTGCGGATCACCCGACAGCGCCGCCCAGCGGAACGGGCCGATGCCACGGCAGAACAGCGGACGGATGTAGGCCGGTACGAAGCCCGGGAAATCGAATGCGTTTTCGACGCCTTCTTCCTGAGCCATCTGACGGATGTTGTTGCCGTAGTCGAAGGTCGGTACGCCCATTTTCTGGAAGTCGAGCATGGCTTTGACGTGGACGGCCATCGATTGCTTGGCGGCCTTGACCACAGCGGCTGGCTCGGTCTTGGCGCGGGCGCGGTATTCGTCCCAGGTCCAGCCGGCCGGCAGGTAACCGTTGAGCGGGTCGTGGGCGCTGGTCTGGTCGGTGACCATGTCCGGGCGCACGCCGCGCTTGACCAGTTCCGGAAGGATTTCAGCGGCGTTGCCGCACAGGGCGATGGAAACAGCCTTGCCTTCGGAAGTGTATTTGGCGATGCGGGCCAGCGCGTCGTCGAGGTCTTTGGCCTGCTCGTCGACGTAGCGGGTCTTGAGGCGGAAATCGATGCTGATCTGCTGGCATTCGATGTTCAGCGAGCAGGCACCGGCGAGGGTCGCGGCCAGTGGCTGGGCGCCGCCCATGCCGCCGAGGCCGGCGGTCAGTACCCACTTGCCAGTGAGGTTGTCGTTGTAGTGCTGGCGACCGGCTTCAACGAAGGTTTCGTAGGTGCCCTGGACGATGCCCTGGCTGCCGATGTAGATCCAGCTGCCTGCGGTCATCTGGCCGTACATGGCCAGGCCTTTGGCGTCGAGTTCGTTGAAGTGTTCCCAGGTCGCCCAGTGCGGCACCAGGTTGGAGTTGGCGATCAGTACGCGCGGGGCGTTGCTGTGGGTCTTGAACACGCCGACCGGCTTGCCCGATTGCACCAGCAGGGTTTCGTCTTCGTTGAGGTTGGTCAGGCTCTCGACGATCTTGTCGTAGCACTCCCAGTTACGCGCAGCGCGACCGATGCCACCGTAGACCACCAGTTCTTTCGGGTTCTCGGCGACTTCCGGGTCGAGGTTGTTCATCAGCATGCGCAGCGGCGCTTCGGTCAGCCAGCTCTTGGCGGTCAGCTTGTTGCCGCGGGCGGCACGGATTTCGACGTCACGGAATTTAGTGCGGTTGTTGTCAGTCACGAAAAAGACTCCTCAGCGATCAATTCAAACCAACCCTGGCAGTGGGCAAGCAGCCTGTGCGCCTCAGTGCGCGACAAGCGAATCAGTGGACGCTGCGGAGAGTCTCGATCGACTCATACGCATACGTCTTTACTTGTACATACAAGCATATGCAATCGAGCGGCCAACTTGTTGGAGGCCCGTTCAACAAAAATCCCGAACAGGGCTGCAGAGCGCCTGAATCAAGGGTTCAGGCGTCCATGAAATTTTTCGTGGGGTGGATTGAGGGTGGCGAGAGGTTGTTACGGAAGCGTGGTTCTGCGCCACGCTGGGGCGTTCGGTAACAAGTTGGTGCGCATTTCGGGAACGTCGGGACGAAAAAAAACCGCTGCTTTTAAAGCAGCGGTTTTTGATCGTTCCCACGCAGAGCGTGGGAATGCATTCCGTGACGCTCTGCGTCACAAAGCGGACGCGGAGCGTCCATGGCGGCATTCCCACGCGGAGCGTGGGAACGATCAGAAGGGAGGATCAGCGCGGGGACAGTTCGATCACACAGCAGCCGGCATTGACGGCAATCTCCGTCAGCCCGGTATTACCGTCCAGTTGCAGGCAGTCATGGCGGCCGAGTTGCGATGCACTGTCACCGACCGTGACCTCCAGCAGTTCGCTGACGCTGAAGACCAGCACGGTGCTCGCCGAACTGAAAAACCGCTGTTCGCCGTCCAGCCATTGCAGGCGTGCGCTGTAACGCTGGGGCGAGTAGATCAGGTTGAAGTCGCGGATCGCGCCGCCGAGCAAGGTGCAGGACACCTGGCTTTCGCCGCTGAAGGCAAACGGGTCGAGGGGTAACAACGGCCGGGTATCGTCGCCGTCGACACACAGGGTCATGCCGTCACCCTGCAACACCGTGATGACCCGCTGGTAACCGGCGAAGGTCGAAAAGCCGCCGGATTCGGCGATGTCGGCAATCGACAGGCGCCAGCCAAAACCGTCGAGGCCGGCGCCGGCGTCACGGGTGATTTCCTCGGTGCTGCCGCCGCCGTTTTTCCACGGCATGCGCGGGTAGCCTTCGGCGCGTAATACCTTCAACTCTTTCATTTATGAAACCGACCTTCCAGACGATGACGAGAACCGGGGTGAATCAGGCGTGCCGCCGTCACCGGCTGACGACCCGACCAGGTACGACGACGGATCAACAGGCACGGCTCGCCTTTTTCGATCTGCAGCAATTTGCATTCGGACGCTTCGGCGAGGATCGCTTCGACCACGTGCTCGCCTTCGGTCAGCGGCGCGACCTGGTTCAGATAGGCGTAAGGCGTTTGCAGGGTGAAGTCCTGCTTGAGATATTCCGGGGCGACCAACGCATTGACGAAGCGGTCTTCGATTTGCACAGGAATGTCGTTTTCGTAATGCACGATCAGCGAGTGAAAGACCTTCTGCCCTTCGCGCATGTCCAGCGCCAGCGCGCGTTCGGAACCGGCAGCCTCTTCTTCCAGAGTGATTACCTGACAGGTGTGGCGATGGCCACGGGAGGCGATTTCGTCGGCGATGTTGTGCACTTCGAACAGCGCGGACTGGCTCTTCGGTTCAGCAACGAAAGTGCCGACGCCTTGCATGCGCACCAGCAGACCGTCGGCGGTCATTTCCCGCAGCGCGCGGTTGATGGTCATGCGGCTGAAGCCCAACTGGCTGACCAGCTCGCTTTCCGACGGCACGCGGTAATGGGGCGGCCAGTTACCGCTGTCGATCTGCTGGGTGATCATCTGTTTGACGCGGGCGTACAAGGGCGCCGGACTGTCGCCCATGTTCGCGGCCAACGGGGAGACTGGAGGCGGAGTCGGCACGGTGGATCCCTGTTCATTGGTGAAAGTGGCTAGCTTGCCGGAGTTTACCGGGCAGGCAAACGTCTGTATATGTATATACAAATAACACACGATGGGGTGCTGAACCATGTCCGCCTTCTTTGCCGAACGCGCGCTGCTGCCTAACGGATGGGCCAACAATGTACGTCTCGAGGTCAGCGCCGATGGCGTTTTGACCCGAATCCAGGCCGATTCCACCGCAGATGGCGCCGAACGGTTGAGCGGTCCGCTGCTGCCGGGGATGCCGAATCTGCACTCCCACGCGTTCCAGCGAGCGATGGCGGGACTGGCGGAAGTGGCCGGCAATCCCAACGACAGTTTCTGGACCTGGCGCGATCTGATGTACCGGCTCGTCGGAAAAATCAGCCCCGACCAGCTCGGTGTGATCGCCCGTCAGCTGTACATCGAAATGCTCAAGGCCGGTTACACCTCGGTCGCCGAATTCCATTACGTCCACCACGATAACAACGGCCAGCCTTACGCCGACCCGGCAGAACTGGCGTTACGCATCAGCCAGGCGGCCAGCTCGGCCGGCATCGGCCTGACCTTGCTGCCAGTGCTCTACAGCCACAGCGGTTTCGGCGGCCAGACGCCGAACGAAGGCCAGCGCCGTTTCATCAACAGCACCGAAAGTTACCTGAAGCTGCAATCGCGTCTGCAACCGTTGCTGGCACAGCAAAAGGCGCAGTCGCTGGGCCTGTGCATCCACTCGTTGCGCGCAGTCACGCCGCAGCAGATCAGCGAAGTACTGGCAGCCAGCGACCAGCAATGCCCGGTGCACATCCACATCGCCGAGCAGCAGAAGGAAGTCGATGACTGCCTGAGCTGGAGCGGTCGTCGTCCGCTGCAATGGCTGTACGAAAACACCGAAGTCGATCAGCGCTGGTGCCTGGTCCACGCGACCCACGCCAATCCGGAAGAAGTCACGCTGATGGCCAAGAGTCGCGCCATCGCCGGCCTGTGCCTGACCACCGAGGCCAACCTCGGCGACGGGATATTCCCGGCGGTGGATTTCCTCGCTCAGGGTGGGCGCATGGGGATTGGCTCCGACAGCCATGTGTCGTTGAGCGTGGTGGAAGAATTGCGTTGGCTGGAATACGGCCAGCGTCTGCGCGATCAGCGGCGCAATCGCTTGTATGGCGCGGATCAGCCGATGGTCGGCCGTACGCTGTATGACGCGGCGCTGGACGGTGGCGCTCAGGCGCTGGGCCAGCCGATCGGCGCGCTGGAAGTCGGCAAGCGTGCCGACTGGATTGTGCTCGATGGCAGCGATCCCTATCTGGCCACGGCCAGCGGTGACGGGATTCTCAATCGCTGGCTGTTTGCCGGTGGCGATCGTCAGGTGCGCGACGTGCTGGTCAACGGTCAGTGGGTCGTGCGCGAGGGGCGACATGCCGGGGAGGAGGACAGCAATCGCGCCTTCACCCAGGTCCTGCGAGAGCTTTTGGGCTGACACAAAACCTCTGTTACTGATCGTTCCCACGCTCTGCGTGGGAATGCAGCCCGGGACGCTCCGCGTCCCAAAAGCGGACGCAGAGCGTCCATTGAGGCACTCCCACGCGGAGCGTGGGAACGATCAGAACAGGAGAAGTCAGTTGGACGTTTTGGCCATCTGCTGATCCGACGCCCGCCAGATCAGACGCGTGGTGTCATAACCCTGCTGGCGCGCCTTGCTCAGCAGTTCCTCACGCACCACACCGTTGACGGTCGGCGTGCGGGACAACAGCCACAGGTAGCGACGACTCGGGTCGCCCACGAGGGCGGTCTTGTAGTCATCGCTGACGTACAGCACCCAGTATTGACCCTTCGCCACACCCGGAATCAGGCGCGAGAACCAGGTATCGAACTCGACCCACAGCTTGTCGGTCTTGCCCGGCACCTGTGGATAAGCCGTGCCTTTGACCTCTTCCCACTTCCAGTCTGCCGTCAGACAGCGGTTGTACACCGCGATATTGCCGTCGGGCTTGAGCGAGTAACGGGCTTCGGATTGCGCGCAATTGCGCTGGAAATACATCGGCAGACGCGCCAGCTCGTACCAGGTGCCCTGGTAACGCTTGAGATTGACACTGTTGACCGTCTTCGGCGCCAGCGGATCTTCACCGGACGTGGCGCAGCCAGCCAATACCAGGCCGGCAAAAAGGACAAGCAATAACCGCTTCATTGTTTTTCTCCCGTGGGCGCGAAGCCCCGGTTTACTTCAGGCCTTGGCCGGAAAACATCAGCACTTTGTCACCGGCGTACTGCACGCTGATAAAGCTGTTCTTGTCGCCCCAGGTGCAACTGGACATGCCCAGCGCGCCCGAGCAATCGGTGGGCTTGCCGAGCAGCGTCTCGACTTCGGCCTTGGCCATGCCGGCCGAGAGCTTCGAATAGTTTTCCTGATTGACCTTGCTGCATGCGGCCAACAGCACGCAAAACGACAGAAGGGCGATAGATCGCAGCGACATGGTGTAACTCCTGGAGCGGAAGGGGGATGGCCTGGCGCCAACCAGAAGCTTAGAAGAGAAAACCCCTGTCTGGTTCCCTGGCAGACCGGCTATTTGTTCGCCCGCTCGTCCGGCATTCATCGGTAAATCAGACACTTTGTGGGGCTATTGAGCATTTCGTCGACTTTCACAAAAGCCGCCTAATCTTTGGCGCGCCACGGTCGAAATAAGAGCAGCGCAAAGCCCGATAGTGTGGCAAATTGCCGCCCTTTCTTGACCAGCCCCTTCGCGGTAGCTCTCTTAATGACCAGAAACATGAAATTCAGCCACAAGATCTTGTTGGCTGCCGCCCTTGTGGTGGCCGTTGCATTCGCCTGTTTCATTTTGTTCAACGACTATCGCCAGCGCGAAGCCCTGCAAAGCAGCACCGAAGCGTCGATGCAGGAACTGGGCAGCCTGACCACCAGCAACATCCAGACCTGGCTGGAAAGCCGCATCCAGTTGCTGCAATCGATGGCGCAACAGGTTGTCGCCGACGGCAACGCCCCGGCCAGCCTGAAACGCATCATCGACCTGCCCGCCTACACCGGCAATTTCCAGCTCAGCTACTTCGGCGGCGCCGACGGTGTGATGTTCTCGGTCCCGGCCGGCAACCGCGCACCGGATTACGATCCGCGCGCCCGTGGCTGGTACAAGGCCGCCAACGCTGCGCAACAGACCATCGTCACCGAACCGTACATCGCCGCCTCGTCGGGCAAACTGGTCATCACCGTCGCCACCCCGGTGCAGCGCCAGGGCCAGATGATCGGTGTGGCCGGCGCCGACATTGATCTGTCGAGCGTCAGTGCGATCATCAACTCGCTGAACTTCGGCGGCCACGGTCACGCGTTCATCGTCGGTGCCGACGGCAAGATCCTGATCCACCCGGACAGCAAGCTGGTGCTCAAGACCCTGGCCGAGGCCTACCCCAACGGCGCGCCGAAAGTCAGCCCGGGTCTGAAAGAAGTCGAGTTCGACGGCAAGACCCAACTGATCTCCTTCACCCGCGTCAACGGCGTGCCGTCGGCCGACTGGTACGTGGCGCTGGTGCTGGACAAGGACACCGCGTTCTCGATGCTCAGCGAATTCCGCACCTCGGCGCTGATCGCGATGGTCATTGCCGTAGTGATCATCATCGCCCTGCTCGGCATGCTGATCCGCGTCCTGATGCAGCCGCTGCTGACCATGGGCCGTGCCATGCACGACATCGCCGAAGGCGAAGGTGACCTGACCAAACGCCTGACCATCCACGGCCACGATGAATTCGGTGCGCTGGGGCTGTCGTTCAACCGTTTCGTCGAGCGCATCCACACTTCCATCCGCGAAGTGTCGTCGGCCACCGGCCAGGTCAACGAAGTCGCCCTGCGCGTGGTCGCGGCGTCGAACTCGTCGATGTTCAACTCCGACCAACAGGCCTCGCGCACCAACAGCGTGGCCGCCGCGATCAACCAGCTCGGCGCCGCCGCTCAGGAAATCGCCCAGAACGCCGCCCTCGCCTCGCAACATTCCAGCGATGCGCGCAGCCTGGCCGAAGACGGCCAGCAGGTGGTGGATAAAACCATCCACGCGATGCAGCAGCTGTCGGCGAAGATCAGCGACTCCTGCGGCAACATCGAAACCCTGAACAGCAACACCGTGAACATCGGGCAGATTCTGGAAGTGATCACCAGCATCTCCCAGCAGACCAACCTGCTGGCGCTCAACGCCGCGATCGAAGCGGCCCGTGCCGGTGAGGCCGGTCGCGGTTTCGCCGTGGTCGCCGACGAAGTCCGTAACCTGGCGCACCGCACCCAGGATTCGGCGCAGCAAGTGCAGAAGATGATCGAAGAACTGCAAGTCGGCGCACGTCAGGCGGTCGGCATCATGACCGAGAGCCAGCGCGAGAGCGAAAGCAGCGTCGGCATCGCCAACCAGGCCGGCGAACGCCTGGGCAGCGTGACCCAGCGCATCGGCGAGATCGACGGCATGAACCAGTCGGTGGCGACCGCGACGGAAGAGCAGACGGCGGTGGTTGAATCGATCAACGTTGATATCAATGAGATCAACACGCTGAACCAGGAAGGGGTGGAAAACTTGCAGGCTACTTTGCGGGCTTGTGCGGATCTGGAGCAGCAGGCTGCGCGGTTGAAGCAGTTGGTTGGCAGCTTCCGAATCTAAGTCGTTCGAAGCCGTCTTCGCGCTTGAACCCGCGAAGACGGAACAACGCTAGACACGCTTGTCACCTCAGACTGACTCAGGACTGAATTAAGACTAAACTCAGTCCTAGTCCACTCAGCGAGGCGCAGCCCGTGAAGCTTTCATCCCAGATCAAACCCATCAGCTACCTGAAAAGCCATACCGCCGAAATCGTCAAAACGATTAGCGAAAGCCGTGAGCCGCTGGTGATTACCCAGAACGGCGAAGCGAAGCTTGTAGTCATGGACGTCAAAAGTTTTGAAGAGCAGGAAGAAACAATGGCTCTGCTCAAACTGCTTGCCATGGGAAATCGAGAAATTGAGGAAGGCAAGTACAGGGACGTTGAAGACGTTTTCGCAGAGTTGGACAGGATCGACCCCCAATGAGTTTGAAGGTCGTTATTCTTCAGTCCGCCGAAACAGATCTCAAAGATCTTCGCACCTACCTCATCAAACAGTTCTCACCTCAAACCTGGCATAGCACTTATGCCAGCTTGAAGATCGCTATTCGCAGTCTCGCATCCTTACCCTATTCAGGTTCCATTCCCGAAGAAATAGAAAGGCTGAACCTTGGTCAATATCGACAAGTCATCTCTGGCTTGAATCGCATCATTTATGAAGTCCGAGAGCAAACCATCTATATCCATATCATCGCCGATACGAGAAAAAACCTGCCTGCACTCTTGATGAAGCGTTTGCTTCAAGGCAATCCGTGAGTCTGATGCAGCTTCAGAAACTCGACCCCGGCTGCGAAAGAAACTCCAGCTCCTCAACCGTAGACTCCCGCCCCAACACCGCATTGCGATGCGGAAACCGCCCAAACCGCGCAATCACCTTCTGATGCCGCTCGGCATAATCCAGGTTGTCGGCAAACACCCCACGCTCCGCCTCCGGCTGCTCAGCCACCAGTTCGATGAATCGCGAGACCGCTTCATTCTGCACCGCGAGGTTTTCGCAGTGTTCGAAGACGAGGTAAATGAAGAGTCGCTGGATCGGTTTCAACTGCCGATCGAAGTCTGCGGCAATCCCCTGAGCCACCAGTTTCTGGGCCCGTAGATCACCGGAAAAAGCCTTGGGCGTATCGCGAAAGATCATTCGCGGGAGTTGGTCGAGCAGCAGCACCAGCGCCAGCCAACCTTCGGGATGTTGCGTCCACTCGGTCAATTCGCCAGCGAGGGCCTGATCGACAAAGACCCCGAAACGCTCACGCGCTTCGAGGTCCTGGCTGTCTTTCTTGCCAAACCACAACTTGCCCTTTTCAGCCGTTACATCCTTTGCCGATTCGGACTGACCGAACCACCAATCGAGCAACGGCTGCCAGGGCGCGGTCATGGTTTATTCCTTGTGGTAAGCCGTGGCGCGGGCGACTTCTTCTTTCGAGCCGAGGAACACCGCTACGCGCTGGTGCAGGCCTTCAGGCTTGATGTCGAGAATGCGCTGGTGGCCGTCGGTGGAAGCGCCGCCCGCCTGTTCCACCAGGAACGACATCGGGTTGGCTTCGTACATCAGGCGCAGTTTGCCCGGTTTGGACGGCTCGCGGCTGTCGCGCGGGTACATGAACAGACCGCCACGGGTCAGGATGCGGTGTACGTCGGCAACCATCGCCGCGACCCAACGCATGTTGTAGTTCTTTTTCAGCGGGCCTTCTTCACCGGCCAGCAGCTCCGAAACGTAGCGCTGTACCGGAGCTTCCCAGTGACGCTGGTTGGACATGTTGATGGCGAATTCCTGGGTGGATTCAGGAATGGTGATGTCTTCGTGGGTCAGCACGAAGCTGCCCATTTCGCGGTCCAGGGTGAAGCCTTTCACACCGTGGCCCAGGGTCAGCACCAGCATGGTTTGCGGGCCGTAGATGGCGTAACCGGCGGCAACCTGCTGAGTGCCTGGCTGCAGGAAGGCCTTTTCATCCAGCGCTTCGTTCTGGCTCAGGTATTCGTTCGGGCAGCGCAGCACGGAGAAGATGGTGCCGACCGGGGCGTTGATGTCGATGTTCGACGAACCGTCCAGCGGGTCGAATACCAACAGGTAGGCGCCTTTCGGGTATTTGCCCGGGATCTGGTAGGCGTTGTCCATTTCTTCGGACGCCATGCCGGCCAGGTGACCGCCCCACTCGTTGGCTTCGAGCAGGATTTCGTTCGACAGCACGTCGAGCTTCTTCTGCACTTCGCCTTGCACGTTTTCCGTGCCCATGCTGCCCAGAACGCCGCCCAGGGCGCCTTTGGACACGGCGTGGCTGATTTCTTTACAGGCGCGCGCCACCACTTCGATCAGGAAACGCAGATCGGCAGGAGTGTTGTTGCTGCGGGTCTGCTCAATCAAATAGCGACTCAGGGTAACGCGGGACATGGACGGCTCCGGTGGAATGGGGGGCTAAAAACCCGCGCAGTTTACAGGGAGTCTGAAACCGTAGCGAGCAATGACGCCGGTAACGTGCGTCGGGTGCAATTCCTGCTATCAGACGTGATCGAACCGAGAGAGTTCAGGCACCGGATTCAGCGTAGATGCAAACCCGACGGGTGTGGAGGTCACACCCGTCATATTCAGGACTTGGCCGACGGCTTGCGCAGCAGACTGAAGGCCATCGCCGCCAGAAACAGCACGCTGAGCAGCAGCACCGCCCACAGGCCGAACTTCTTCCAGTTGGTGTCCGCCGTGGCCGAGGTGGTGGCCGTCGAAGTCTGGGTCGCCAACGCTTCGCCCTGCACCGTGGCCTTGCCCAGCGTGGCCAGTTTTTCCGGTTTGAAATCGGGGATCAGCGTGGTCAACGGCAAGTTCGCCGCTTTCACGGTCGGATTGCCCAGCGCCAGGCTGTACGGTCCGTCGCCGCGCGCGAGGAAAATGACCTGAGTGGCGCGCACCGCGTATTTCACGCTCGGTGCCTGTTCGCCGAGACCGCCGCCGCGTTCGTCGACCGTCAGTTTCAACTGCTGCACGGTCTGGCCGTAGAGCTGCAATTCGTTCTGCACCACGTCCTGGCCATTCTGGGTCAGGCGATAGAGCAAGCCGCTGCTCAACGGTTGCCACGGCATACTGCTTTCGCGACGCCCCGACAGTGTCACTGGCGCCAGGCTGTTGGCCTGCTTCAGTTCGACCTGCACCCGCTCGATGTTCAGCCCCATCGGCAACTGCCAGGTGTATTCGCCGGCCTTGCCGCTGCTGCCGGCCAGTGCCGGCGACCAGACCAATGGCAGCGGCAGGTTGCGCGGGTCGCTGCTTTTCAGTTGCGCCGACGTCAGGACCGGCGCCGAAGCCGGCGAATCCCACAGCAGACGCAGATAGCGCGCCGATTGCCCGGGCAGCGCCACTTCATGCTGCTCGACCCGTTCGTCGGCAAAGGTCAGGCGCGCCACCTGGCCCTCGCCCCAGGCTTGCCAGTGCTGCAAGTCGTCGCTGGCCTCGATGCTGAAACGCTGGAAACCGTCGCGCTCGCTGGTCCAGTCGAGGATCAGTTGCTGCAACGGCGCCTTGATCGCACTCGCGTCGAGCAGCCAGCCACGCAGCACTTCCTCGCCCGCTTCCAGTTGGCTGGACGGCTGCACCTCCACCAGCGTGCCGGTGGTGGTGGATTGCACGCGCACACTCGGCGCGCGCTCGGTGGCATCCGCCGAGTTGTACAGCGGGAACCACTTCACCTCATGCAACTGGCCGTCATCGCGGGTCTGCGCTGACTCCCGGGCCAGCGCATAGGCCTGAGGCTCTCCGGCGGCGTTGAACACCCGCAGGTCGCTGAGATCAGTCTGGCGCGCCTGCAACTGCACGCTCAGCGGCAGTTCGAGTCGATACCACGGGCCTGCGCCACTGACCGACAACGGCACCTGCGCGACGAAGTCCGCCGGTTTTTCCTGGGCGCCGGCCGCCATGGCCACGCCCAGCAACAGCCACCCGAGATTAAGCTTGCGACTCAAGACGACACTCCTTCGGTTTCCGGGGCCGGTTGGTCCGACACCGGTGCAGCTTCAACGCGTTTGGGCGGCAGCGGCGCAAAATAGCCCACCACCAGCAACAACACACCAACGCCGATAAACGAGACGATCCGGGCCAGTCCGCCACGGTTGCTCAATTCGACAAAAATCAGTTTGGCCACCACCAGCGCAATCAGCGCCGCGCCGATCAGCCACACTTCGCGGCGATGGCGCAGGTGCCCGCCGATCATCAGCCCGAGCGCCATCAGCGTCCAGACGATGGACAGACCGGCCTGCACCAGCATCGAGTCGAGCAGCAGATCCAGCTCGAACGGAATCCCCGCCCAATGGTGCGCAGCGCGGGTGACCAGCGCAGTGCAGAACGCGAACAGCGAAACGCCGGCAATCAGTTGCGTAACGTATGCCGCGTAATCCTGGCGAATCGAAAGCTCGGCCACGGCGCTGCGCGACCAGACGTAGACACCGAACAACGCAAACAGCAGACCCAGCTCCAGTGGGTTGAGCAGCGGAACGTAAGGCAGCGGCTCGGCGTTGCCATCACTCACGCCATTAGCCAGCCAGAACCAGACCAGCATCAACACCGCCAACGGCGCCGCCGCGTACAGGCGGTATTGGCGAGGGAACGCTGCCACCGGCCATGGCCACTGACGCGGTGCGGCCATCAGCAACAGATACACGCTCGGCAGAATCGCCCAGCCCAGCCAGCGCCAGGCGTTGTACTGCTCGGACAACAGCAGCAGGCCGTAGCGCAACTCCAGCGCCAGCACGCCGATCAGCAGCCAGCAACCGAGCACATGGGCCGTGCTCAAGGCCCGCGCCGGCAGCATCGGTGCCAGACGTCGCAGGCTGATGAAATGCACAACGAACACCGCCGCCCACGCCAGCCAGCCGAAATCCGCCGCCGGGTGATAACGCGAATGCCACGAGACCAACAACACCAGCCCGGCCACCGGAATCAGCAAGGTGCAGAGTAGACCGAGCGACGGCCATTTCAGGCGCAAGGCCAACACCGCCCACAACGCGACCATCAACGCGGCGACCAGCAGCAATAGCGATTTTTCCAGATTCACCGGCGCAAACCGCAGCACTTCGCTGAACCACGCCAGCGCCCACCAACCGGCGCCCCACACCAGCAACACGTCGGACAGTCGCTGCAGGCTCAGCACATCGAACGCCGAAGCGTGATTGCCCAATTGCAGGCGCCACGCCCCGATCATCGCCGCCAGGCCCAGCACCAGTGGCGTCCAGAATCCGCCATGGGCCAGCGGTCGCAGCCCCTCGCTGGACAGCGGCCCCAACAACTCGGGGCCGGCAAGCAGAAACGCCGCGCCGCCGATCAGTTGCAACAGCAGACCGAACACAAAACTCACGCGCTGCTTGAGGTACAGACTGAGCCAGATGATCAGCAAACCACTGGCCGCCCACACCGCACTCGCGGTCTGCCATGGCAGCACGAACAACACCGCCAGATTGATCAGCACCAGACCCGCCAGCAGCACCACCGACAAACCGCGCAGCAGCCGCACATCGCTGCGCACCATCTCGTCGCGCGCCGCCAGCAGCATGCCGGCGATCAGCGCCAGACCGATCAACGAGGCGCTGAGCAGACCGCTCCAACCGGCGCTGAACACGGCCGCCGAATCCTCGCCCGCCCCTTGCAGGCGCAACAGGAACAACGCCCCGCCGAGCAGTTGCACGGCAAACGCGGTGAACAGGAACGTGCGCGATTGCAGGCGCAAGCCGACGAACAAGGTCGCCAGCCCGGCCAATGCCCAACTGATCGCCGTGCCCTGAATGAAGAAGAACAGCGGCGCCAGCAGATACAGGAAGGTCAGCCCCAGGCACGCCAGCACTGGCAAGCCCTGACGCTCCCACAGCGAGGTTTGCTCCGGCGACGCCTTGCGCAATTGATAGAAGCTGAACAACAACGCCGCGCCGAGCATCAATGCCCCCAGCGGCGCGCCGTCGAGCAGGCTGCTTTCGCCGACACGTAACTGGCTGAGAAACGCCAGCGCCGAGCCCAGTTGCAGCAGCAATGCGAAGGCCCGTGCCAACGGCCGTTGCTGACGCAAACCGAGCCAGAAAATCCCCGCGCCCTCCACCGCCCAGGCAGCGGACGTCCAGCGCGCATCCAGCCCCAGCGGAATCGCCAGGCTGGCGAAAATCACCCCGAGCGCCAGGCAAGTCTCGCCCAGCAACATCGCCCGGCCACCCATCAGCACTTTGGCCAGGGCCATGTAGATCATGCCCAGCGCCAGCGCACTGAACGCGGCAGCGAATTCCAGATGCTGGACCAGCGCGAATTGCAGGCCGAAACCCACCAGCGGCGGACCGAACAGCATCGTCCCGTCGACGTAATCGCCCTTGCGCGCCGACCAGTGCAGCAGCGCCTCGCGATCGTCGTCCGCCGGGGCATCCGGCATGTCCAGCAACTTGCGCCGGGCGAACAGCAGGCCAATGGCGAGGTACATCAGGAAGAACAGAATCAGGAACGGTTCGGTACTCCACAGCAGCTCCGGCGTGTACGAACGCAGGCCCCAGGCGAAACCGATGCCGAAGGTGCCCACAAAGCCGATCAGGTTGAGCAGACGCCAGGCCTTGAACCAGGCGATGGCCAGAATGCCGGCGTTGAGCAGCGCGAAATAACTGAACAGCGCGACGTGGTTGCCGGCGCCGGTGGAGGTCAGGATCGGCGCGGCGAAACCGCCCAGTGCGGCGACGCAGGCCAGGGCCAGGGAATCCTGGGTGATGGCCAGAATGGCCGAAAACACCGTCACCGCCACCAGCAAGCCCAGCGCAGCAGACGGATCGAGCAGCGGGTGCAAACGCATCGCCGCAAACACCGTCAGGTACAACACCGCGATCCCGGTGCCCTGCAGCATCAAGGCGTAACTGTTGTTGCGATGGCGCAACCACCAACCCAGCGCCAGCAAGCCCAGCGCTGCTGCCGCGACCCCGGCGTAACGCAATTCGATCGGCACCACCATGCCTTCGGTGGCGTAGCGCAGCAGAAAGGCCAGACCGAAGAACAACAGCACCACGCCGACCCGCAGCACGGTGTTGCCACCGAACAGCCAGTTGCGCGCAGCGCTGATGCCGCGCTCGATGAGGTTCGGGCCACGAGGTTCGGCGGGTTGTCGGGGTTCAGGTTCAGGCGTAACGGCGTCCAGACGCCAGACATCGACCGGCAGCGGCTGACTGGATTCGCTGGCGGCGACGGCAACAGGTTCGAGTTCGGGTGGCAGTTCCCAGACCAGCTCGGGTTCAGCGGCAGAGGGTTGTTCAACTACCGTGACGGGCTCAACGACCGTTGCGCTGGCCGGGGCGACACTCGGTGGCGCTGGCGAATGCGCTGGAGCACCCTCCAGCAGAAACAGTCGCTGTTCGACGCCCTGCAACGCGATCTTCGCGTGATCCAGCTGACGCTGTTGCTCGGCGGCTTGTGAACCGAGCCGCGCGATACGCATCGCCTGGCCGATGGCGAGCCCCAGCAACGCGCCCAACAGCGCATCGCTGAACGACTCGTCGAGCAGCCAGCCGAGCAGCAGCCCGATCAACATGAACATCCATTGCATGGTCGATATCCCTGAGCAGCCCCGTGGCGGGGCGGAACCAAGGCTCAGTATATCGGCCCGGCCCAACAATCGTGGGGCCGGGCGCACATTTGTCGCTAAAAGTTACTCCAGGGCCTTCCAGATATCCGTGGCGTACTCGCGGATCGTCCGGTCGGACGAGAACCAGCCCATGCGCGAGGTGTTCAGCACCGCCGAGCGCCACCAGTTATTGGCGTCGTGCCAGAGCGCATCGACGCGCATCTGCGCCTCCCAGTAGGAGTCGAAATCGGCGCAGACGAAGAACCGGTCGTAATCCACCAGCGAATCGATCAGCCCGGTGTAGCGCGACGTATCGTCCGGCGAAAACACCCCGCTGCGAATCGCCTGCAACACATCGTTGAGGCGATGGGACGCGGCAATGTCCGGCACCGCGCTGAACTCGTGGTTCTGCTTGCGCGCTTCGACCTGCTGGGCACTGAGGCCAAAGATAAACATGTGCTCCGCGCCGATGCTCTCGCACATTTCCACGTTGGCGCCGTCGAGGGTGCCGATGGTCAGCGCGCCGTTCAGGCCGAACTTCATGTTGCTGGTGCCCGAGGCTTCGAAACCGGCGGTGGAGATCTGCTCCGACAGGTCCGCCGCCGGAATGATGCTCTCCGCCAGGCTGACGTTGTAGTTGGGCAGGAACACCACTTTGAGCAGGCCACGCACGGTCGGGTCGTTGTTCACCACCCGGGCGATGTCGTTGGTCAGTTTGATGATCAGCTTGGCCTGGTGATAACTCGCCGCAGCCTTGCCGGCGAAGATTTTCACCCGCGGCACCCAGTCGATTTCCGGCTCGGCGCGGATCGCCTGATACAGCGCGACGGTGTGCATCAAATTGAGCAACTGACGTTTGTATTCATGGATCCGTTTGACCTGCACGTCGAACATCGCCGCCGGGTTGACCGCGATCCCCAGCCGTTCATGGATCAGGTAAGCGAGGGCCTTTTTGCTGTGCAGACGCTGTTCGGCGAAGGCTTTGCGGAACGCTGGTTTTTCGGCGAACGGCTCAAGATCGAGCAGACGCTCTTCAGGGTTGTCCAGCACGTCGGCGCCAAGGGCATCGACCAACATCGACGTCAGCTCCGGGTTGGCCTGATACAGCCAGCGGCGGAAGGTGATGCCGTTGGTCTTGTTGTTGATCCGCTCCGGATACAGCTTGTGCAGTTCAGCGAACACGGTTTTGCGCATCAGCTGCGTGTGCAGCCCGGACACACCGTTGACGCTGTGAGAACCGAGGAACGCCAGGTTGCCCATGCGCACCCGGCGGCCGTTGTCTTCCTCGATCAGCGACACCGCGCGCAGCACGTCGAAATCGTGGATGCCCTTGGCCCGCAGCGAATCGATGTGCTGGGCGTTGATCAGATAAATGATCTGCATATGCCGCGGCAGCATGCGTTCCATCAGCCCCACCGGCCAGGTTTCCAGCGCTTCGGGCAGCAGCGTGTGGTTGGTGTACGACAGCGTGTCGACGGTGACTTGCCACGCCGCGTCCCAGGCCACGTCGTAGACGTCGACCAGTTGGCGCATCAGTTCGGCGACGGCGATCGAAGGGTGGGTGTCGTTGAGCTGGATCGCCGCATGATCGCCCAGGGTCAGCACCGAGGTATGCATGTTGCGGTGACGGCGCAGCAGATCCTGAAGCGAGGCGGCGACGAAGAAGTATTCCTGACGCAGGCGCAATTCCTGCCCGGCTTCGGTGCTGTCCGCCGGGTAAAGCACGCGGGAGATACTTTCGGCCCGGGCCACTTCGGCGACGGCACCGAGATGGTCACCGGCGTTGAAGCGCTCCAGATGCAGGTCTTCCATGGCCCTCGCCCGCCACAGGCGCAAGGTGTTGACGCTCGCCCCGCGCCAGCCGACCACCGGTGTGTCATAGGCAATCGCCCGGACGGTTTCCGCCGGGTGCCAGACTTGCCGGGACTTGCCGCTGGCGTCGGTGACTGTCTCGACGCTGCCGCCAAAGCCGATCGGGTAGACCACCTCTGGCCGCTCGAACTCCCAGGGGTTGCCGAAATCCAGCCAGTGCTCGGTCTGTTCCTGCTGCCAGCCGTCGACGATGGCCTGACGGAACAACCCGTGCTCATAACGAATGCCGTAGCCGTGGCCGGCGATACCGAGGGTCGACATGCTTTCCATGAAGCACGCCGCCAGCCGTCCGAGGCCACCGTTGCCCAGCGCCGCATCCGGCTCCAGGATGCGGATGCGCTCGAGATCGACGCCCAGTTCGGTCAAGGCTTCACGGGCGACGTCCAGCAAACCGAGGTTGCTCAGGCTGTCGTACAGCAAACGGCCGATGAGAAATTCCAGCGAGAGGTAATACACCCGCTTCTGGCCTTTGCGGTAAATCTGCCGGGTGTGGTCCATCCAGTGCTCGACCATGTGATCGCGCGCCGCCAGGGCGATGGCTTCGAACCAGTCATGGTCGAAGGCGTGATCCGGGTCTTTGCCCACCGCATAGGTGAGTTTGGTCAGGACGGCGTCGCGGAATGCGGCCACCTCTGCTTCGCGAACTAGTGGTTCTTGAGTCATCGATAGGACCTCGAGCGAGCGGGGAGTTGTCAGAGCCTAGACGGTCTGACCGACGGTAAGGGCTCTGGTTCGGCAGTTTTTACCGAGAGTGTGAGATCGACCGGCAATACTCTGGCGAATGCCTCAATGAATGCAGGGGCCGTGCCGAATTGTCGGACGATGTGCGCGCATGAAGAAAAAATCTGGCGAAAGGTTGTTCAAAAATCCACCAGTCCCGGTATGATCGCGCGCCCTGATGCACACGCCTGGTAAACACCGATGATGAAGCCCAACCTGATCGCCGCAGCCGAGATCGACCGTCTCGATACCTGGGCCAAATATTCGGCCCCGATGTGCGGCTCGTGCGTTTCCAGCTGCTGCACGCTGCCGGTCGAGGTCAAGATCAAGGATCTGGTGCGTATCGGTGTGGTCGACGAGTTCGAACTGGGCGACCCGCCGAAGAACATCGCCAAGCGTCTGCAAAAGGAAGGGCTGGTCGAGCGCTTCAACCAGAAGTCGGGGATTTTCACCCTGCAGCGCATGAGCAACAACGATTGCTACTACCTGGATCGTAAGAGCCGCCTGTGCACCATTTATGACAAGCGCCCGGACACCTGCCGCAACCACCCTAAGATCGGCCCGCGCCCGGGTTACTGCGCGTACAAGCCGAAGGAAGTGGAGCGGGTGCAGAATTCGCGGTCGATCGAGCGGTTCTGATCCCGACGCCTGATTGATCGTTCCCACGCTCTGCGTGGGAACGCAGCCCGGGACGCTCCGCGTCCCAAGAGCCTAACGCGGAGCGTCCGCTGAGGCATTCCCACGCAGACGGTTCGACGCCTCGACGTGGGAACGAGACTTTCGAAAGCCAGACAAACAAAAACGCCCCCGATCTCTCGACCGGGGGCGTTTTTTTCAGCCTTGGCTAAATCTTACGCCTTGGCTTTCTTGGCAGCGCGGGTACGCTCGCTTTCGTCCAGGATCTTCTTGCGAAGACGGATGGACTTAGGAGTGACTTCGCACAGCTCGTCTTCCTGGATGTATTCCAGAGCCTGTTCCAGGGTGAAGCGAACAGGTGGGACCAGAGCGATGGTTTCGTCTTTACCCGAAGCACGCATGTTGTCGAGCTTCTTGCCTTTGGTCGGGTTCACACCCAGGTCGTTGTCGCGGGAGTTCTGACCAACGATCTGACCGTTGTAGATCTCCTGGCCGTGTTCTACGAACAGCTTGCCACGAGCCTGCAGGGTTTCCAGGGAGTAGGTCAGTGCCTTGCCGGTTTCAACCGAAACCAGAACGCCGTTCTGACGGCCGGACATGTGGCCCGACTTCACTGGAGCGTAACGGTCGAAGATCGAGGTCAGGATGCCAGCACCGTTGGTCAGGGTCAGGAACTGGTTACGGAAACCGATCAGACCGCGAGCAGGGATGTTGTATTCCAGACGAACACGGCCCTTGCCATCCGGCACCATGTTGCTCAGGTCGCCTTTACGCAGACCCATCTCTTCCATGACCTTGCCCTGGGATTCTTCAGGGATGTCGATGGTCACGTTTTCGAACGGTTCCTGCTTCACGCCGTCAACTTCACGGATGATCACTTCAGGACGGCCCAGGGCCAGCTCGAAGCCTTCGCGACGCATGGTTTCGATCAGTACCGAGAGGTGCAGCTCACCACGGCCGGAAACCTTGAACTTGTCAGCCGAGTCGCCTTCTTCAACGCGCAGTGCAACGTTGTACAGCAGCTCTTTGTCCAGACGATCCTTGATGTTACGGGAGGTCACGAACTTGCCTTCTTTACCGCAGAATGGCGAGTCGTTTACCTGGAAGGTCATGGAAACGGTTGGCTCGTCAACGGTCAGAGGCTTCATCGCCTCGACGTTGTTGATGTCGCACAGAGTGTCGGAGATGAACAGCTCGTCGAAACCGCTGATGCAGACGATGTCGCCGGCTGCAGCTTCTTCAACGTCAACGCGGTGCAGACCGTGGTGACCCATCAGCTTCAGGATACGACCGTTGCGGCGCTTGCCGTCGGCGCTGATAGCGACAACCGGGGTGTTCGGCTTGACGCGACCACGAGCGATACGGCCAACACCGATAACACCCAGGAAGCTGTTGTAGTCCAGCGCGGAGATCTGCATCTGGAACGGACCGTCACGGTCAACAGCCGGAGGCGGAACGTGGTCGACTACCGCCTGGTACAGCGCGGTCATGTCTTCGCCCATGGCGGTGTGGTCCAGACCGGCGATGCCGTTCAGGGCCGAAGCGTAAACAACCTGGAAGTCCAGTTGTTCTTCGGTGGCGCCCAGGTTGTCGAACAGATCGAAGATCTGGTCCAGAACCCAGTCAGGACGCGCGCCCGGACGGTCAACCTTGTTGATGACCACGATTGGACGCAGGCCGGCTTCGAAAGCCTTCTTGGTCACGAAACGGGTTTGCGGCATAGGGCCGTCCTGGGCGTCGACCAGCAGCAGCACGGAGTCAACCATGGACATAACGCGCTCGACTTCGCCGCCGAAGTCGGCGTGGCCCGGGGTGTCCACGATGTTGATGTGGTAGCCGTTCCAGTTGATGGCGGTGTTTTTCGCCAGAATGGTAATGCCGCGCTCTTTTTCCTGGTCGTTGGAGTCCATCACGCGCTCGTCGTTGAGCTCGTTGCGCTCCAGGGTGCCGGATTGACGCAGGAGTTTGTCTACCAGGGTGGTCTTACCATGGTCAACGTGGGCAATGATGGCGATGTTGCGTAGATTTTCGATCACTTGTGTATCTCGATCAGAGGATTCGGTTTGCTGACAAGTCTTGGCAGCGATTGACAGTAGTGTCCGGCATGGCCGTTACAGCTTGACGGCGGTGTCGGGGGGCCGGTGACGCAGGCCACAGGCAAACAGCCCCGGGCACTTAGCTCGGTCGATAAACGCGCACATTGGCATGCCCCTCACTGAGCAAATGGTGGGCATGCAGGCGACTCATCACGCCTTTGTCGCAATACAGCAGGTACTGGCGAGTAGGGTCCAGTTCCTTGAAACGAGCGTTCACTGCGTAGAACGGCATCGTCTGTACCTCTATGCCGACGAGCTCCAGCGGGTCATCCTCGGCAGCATCCGGATGACGGATGTCGATGACGATCTGACCGGCCAGCGCTTCGCTGACTTCTTCGATCTGCAAGTCCTGGCCCAACTCGTCGATCACCCGATCGATCGGCACCAGTCTGGCGTTTGCGAGCGCACGCTCGAGCACCGCCATGTCGAATTCCTGCTCTTCGTGCTCGACCCGGCCACGCTTGGCGGCGGTCTTCGGGTTGACCGAGATGACGCCGCAGTATTCCGGCATGTGCCGGGCGAAATCACCGGTACCGATCTGGTCGGCCGTGTCGATGATGTCCTGCTTGTGGGCGACGATCAGCGGCCGCAGGACCAGTTTGTCGGTGACGCAATCGATGACCGACAGATTCGGCAGCGTCTGGCTCGACACCTGGGAAATCGCTTCACCGGTGACCAGCGCATCGATGTGCAGGCGTTCGGCAATGCTCGACGCTGCGCGCAACATCATACGCTTCAATACGACGCCCATATGACTGTCGTCGACCTTGCCGAGAATTTCGCCCAAGACTTCTTCGAACGGAACACTGACAAATAGCACGCGTTGCGAGCTGCCGTACTTCTTCCAGATGAAATGCGCGACTTCCATTACGCCCAATTCGTGGGCACGACCGCCCAGATTGAAGAAGCAGAAGTGCGTCATCAGGCCGCGACGAAGGATCTGGTACGCGGCAACGGTCGAGTCAAATCCGCCGGACATCAGCACCAGCGTTTGCTCCAGCGCACCGAGCGGGTAGCCGCCGATGCCATTGTGCTGGCTGTGAATCACGAACAACCGTTTGTCGCGAACTTCGATGCGGACTTCGATTTCCGGCTGCTTCAGGTCGATTCCGGCGGCACCGCACTCACGGCGCAGCTTGCTGCCGACGTATTTTTCGATGTCCATCGAGCTGAACGCATGCTTGCCCGCACGCTTGCAGCGCACCGAAAAGATCTTCCCGGCCAATGCATCGCCGTAGTGCTGCTTGCACTTTTCGGTGATGTCGTCGAAGTCGCCCAGCGGGTACTCATCGATCTGCAGAAAGTGCGCGATGCCCGGCATGCAGGTCAGGCGCTCGCCCATCTCTTTCAGGGCCTTGGGGTCAGTGACGCGGGTTTCCAGCTCGAGGTTGTCCCACACACCGTTCACCACCACGGCCGGGTCCAGGTCGCGGAGCACGGTGCGGATGTTCTTGGCCAACTGGCGGATGAATTTCGTCCGGACAGGTCGGCTTTTGATAGTGATCTCGGGGAAGACTTTTACGATTAGTTTCATGAAAACAGCGCGCGCTGGGCCAGCCGAAAAAGGGGGGCGCGGATTATAGCGGAAATTGCTCAAGGTTTAACCAGTTAATGTGCAGAAGGTTTTGCACGCACCAAAACGGGTCATTTTTCGATTTGAGCGCTACATTAAAGGGCGAGATTTCCGCCTTTAAGGCGCTTTCGACCTTTAGAAGCGTGAATTTGGGGCAAAAAACCCATGCTGGGGCACTGGCATGCAATTTGCTCCCTTGTGAGGCAGGTTGCCTTGGCAGAGTATTCGCGCCGGCATCACCACTATTAAGGGCATCCACTACCCGCCCTAATTCACCCGGAGGACACTATGTCGAAGTCGGTTCAACTCATCAAAGATCATGACGTCAAGTGGATTGATCTGCGCTTCACGGACACCAAAGGCACTCAGCACCACGTGACCATGCCGGCTCGCGATGCGCTGGAAGACGACTTCTTCGAAGTTGGCAAGATGTTCGACGGTTCCTCCATCGCTGGCTGGAAAGGCATCGAAGCCTCCGACATGATCCTGCTGCCGGACGACGAAACCGCCGTTCTGGACCCGTTCACCGAAGAGCCGACCCTGATTCTGGTCTGCGACATCATCGAACCTTCGACCATGCAAGGTTACGATCGCGACCCGCGCGCCATCGCCCGCCGCGCCGAGGAATACCTGAAGACCACCGGTATCGGTGACACCGTATTCGCCGGTCCAGAGCCAGAGTTCTTCATCTTCGACGAAGTGAAGTTCAAGTCCGACATCTCCGGTTCGATGTTCAAGATCTACTCCGAGCAAGGCTCGTGGATGTCCGACCAGGACGTGGAAGGCGGCAACAAAGGCCACCGTCCAGGCGTGAAAGGTGGCTACTTCCCGGTTCCGCCGTTCGACCACGACCACGAAATCCGTACCTCCATGTGCAACGCACTGGAAGAAATGGGCCTGACCGTTGAAGTTCACCACCACGAAGTGGCAACTGCCGGCCAGAACGAAATCGGCGTCAAGTTCAACACCCTGGTGAAGAAAGCCGACGAAACCCAGACCCTGAAGTACGTTGTACACAACGTTGCCGACGCCTACGGCCGTACCGCGACCTTCATGCCGAAGCCTCTGTACGGCGACAACGGTTCGGGCATGCACGTTCACATGTCCATCTCCAAAGATGGCAAGAACACCTTCGCGGGTGAAGGTTATGCCGGCCTGTCCGACACCGCCCTGTACTTCATCGGCGGCATCATCAAGCACGGTAAGGCCCTGAACGGCTTCACCAACCCGGCCACCAACTCCTACAAGCGTCTGGTGCCAGGCTTTGAAGCTCCGGTAATGCTGGCCTACTCGGCTCGCAACCGTTCCGCCTCGATCCGTATTCCTTACGTCAACAGCCCGAAAGGCCGTCGTATCGAAGCCCGCTTCCCGGATCCGGCTGCCAACCCGTACCTGGCGTTCGCAGCACTGCTGATGGCCGGTCTGGACGGTATCCAGAACAAGATCCACCCAGGCGATGCTGCCGACAAGAACCTGTACGACCTGCCGCCTGAAGAGGCGAAAGAAATCCCGCAAGTTTGCGGCAGCCTGAAAGAAGCTCTGGAAGAGCTGGACAAGGGCCGTGCGTTCCTGACCAAGGGCGGCGTGTTCTCCGACGACTTCATCGACGCTTACATCGCGCTGAAATCCGAAGAAGAAATCAAGGTCCGCACCTTCGTACACCCACTGGAATATGAGCTGTACTACAGCTGCTGATCCGGTAGCGCCGCGCTACGCGGCGTGACAAAAAGAGGCCTCCTTCGGGAGGCCTTTTTTGTGCCCGCAATTTATCGCCTCTGATCGTTCCCACGCTCTGCGTGGGAACGCCTCAAGGGATGCTCCGCGTCCGGTGACGCGGAGTGTCACGGGCTGCATTCCCACGCAGAGCCTGGGAACGATCAACCGAATAATCTCTGGATGTGTGCAGGGTTGGGCCAACCGCCGCGACTGGCCTATGCTGCAACCCATCGTTTTCGTTTCCGGTCGATTTCATGGGTCGCACCCTTCTCTGTATTTTGCTGCTGATCGCCCTGCCCGCTGCCGCGCAGATCTACAAGTACACCGATGCCAGCGGCAACACGGTGTACAGCGATCACGCGCCGGACGGCGTGCAGGCGCAGCCGGTGGAGTTGCCGCCGCTCAACAGCGTCCAGCCTCAGGCACCGAGCGCGCCCTCTTCAGACACCTCCAGTAGTGAGCCTGCGCGCAATGCCTATGAAGTGCTGGAGCTGACCGGTCTGCCCACCGAGGAAGCCCTGCGCGCCAACAACGGCACCTTCACGATCAGCGTGCTGATCAAGCCGCGCCTGCAACCGCCGCATCAATTGCGTCTGCTGCTGGATGATGCGCCTTATGGCCAGCCGAGCAATGTACCGATCCTGCAACTGGTGAACGTCGACCGGGGCGAGCATCGGCTGGCGGTGCAGGTGATCAATGGCGAGGCGATCATTCAGCAGAGTCCGGCGCTGGTGTTCACCGTGCAGCGGGTGCACAAGCCATGACACGGGGATTGATTGCCTTGTGCCTGTCGCTGATCGCGTCTGGCGCATCGGCCGAGGTGTTCACTTACATCGACGCACAGGGCAATCGGGTCTACACCGATCAACCACGGGGCAACGCCAAGCGTGTACCGCTGGCCACCAGCAATCGCATGGCCTCGAACCCGACAGCTGCACCGGTCACGCCTTCGAACAAATCAGCAGAGCCGCCGCTGTTCCACTACGACATGTTGCGGGTGCTGATCCCCGAGCCGGACGCGACCATTCGCAGCAGCGCCGGAGAGCTGATCGTCAGCGTCACCAGCGAGCCGGGCCTGCAAAAAGGTCATTTGTATCGCCTGCTACTGGATGGCCAGGCCGTCGGCGAACCCGGCCTGAGCCCGGTGTTCCCGCTGAGCAACATCGATCGAGGCAGCCACAACCTGTCGGTGAAGATCCTCGACGCTCAGGGCCGAACCGTGGAGAAAACCGCCAACCAGCCGTTCCACATGCAGCGTATTTCCCTGGCGCAGAAACGTCAGGTCAAACCGTGCGTCAGCGCCGACTATGGCGTGCGCCCGGAATGCCCGCTGAAAGACAAACCCGCCGAACCGAAAAATCCTTTCCTGCGTTTCTTCTGACGTCGTTCAGCTTTGCGCACTATATTGGTGCAATACGCTGCACCGTACTCACATTCCAACCCATTTTGGTTCGAAAGTACCCGCCAGAGCGGTTTGACTGCCACGCAAACGAGCGTCAAACGCCCGTTTCAGGGGTTGAACGCTTCTTTTCGGAGCCTTGGTTTGGTTTTTGCATTTTCCTCGCATCAGCGCTGTATCCCTGCGCGCGCCATGCTCCAAAAGAGGTCCTCATGACCATCAGTGACGCACTGCATCGCTTGCTACTCGACAACCTGACCACCGCCACCATCCTGCTCGACAGCGAATTGCGCCTCGAGTACATGAACCCGGCGGCGGAGATGCTGCTGGCCATCAGCGGTCAGCGCAGCCATGGGCAGTTCATCAGCGAGCTGTTCACCGAGTCCACCGAGGCGCTCAATTCGTTGCGCCAGGCGGTGGAGCAGGCGCACCCGTTCACCAAGCGCGAAGCGATGCTCACCGCCCTCACCGGCCAGACCCTGACCGTGGATTACGCGGTGACGCCAATCCTCAGCAACGGCGCGACCCTGCTTTTGCTGGAAGTGCATCCCCGTGATCGCCTGTTGCGCATCACCAAGGAAGAGGCGCAACTGTCGAAACAGGAAACCAGCAAGATGCTGGTGCGCGGCCTGGCCCACGAGATCAAGAACCCGCTCGGCGGCATTCGTGGCGCCGCGCAACTGCTGGCCCGGGAACTGCCGGAAGACAGCCTGCGCGATTACACCAACGTCATCATCGAAGAGGCCGACCGCCTGCGCAATCTGGTCGACCGCATGCTCGGTTCGAACAAACTGCCGTCGCTGGCCCTGTGCAACGTCCACGAAGTGCTGGAGCGGGTCTGCCAACTGGTCGAGGCCGAAAGCCAGGGCTGCATCACACTGGTGCGCGATTACGACCCGAGCATCCCCGATGTCCTGATCGATCGTGAACAAATGATTCAGGCGGTGCTGAACATCGTGCGCAACGCGATGCAGGCCATCAGCAGCCAGAACGAGCTGCGCCTGGGCCGCATCAGCCTGCGCACCCGAGCCATGCGCCAGTTCACCATCGGCCACGTCCGTCATCGCCTGGTGACCAAGATCGAGATCATCGACAACGGTCCGGGCATTCCGGCGGAACTGCAGGAAACCATCTTCTTTCCCATGGTCAGCGGCCGTCCGGACGGTACCGGGCTCGGCCTGGCCATCACCCAGAACATCATCAGCCAGCACCAGGGCCTGATCGAGTGTGACAGCCATCCAGGCCACACCACGTTCTCGATCTTTCTGCCACTGGAACAAGGAGCCACATCGACATGAGCCGTAGTGAAACCGTGTGGATCGTCGATGACGACCGTTCTATCCGTTGGGTTCTGGAAAAAGCCCTGCAACAGGAAGGCATGACCACCCAGAGCTTCGACAGCGCCGATGGCGTGATGAGCCGCCTCGCGCGCCAGCAGCCGGACGTGATCATCTCCGACATCCGCATGCCCGGCGCCAGTGGCCTGGACCTGCTGGCACGGATCCGCGAGCAGCACCCGCGGCTGCCGGTGATCATCATGACCGCTCATTCCGATCTGGACAGCGCTGTCGCCTCCTATCAGGGTGGCGCGTTCGAATACCTGCCCAAGCCGTTCGATGTCGACGAAGCCGTGTCACTGGTCAAACGTGCCAATCAGCACGCCCAGGAGCAGCAAGGCCTGGAAGTCGCCCCGACCCTGACCCGCACCCCGGAAATCATCGGCGAAGCGCCGGCGATGCAGGAAGTGTTTCGCGCCATCGGGCGCTTGAGCCACTCCAACATCACCGTGCTGATCAACGGCGAATCCGGCACCGGTAAAGAACTGGTGGCCCACGCCCTGCACCGCCACAGCCCGCGTGCGGCCTCGCCGTTCATCGCGCTGAACATGGCGGCGATCCCGAAAGACCTGATGGAATCCGAACTGTTCGGCCACGAAAAAGGCGCGTTCACCGGTGCGGCCAACCTGCGTCGCGGCCGTTTCGAACAGGCCGACGGCGGCACGCTGTTCCTCGATGAAATCGGCGACATGCCGGCGGACACCCAGACTCGCCTGCTGCGGGTACTGGCCGATGGCGAGTTCTATCGCGTCGGCGGACATGTGCCGGTCAAGGTCGATGTACGGATCATCGCGGCGACCCACCAGAATCTGGAAACCCTGGTTCACGCCGGGAAATTCCGTGAGGACTTGTTCCACCGCCTCAACGTGATCCGCATCCACATCCCGCGCCTGTCGGACCGTCGCGAAGACATCCCGACCCTGGCCAAGCATTTCCTCAGCCGCGCCGCGCAAGAGCTGGCGGTGGAGCCGAAGCTGCTGAAAAGCGAGACCGAGGAATACCTGAAGAACCTGCCGTGGCCAGGCAACGTGCGCCAGCTGGAAAACACCTGCCGCTGGATCACCGTGATGGCGTCCGGGCGCGAGGTGCATATCAGCGACCTGCCGCCGGAACTGCTGAGCCTGCCGCAGGACTCGGCGCCAGTGACCAACTGGGAACAGGCGCTGCGCCAATGGGCCGATCAGGCCCTGGCACGCGGGCAGTCGAGCCTGCTCGACAGCGCGGTGCCGGCGTTCGAGCGAATCATGATCGAAACGGCTCTGAAGCACACCGCCGGGCGTCGTCGCGACGCTGCGGTGCTGCTGGGCTGGGGCCGGAACACCCTGACCCGCAAGATCAAGGAACTCGGCATGAAGGTCGATGGCGGGGATGATGACGAGGGCGATGAAGGCTGAGATTCAGCGCCAACCTGCACCGCCGCAAGGCACCGTGACCCTTAATCGGGCACGGTCACCGGTCCGGGCTTGCACTGTAAACCGCTGAAAATCCCAACCTGTAAAAAGACGAAGGCCCCGTACTACGGGGCCTTCGTCATTGTGTGGGGCTTTTTTGTTTCAAAACGAGAAAAACTGGCACGCCCCCTGCAATAACTCCATCAGGTGATTCGATTCACCCACCCTTTCGGGGGCCTTGGTACAGGCAGGCCGGGGATTCCCCTCTTTACACCGGACTCATCGAGTCCACCCTTTTGGGGCCCTTGATACAGGCAGGTCAGGGGTTCCTTCTTTACACCGGCTCAGAACGCGATGCGATGAGCCCGCCCGTTTCGGGAACCTTGGTACAGGCAGGCCGGGGATTCCCTCTTTTATTGCTCCCGGAGATGGATCTCCAGCCGCCAGCGGTCATCGACCGCCTGGCCGGCCCAGTCGCCCTGCAGCGGCCGCGCCGCCACCAGCGTCAGCAACAATCCACCGTCACTCAAGCGCGTCCGCCAGTTCACGTCCTTGCCGTTGAACTTGAGCCGGCCTTTCTGCGCCTGGCCTTCGGCCTCGAACAGCAACGCGAGGCTGCCATCGACGATCTCGCCGTGCAGCTTCGGCTCGTTGTTGAACCACACCGCCAGACCGCCATCGATCACCTCGACCTGCTGCAAAACGGTCGGGTCAGGCGTGGTCAAACGGCCGATCATCATCCCGACCATCACACCGACGATCGCCAGTGAGGCCATCACCCGCGGGAATAGTTTCGAACGCGGATCCGCTTGCGGCGTAGAATGCGCGTCATCTTTACCTTCGGAGCCGTGCATGTTTCACGTCATCCTTTTTCAACCGGAAATTCCGCCGAACACCGGCAACGTTATCAGGCTGTGCGCCAACAGCGGCTGCCACCTGCATTTGATCGAACCGCTGGGTTTCGAGATGGACGACAAGCGCTTGCGCCGCGCCGGTCTCGACTACCACGAGTATGCCACCTTGCAGCGCCATGCCGACCTCGCCAGTTGCCTCGAAAGCCTCGGTCATCCACGGCTGTTCGCCTTCACCACCAAGGGTTCGCGGCCGTTTCACGATGCCGCGTTCGTCCCCGGCGATGCGTTCATCTTCGGCCCGGAAAGCCGTGGCCTGCCGCCGGAAGTGCTCGACGCCCTGCCCGGCGAACAGCGCTTGCGCCTGCCGATGCGCGAAGGCTGCCGAAGCCTGAACCTGTCCAATACCGTGGCAGTGGCCGTTTATGAAGCGTGGCGGCAGAACGACTTCAAATAACACCCTTGGATTGATCGTTCCCACGCTCTGCGTGGGAATGCAGCCCGTGACGCTCCGCGTCACTGGACGCGGAGCGTCCCTTGAGGCATTCCCGCGCGGACGGTTCGACGCCTCGACGTGGGAACGATCAGCCAAGAAAAAAGCGCCTGTAACGGCGCTTTTTTCGGTGTTGCATCGACCGCTTACTGAACAGTCGGAGTTTCGCCGGATTCCTGCATGCGCTGCAGCTCTTGCGCGTACAGGGCGTCGAAGTTCACCGGGGCCAGCATCAGGGCCGGGAACGAACCGCGGGTCACCAGGCTGTCCAGGGTTTCGCGCGCGTACGGGAACAGGATGTTCGGGCAGAACGCACCCAGGGTGTGGCTCATGGAAGCCGCGTCCAGGTTCTTGATCAGGAAGATACCGGCCTGTTGCACTTCAGCGATGAAGGCCACTTCTTCACCGTTTTTCACGGTGACGGACAGGGTCAGCACGACTTCGTAGAAATCACCTTCCAGGGCTTTCTGGCGGGTGTTCAGATCCAGAGAGACCGCCGGATCCCACTGCTGGCGGAAGATCGCCGGGCTTTTCGGGGCTTCGAAGGACAGGTCGCGTACGTAGATGCGCTGCAAGGAGAATTGCGGTGCAGTTTCTTCTTCGCTGGCTGCAGTGTTCTGTTGGTCAGTCATCTCAGATCCTTTCTGATCTTGGGTCTTTTAGGGTTCTTTACGTGTGCAGCAGGTCAGGCCTTGAGCAGCGCGTCGAGCTTGCCGGCGCGCTCCAGGGCATACAAATCATCACATCCGCCGACGTGGGTATCGCCGATCCAGATTTGCGGCACGGACGTGCGTCCGGCCTTCTGGGCCATGGCGGCGCGCACCTGCGGCTTGCCATCGACCTTGATCTCTTCGAAGGCCACGCCTTTGTTCGCGAGCAGGTACTTGGCGCGCGAGCAGTAAGGGCAGTAATCGCTGGAGTAGACGATGACGTTGCTCATGTCACTTCACCAACGGCAGGTTGTCGCCTTTCCAGCTGGAAATCCCGCCGGACAGCTTGGCAGCGGTAAAGCCGGCCTTCATCAGCTCGCGGGCGTGGGTGCCGGCGGTCTGGCCCAGCGCGTCGACCAGAATGATGGTCTTGGCCTTGTGTTTTTCCAGCTCGCCGATGCGGGCGGCCAGTTTGTCCTGGGGAATGTTCACCGCGCCAACGATGTGACCGGCGGCGTAGTCCTTGCTCGGACGGATGTCCACCACCACGCCGGCTTCCTTGTTGACCAGTGCGGTCAGCTCGCCCGTGCTCAGGCTTTTACCGCCGCCCTGCACCGTATGCGCCAGCAGCAAAGCCAGCAGTACGACGAAGATACCGACAAGAATGTAGTGGTTAGTGGCAAATTCAATCAGGTGAGCAACCATCGAAGGAGGTTCCAGGGCGTTAAAATGTCGGCCAGTATACACAGCCACTATGGTCGGCCAAACCCCGTCCGGCGGTGACGCCGCCGGAACTTCGCTTTAAACTCCAACTCCCTTTTCCATCGCCCTCTTCTTATTAGCCACGAGTGGATTCCATGACTACCACGCCTAAACCTTTGGTCCTGATGATTCTCGACGGCTTCGGTCACAGCGACAGCCCCGAATCCAACGCCGTCTATGCGGCCAAAAAGCCTGTGCTGGATCGCCTGTGGGCCACCGTGCCGAATGGCTTGATCTCGGGCAGCGGCATGGACGTCGGTCTGCCGGACGGCCAGATGGGCAACTCTGAAGTCGGCCACATGAACCTCGGCGCCGGCCGCGTGGTGTATCAGGACTTCACCCGTGTGACCAAAGCGATCCGCGACGGCGAGTTCTTCGAGAACCCGACCATCTGCGCCGCCGTGGACAAGGCCGTGGCCGCCGGCAAGGCCGTGCACTTCATGGGCCTGCTGTCGGATGGCGGCGTTCACAGCCACCAGGATCACCTGATCGCCATGGCCGAACTGGCCTTCAAGCGCGGCGCCGAAAAGATCTACCTGCACGCCTTCCTCGACGGCCGTGACACGCCGCCGAAAAGCGCCGCCTCGTCGATCGAACTGCTCGATGCGACCTTCCAGGCCCTCGGCAAGGGCCGCATCGCCAGCCTGATTGGTCGCTACTACGCCATGGATCGCGACAACCGTTGGGATCGCGTGGCCCAGGCCTACAATCTGATCGTTGACGGCAAGGGCGAATTCAACGCCGCCACCGCCCAGGAAGGGCTGGAAGCCGCTTACGCCCGTGGCGAGAGCGACGAATTCGTCAAGGCCACCAGCATCGGTGAGCCGGTGAAAGTCGAAGACGGCGATGCCGTGGTGTTCATGAACTTCCGCGCCGACCGCGCCCGCGAGCTGAGCCGCGTGTTTGTCGAAGACGGTTTCCAGGAATTCGAGCGCGCACGCCAGCCAAAAGTGCAGTACGTGGGACTGACCCAGTACGCCGCCAGCATCCCGGCCCCCGCAGCCTTTGCCCCGGGCAGCCTGGAAAACGTGCTCGGCGACTATCTGGCGAAAAACGGCAAGACCCAACTGCGCATCGCCGAAACCGAGAAGTACGCCCACGTGACCTTCTTCTTCTCCGGCGGCCGCGAAGAACCGTTCCCGGGCGAAGAGCGCATCCTGATCCCGTCGCCAAAAGTCGCCACGTATGACTTGCAGCCGGAAATGAGCGCTCCGGAAGTCACTGATCGCATCGTCGAGGCCATCGAGAACCAGCGCTACGACGTGATCGTGGTCAACTACGCCAACGGCGACATGGTCGGCCATAGCGGCGTGTTCGAAGCCGCAGTGAAAGCCGTGGAATGCCTGGACACCTGCGTCGGCCGCATCGTCGAAGCCCTGGAAAAAGTCGGCGGCGAAGCGCTGATCACCGCCGACCACGGCAACGTCGAGCAGATGGCCGACGAATCCACCGGGCAAGCGCATACCGCGCACACCACCGAACCGGTGCCGTTCATCTATGTCGGCAAGCGTGACCTGAAAGTCCGCGAAGGCGGCGTGCTGGCGGACGTGGCGCCAACCATGCTGAAACTGTTGGGCCTGGAAAAACCGGCGGAAATGACTGGCACTTCGATTCTGGTCTGATATCAAAAACGCCCTGTAATCAGCCTGAAACGGCTTTTTATGACGAACGCCTCAAAGCAGTTGGCTTTGAGGCGTTTTTTTTGCCGCGTCGGGCGGGCATACTAGGCCGTCCCTTACCCTGGTGCCGCCCGCCTCTATGCTTCGCGTCCTGATCGCCCTCGCTCTGACATGCCTGCTCCAACCGGCCTTCGCGGATGAGCGCGCGCAAACCCAACAGCAACTGGACGCCACGCGCCAGGACATTGCCGAGCTGAAAAAACTGCTGGGCAAGCTCCAGGAGGAAAAATCCGGGGTACAAAAGGAGCTCAAGGGCACCGAAACCGAGATGGGCAAGCTCGAGAAGCAGGTCGAAGCCTTGCAGAAAGAGCTCAAGAAGAGCGAGTCCGAGCTGCAGCGGCTCGATGCGGAGAAAAAAAAACTCCAGAGCGCGCGCACTGAACAGCAGCGACTGATCGCCATCCAGGCCCGCGCCGCCTACCAGAACGGTCGCCAGGAATACCTCAAGCTGCTGCTCAACCAGCAGAATCCCGAGAAATTCGCCCGCACCCTCACCTATTACGACTACCTGAGCCAGGCTCGCCTGGAACAGCTGAAGAGCTTCAACGAAACCTTGCGCCAACTGGCCAATGTCGAAAAGGACATCGGCGTGCAGCAGGCGCAGTTGCTGGCGCAGCAAAGCGATCTCGACACTCGGCGCGAAGCGCTCGACAAGGTCCGCAAGGAGCGCCAGCAGGCCCTTGCCAAGCTCAATGACGACGTGAAAGCCCGAGACCAGAAACTGGCCGCCCGCGAGCAGGATCAGGCAGACCTGTCTAAAGTCCTTAAAACCATTGAAGAAACCCTGGCCCGCCAGGCTCGTGAGGCAGAAGAAGCGCGACAGAAAGCGCTCATCGCCCAGCAGGAAGCCGAAAAAAAGCGCTTGCGTGAGGCCGAGGCGGAAAACTCCGACGCCCCACGCAAGCCGGTCAGATCGACACCCGGCGCCCTGGTATCCAGCGGCGGCGAGACCTTCGGTGGCCCTTTTGCATCAAGTCGGGGAAAACTTCCATGGCCGGTTGATGGTCGACTGCTGGCACGCTTCGGCGAAACCCGTGGCGACGATGCCCGCACCAAGTGGGACGGCGTGATGATCAGCGCCTCCGCCGGCAGCCAGGTGCATGCCGTACACGGCGGGCGCGTGGTGTTCGCCGACTGGCTGCGCGGTGCCGGGCTGCTGGTGATCCTCGATCACGGCAACGGTTTTCTGAGTCTTTACGGTCACAACCAGACGCTACTGAAGTCGGCAGGTGACGTGGTAAAAGCCGGCGAGTCCATCTCCACTGTGGGTAACAGTGGCGGCCAGGACACACCAGCGCTGTATTTCGCAATTCGTCAGCAGGGTCACCCGAGTGATCCGGCGCAATGGTGCCGTGCGCAAGGATAAGCACGCCATCTAATTCAGGAGTTCGTTCGACATGCTGCATTTGTCCCGCCTTACCTCGCTGGCCCTGACGATCGCCCTGGTGATCGGCGCGCCTCTGGCGTTTGCCGCTCAACCGGCTCCGGCCGTCGCTCCGGCAGGTACTGCCGCGACTTCCAAGGCGCCGTTGCCGCTGGAAGAGCTGCGCACCTTTGCCGAGGTCATGGACCGGATCAAGGCCGCCTATGTCGAACCGGTGGACGACAAGACCCTGCTGGAAAACGCGATCAAGGGCATGCTCAGCAACCTTGATCCGCACTCCGCCTACCTGGGCCCTGAAGACTTCGCCGAGTTGCAGGAAAGCACCAGCGGTGAGTTCGGTGGTCTGGGCATCGAGGTCGGCGCCGAAGACGGCTTCATCAAGGTCGTGTCGCCAATCGACGACACTCCGGCGTCGAAGGCCGGCATCCAGGCCGGCGACTTCATCGTCAAGATCAACGGCGCACCGACCCGCGGCCAGACCATGACCGAAGCCGTGGACAAGATGCGTGGCAAGATCGGCCAGAAGATCACCCTGACCCTGGTGCGCGACGGCGGCACGCCGTTCGACGTGACCCTGGCCCGCGCGGTGATTCAGGTGAAGAGCGTCAAGGCACAGCTGCTCGAATCCGGCTATGGCCTGATCCGCATCACCCAATTCCAGGTCAAGACCGGCGAAGAGGTTTCCAAGGCCCTGGCCAAGCTGCGCAAGGACAACGGCAAGAAGCTCAACGGCATCATCCTCGACCTGCGCAACAACCCGGGTGGTGTGCTGCAGGCAGCGGTGGAAGTGGTCGATCACTTCATCACCAAAGGCCTGATCGTCTACACCAAGGGCCGAATCGCCAATTCCGAACTGCGCTTCTCCGCCACCGGCAAGGACGAAAGCGAAGCGGTGCCGATGGTCGTGCTGATCAACGGTGGCAGCGCTTCGGCCTCGGAAATCGTCGCCGGCGCCCTGCAGGACCAGAAACGCGCCGTGGTCATGGGCACCACCAGTTTCGGCAAGGGCTCGGTGCAGACCGTGCTGCCGCTGAACAACGACCGCGCGCTGAAGATCACCACGGCGCTGTACTTCACACCGAACGGCCGTTCGATCCAGGCCCAGGGCATCGTCCCGGACATCGAAGTGCGCCGCGCCAAGATCACCAACGAGGCGGACAGCGACTACTTCAAGGAAGCCGATCTGCAAGGTCACCTGGGCAACGGCAATGGCGGCGCGGACAAACCGACCGGCTCCGGCGGCAAGGCCAAGGCGATGCCGCAGGATGACGATTACCAGTTGGCCCAGGCCCTGAGCCTGCTCAAAGGCCTGAGCATCACGTCCGGCCGTTGAGGATGTCTTTGCGTTTCCTCTTCGTCCTGCTGTGCTGTCTGGCGGGTGCTGCTCACGCAGAACCTGCCAGACCCACACCTCAAAAAGCCTACCTGACACTGATCATCGACGACCTGGGGCAGAACCTGCCCCGGGATCGCCGGGTGCTGGCCCTGCCCGGGCCGGTCACCACCGCGATCATGCCCGACACCCCGCACGCCACCGAATTCGCCCGCGAAGCCCATCGCGCCGGCAAGGTCGTGATCCTGCACATGCCGATGGACCCGGCCACCGGCCCGTTCGCCTGGCATCCCGAGCTGCCCATCGAAGAACTCGAAAAACGCCTGAATGCCGCGTTCAAAATGGTCCCCTACACCGCCGGCATCAACAACCACATGGGCAGTCGCATGACCGCACAGCCGGTGGCCATGGCGTGGTTGATGGGGGAGTTGCAGCGCCGCCACAAGTTCTTCGTCGACAGCCGCACCAGCGCCCGGACCGTGGCTGCGCAGCAGGCGCAGAAGATCGATCTGGCGAGTGTTTCGCGGGATGTGTTTCTCGATGACGAGCGCACAGAAGCGGCGATCCTGACTCAATTGCAGACAGCGATCAGTCTGGCGCACAAACAGGGTTCGGCCGTGATGATCGGGCACCCTTATCCACAGACGCTGGCAGTGCTGGAGCGGGAACTGCCGAAGTTGAAAGCCCAAGGTATTGAGTGGATCGACATCAAGCAGATGATCAGTGTGCGCAGCAATCGCGCCACGGCCGCGCATGGCAAAGACGGGATTTATCGGTAACAAACCGACACACGCCCATAAATAGTTACCGCCTGGCGCCTGCCCTCTTTCCGGATAGTCAGACCTGCCACAGGTCGCAACTCTTTCGAGTTGCCATTCAATTATCAGGATTGACTATGACTACCAACGACAGTGCTTCATTGCGAGACAGGCCAATGGAGCCGATCAGGCTCGACAACCTGCTGATCAACTTCACCAGCGAATTCAACCGTATCTGGAACAGCAACGGCACACGGGCCAGGCCCGCCACCTTCTGGCGCCCTGCGCCGGCTCCCGATCTTCTGCCGGGATACTTTCCGCTGGGAGACATCCTCGTCCCCAACAACACCTCCATCAACGGCGAAATTGTCGCCGCAGTGGTCTGCGAGGCAACGTTACAAGACCACGGTAACACCAGGGGCAAAGCACTCAGCCGACCCACCGACTTCGAACTTGTCTGGAAAGAATCCGGATCGGGAGCTGCTATGCGCACTTCGATCTGGCGTCCGATTGCGCCGCAAGGCTATGTCGCACTGGGTATGACCTGCTCCAGCGATCACGGCAAACCCTCACTCAACGCCATCCGTTGCGTCAGGGCCGATCTGGTCGTTGCTGCCGACCTCGGCGATCTGCTCTGGGATGACAAAGGCAGCGGTGCAAAGCTGAACTTCAGCGCCTGGAGCATTGATCCCCCGACCGCCGCGGCGGGCGAAATCTGCTTTGCGCCCGGTACCTTTATTGGCGCCCCGAGCCACAACAAACCGACAACCGGCCCTTTCGCGTATGCACTACGGATACCGATTCCGGTTCAAGTCAGCGCACCTGCAGAAGCTCCGGTACTGACTGCACACATCAATCCCGAAAGCGCAGTGGCGAAGGTCACGCAGACTGCCCGCCTGCCGTGGTTTGCAGTCAGCGATCACGCTCAACCCAATGATGGATTTCTCCACTCGCGTTACTACGATCTGAAAAGAACCGACCAATATGTGCTGGTCGGGTACGGCCGAAATACCACGGAGCAGGCTCAGTCGATCAAATGGAAAGCGCCAAGGGCGCAAAATGCAGCGGCCATGCGGCTATTCAATCGCCATACCGCCGTGGAATTCACCAAGGCCTGGCCGGCTGCGATGCCCAGTGATATCCGGGCAACAAAGTTCTCGGCGTGCCTGCCGCGGGATTTCACTCACACCGAAACGTCCTCCAGCGAGTGGAGCGAATCAGGCTCTCGGGTCGTCATCGCCATGGCGGCAAAACTCAAATCGGTCGCGGTGTATCAGATGGAAAGCCACTACGAGCTGGTACGGGAGGATGGCACTGAAGTCACCGTCCCGCTTGGTTACACCGATGACACCCGTCTTGTCATGAGTGAATACCCACCAGAAACCGTCGAGACAGTAACCCCGATGCCTGTCATGGCGGCAAACCCGTCGACGGAAACCATCACGAGCGGCGCCGACGTTGTTGCGCAATCGTCGCCGGGCTCGTCGACCGCTACAGATAGCGCCCCATGATTTCGTCGACCACGCCTTCCTTGCGCATCTGATCGAGCGCGGTTTGAAGCTTGGCAACGGCTTCGTCCGGTACGTCCTTGTTCAGTGCCAGATACAACTCGGCGCTGTTGAAGCGCAGTACGGTTTTCAGCCCGGTCACGCCATCCTGCCGCGCCAGATAGCGCCCGGCCGGGTCGCCGGTGGCCCACAGGTCGATCTGGCCGCTGACCAGTTTTCTGGCGTTGTCCTGATCACGCAGCACCACTGCCGGCTTCAACCCCTGCTTGGTCAGGGTCTCGGCAATCGCATCGCCCTTGTAGGCGCCGATCTTGTATTTGCGCGCGTCGTTGAGGGTTTCGAGGGTGATCTTGCTGTCGGCCTTGGCCAGCATGACCCAGTCGTCCGGGCCTATCGGGCCGACCCACTTGAAGAGTTTTTCGCGATCCGGAAGCCGCGCCATGACGAACGCACCGTAACCGGGATTCTCCAGTGCCAGCTTGTAGACCCGCTCCCAGGGGAAGCGCAGGGTCAGGCTGTAACTGATGCCGGCACGCTTGAACATCTCGCGCACGATATCCGTGGCGATACCGTTGATGTTTTCGTCCTGGGCGAAATTCTTGCCGTTCTTCGCCATGTTGTACGGCGGGAAGTTTTCGGTGAGGAGCACCAGATCGGTGTCGGGACTTTCTTCGGCGTGGCCGGTGTTGATCAACAACACGGAGGCACTGGCGAGGGCGAGAAGCAGGCGTTTGATCATGTCGGGCTACCGAAATCCATGGCGTGCCCAAGAGTGCCTTGGGTACGCCATGCTGTCTACTGGCGTTATGACTTCATACCGATAAGATCTTCCATACCTGGAAAACCAGGCCATGGGTAGTACATAACTAACACCGCCCCGCTCTTGATCCCTGGTTTATTGGCGTTACCAGCACCACCGTGGTGTTTTAACCGATAACTCAAGAGCGTTAACGATGTATTCAATCAAATTACTGTTGTTCGCCACATTAGGATTGTTCTGTGCCACCTGCATGGCGACCAATCACGACTACGGCGAAGGCGTTAAGCGTCTGTTACCTGCAATCCCCCTGGATAACCGCGATGGCTCACGCGATCACTGGCAGGGTATCGGTCGCCTGACGACCGCCCACACTTGCACCGCTACCTTGCTTGATACACTGGAAAAAACTGGCGTCCAGCGCCCTCCGGCTTATGTTCTGACTGCTGGCCATTGCATCAACTTGTCCAACGGCCAAATCATGCAAAACCAACCCCTACAAGGAACCATGACGTTCAACTACTTTGACGATGTCGAAAAACATAAAACCTACAACCTGAAAAATGTGAAATGGCGCAGCATGCAAGGTGTCGACATCGCCATCGTCCAACTTGACGTCAGCCTGAAAACACTTATGGAAGATGGTATAAAACCTCTAAAACTGGCCACAGGCACACCAGCCCTGAATTCGGAGGTTCTGGTTGTGGGAGCGCCACAGTATCGAACGCTGGAAATGACAGCTTGTACGCTTAAATCCGCTCCGGACATCATTGAAGGAGATTGGGTGTGGCGTAATAACTTCAAGACTCGCTGCAAGAGTATTAAAGGAGGCGTCTCAGGGGCACCGCTGCTTGATCGCTACACCAATGAAGTCATTGGTGTCGTAGGTACAGGTAATGAGTATCCGCCTATATCCCCTTGCGACCTGGATGAACCCTGTATACCAACGAAAAAAGGTTACTCTGCAATCGAAGGTAATCTTTACGGAAGTTTTGTACCCCACCTGAGAAGCTGCTTCCGATCTGGCTTTCTATTTGAAAATTACTGCGAACTCTATCCGACATTCAATGTAGAAACAGACAAGCGAACCTCCGCCAAATACAAGAAAATCAAGATGTCGAAAAGCGGCGCTGCCATAGCACCGACTTGGGATTACCGGTTCTCTATCGACACAGCGTTCTATCGTCACAAGACAGTCCGCGTGGCAAAAAAATGCGAAAGCCCCTTGAACTACTCCGCCGCGATCAGTTCCGAAAACTCCATCATCAATACCAAGATAGGTTCCAGAACCGGGCGTTATTTCCTTTGCATCATTGGCACAAACTCTTCCAGGCCAGAGTTACCGCCAGGACTCTTACGAAATGCCTTGTCGCTGCCTATCGTTCTGATTGAGGACGAAATCGTTCCGCTTCCTGATCTCAACCTGAAAAAAAGACCCACTTATATTTTGGTGACTTCGGAAGGGGCAAGCAAAATGTACTCCTACAAAGTCGGTCCATCCGACAGCATTGACTGTCAAGCCCCCGATGGATTCAGCCCAAAGTCGGAGTATATGGAAGTCTATCTTCACAAAAAGGATTTGCCTGCCACTCTATGCAGTGTTGCGTATGACCGATCAGATGACAGGTCAGAGGTAAGGGTTGACCAGTTCGACACGCTTTAACTCTCCAGACCTGCATCCCCTTTGAAGCGACTACTCCAAAGGGGATGCTTGCTAGCGCATCACGATGCCGCGATGGGCCATGTAAGCCTTGGCTTCCTGAACGGTGTATTCGCCGAAGTGGAAAATACTCGCCGCCAGCACCGCGCTGGCGTGGCCTTCAAGGATGCCGTCAGCCAGATGCTGCAGGTTGCCGACGCCGCCGGAAGCGATCACCGGAATGCCCAGCGCATCACTGATGGCGCGGGTCACGCCGAGGTCGAAGCCGTTTTTCATGCCGTCCTGATCCATGCTGGTCAGGAGGATTTCACCGGCACCCAGGCCTTCCATTTTCTTCGCCCACTCGACCGCGTCGAGGCCGGTCGGCTTGCGACCGCCGTGGGTGAAGATCTCCCAGCGCGGGGTTTCGCCCGGGCCCGAAACCTTCTTCGCATCGATGGCGACGACAATGCATTGCGAGCCGAAATGCTGCGCCGCTTCGCCGACAAATTCCGGGTTGAACACGGCAGCGGTGTTGATCGACACCTTGTCCGCACCGGCGTTGAGCAGGTTGCGGATGTCCTGCACGGTACGTACGCCACCGCCGACGGTCAGCGGGATAAACACCTGGCTGGCCATGCGCTCGACGGTGTGCAGCGTGGTGTCACGGCCATCGACACTGGCGGTGATGTCGAGAAAGGTAATCTCGTCGGCACCCTGCTCGTCGTAGCGACGGGCGATTTCCACCGGGTCGCCGGCGTCACGGATGTTCTCGAACTTCACACCTTTGACGACCCGGCCGTTGTCCACGTCCAGGCAAGGGATGATACGTTTGGCCAGCGCCATGGTCAGTCCTCAGCCTTGGTACGAGTCGCAGAAAGCTTGCGCTTCGGCGACGTCGAGAGTGCCTTCGTAGATCGCCCGGCCGGTGATGGCGCCGATGATGCCCGGTGCCTTGGCATCGAGCAGCGACTTGATGTCACCGAGGTTGTGAATGCCGCCGGAAGCGATCACCGGGATCCTGGTGGCAGCCGCCAGCGCCGCGGTGAACGGTACGTTGCAGCCCTGCATCATGCCGTCTTTGGCGATGTCGGTATAAACGATCGAGGACACGCCGTCGGCTTCGAACTGTTTGGCCAGGTCGATGACCTGCACGGTGCTGATTTCAGCCCAGCCATCGGTGGCGACAAAACCGTCTTTGGCATCCAGACCAACGATGATCTTGCCCGGAAACGCACGGCAGGCTTCAGCAACGAACGCCGGATCCTTCACCGCTTTGGTGCCGATGATCACGTAGCTGACGCCCGCCTTGACGTAGTGCTCGATGGTTTCCAGCGAACGGATGCCGCCGCCGATCTGGATCGGCAGGGTCGGGTAGCGCTTGGCGATCGCGGTCACCACTTCGCCGTTGACCGGCTGGCCTTCGAAAGCGCCGTTCAGGTCGACCAGATGCAGACGACGGCAGCCGCCCTCCACCCACTTGGCAGCCATGCTCACCGGGTCATCGGAGAACACTGTGGAATCTTCCATGCGGCCCTGGCGCAGACGTACGCAGGCACCGTCTTTGAGATCGATAGCGGGAATAATCAGCATGCTTTTTCCTTCGTCAAAAGAGCTGCAAGCTGCAAGCCATAAGCTGCAAGCGCGCACGCGTGTGTACTTCTTGCAGCTTGCAGCTTGAAGCTTGCCGCTGCCCTAATTCTTCTCGAGCGCCCACAGGTCGCTTTCGATGCTTTCAAACCGCTCCTTGAGGTGGGTCTGCACATCGAAAATCGCCCTGTTGTAATAGTGCGGAGCAATTTCGCGGGTAAACAGCTCAAGAATTTCCGCCGCCTCGAACGAACCCAGGTCCAGTTCGAAACGATCCTCCATGAACCGCTGAATCTTGCGGCTGGCCTCGTTCTCCTGCTCGGGAGTGAGGGTCAGAATCGGCGGCTTGGATTTCTTGACGGCCATTTACCAGCGACCGTCCCACGCAGCGAAGTTCTGCAGCAATTGCAGGCCATGAGTATGGCTCTTCTCCGGGTGGAACTGCACGGCGAAACGCGAACCTTCGGCCAGTGCCGCGGCGAAATCGACGCCGTAATGACCGCTGCCGACCACCTGCCGCGGGTTGCCGGCGGCGATGTAGTAGCTGTGCACGAAGTAGAAACGCGCCAGGTCCGGAATGTTGTGCCACAGCGGGTGATCCACCGCCTGCTTCACTTCGTTCCAGCCCATGTGCGGGACTTTCAGGTGCTCGCCGTCTTCATGCAGGTCTTTGCCGAAGAACTTCACCGCGCCCGGAAACAGGCCGATGCAGTCGACGCCGTCGTTCTCTTCGCTGCTGTCGAGCAAGGCTTGCATGCCGACGCAGATGCCGAGGAACGGACGATCCTGGCTGACTTCACGCACCAGCGAGTCGAAACCGAGGCGACGGATCTCCGCCATGCAATCGCGAATCGCACCGACACCGGGGAACACCACGCGGTCGGCTTCGCGGATCACTGCCGCATCGCTGGTGATCAGCACCTTGCCGGCACCGACGTGCTCGAGGGCCTTGGCCACCGAGTGCAGGTTGCCCATGCCGTAGTCGATAACTGCAACCGTCTGCATTACAGGACGCCCTTGGTCGAAGGCATCTGGCCGGCCATGCGCTCGTCCAGCTCGACGGCCATGCGCAGTGCGCGGCCGAAAGCCTTGAACACGGTTTCGATCTGGTGGTGAGTGTTGGTGCCGCGCAGGTTGTCGATGTGCAGGCTGACCAGCGCGTGGTTGACGAAGCCCTGGAAGAATTCCTGGAACAGGTCGACGTCGAAGCCGCCAACGGTGGCGCGGGTGTACGGCACGTGCATCTGCAGGCCTGGGCGGCCGGAGAAGTCGATCACCACGCGCGACAGCGCTTCATCGAGCGGCACGTAGGCGTGGCCGTAGCGACGGATGCCTTTCTTGTCGCCAATGGCTTGCGCGAAGGCCTGGCCGAGGGTGATACCGACGTCCTCCACCGTGTGGTGGTCGTCGATATGCAGATCGCCCTTGCATTGGATATCCAGGTCGATCAGCCCGTGACGGGCGATCTGATCCAGCATGTGCTCAAGAAAAGGAACACCGATATCGAATCGGGCCTTTCCGGTGCCATCAAGGTTGATCGAGGCTTTGATCTGGGTTTCCAGAGTGTCGCGCTCGACAGACGCCTTACGTTCGGCCATCACCAGCTCCGCAAAATCATTGGGCGAAAAAGGCAGCCATTATAGGGGCGCGGGGCCGAAACAGAAACACGATAGGTGGAATGACTGACGGATAGAACCCCGCGCTGTCGGGGATAGACATGTCCATACAAGCGTTCAATGGCACTGATCGCTCCCACGCTCTGCGTGGGAGTGCAGCCCCGGACGCTCTGCGTCCACTTCGAATGTGACGCAGAGCGTCACAGGGAGACATTCCCACGCAGAGCGTGGGAACGATCAGGTGTAAACGAACTTAGTGGAACAGAACAGCCGTCTTCTGCAGGGTCACCCACACACCCCACGCCAACGGAATCCCCACCACCAGCCACGCAGCGATCGCCAACGGCTTGCTGCCCGGCGCGGCTTTCCACTCCAGCACGGTGCTGCCGTCAGCACCCTTGTCGTGGCCCAGCGCCTGTTCGGCAGCCAGTTCGGCGTCGGTCATGAAGTACTTGTCGGCCACCGGGCGTACCAGCAGGTTGCACAGGAAACCCAGCACCAGCAGGCCGGCGAGGATGTACAGGGTGATGTCGTAAGCGGCGGCGCGTTCAACGCCGATGCTCAGCTGATACTCACGCAGGTAGTTCACCAGCACCGGACCCAGCACGCCAGCGGCAGCCCAAGCGGTCAGCAGACGACCGTGGATCGCGCCCACCATCTGCGTACCGAACAGGTCGGCCAGATACGCCGGAACGGTGGCGAAACCACCGCCGTACATCGACAGGATGATGCAGAACGCCGCCACGAAAAGCGCAACGTTGCCCAGGTGACCGAGGTTCGGGATCAGCGCGTACAGCGCAAAACCCAGTGCGAAGAACACGAAGTAAGTGTTCTTGCGGCCCAGGTAGTCCGAGAACGAGGCCCAGAAGAAACGACCACCGATGTTGAACAGGCTCAGCAGACCGGTGAAACCGGCCGCAATTGCAGCGATGGAAGCCAGTTGACCGGCGTCCAGCTGACCGAACGGCAGATCGTTACCCAGCAGCTTGCCACCGAACACTTCCTGCAACAGTGGCGAAGCCATGCCGAGGATGCCGATACCGGCGGACACGTTCAGGCACAGCACCAGCCACACCAGACGGAATTGCGGGGTTTTCCACGCCACGTTCACGTGAACGTGACGGTGGGTGATCATCGCGTTCGACGCTTTCTTCGCCGGTGCAGTCCAGCCTTCAGGCTTCCAGCCGGTTGGCGGTACGCGGTAAGCCAGCGCGCCACCGATCATGAACACGAAGTAGATCGCGGCCATGGCCACGAAGCTCTGCCACACGCCGACACCGGTTGGCGAAGCGAAGTGACTCATCAGAGCGGTCGCCAGTGGTGCACCAACCATCGCGCCACCGCCGAAGCCCATGATCGCCATGCCGGTCGCCATGCCGCGCTTGTCCGGGAACCATTTGATCAGGGTCGAGACCGGCGAGATGTAGCCCAGACCCAGACCGATACCGCCGATCACGCCGGAGCCTATCCACATCAGCCAGATCTGGTGGGTATAGATACCCAGCGCAGAAATCAGCAGACCGCCGCACCAGCACAATGCCGATACAACGCCGGCCTTGCGTGGTCCTGCGTGTTCAAGCCAGCCACCCCAGATCGCTGCCGAGCAGCCGAGGAAGATGAAGAACAGGGTGTAGATCCAGCCGAGCATGGAGATCGGCCAGTCGCATTGCGACGAGAAGACTTGTGCGATGAAGCTCATGTCCGGTGCGCAAGCCACCGGAGCGGTGACGCCCAGCGCCTTGGACAGCGGCAACCAGAACACCGAGAAGCCGTAGGCCATGCCGATGCACAGGTGAATGGCCAGAGCGGCCGGCGGGACCAGCCAACGGTTGAAACCGGGCTTGGCGATGATGCGTTCCTTGGACAGGAACCCGGGCTGATCGGCTTTGAAGCCGTCCGCCGTAATGGTCGTGCTCATTGTGTATCCCCCAATTATTAGTATGGTTCGCCAGCCACTGCCCACCCCGGCCTTTATGCACGCAGGCATGACCGTTTTTTGCGGGTGAAGCTCCTTGAAAGCGCGACGTTAAGTCGCAGATGGGCGGACGAACGGGCGAAGGTTACCATTTGCACGTGACAGAAAAACCAAACTGATATCACCTTTTTCATGTCATCTGATCTCAGGACGCCCGGGAACCCCGATGCCGATCGTTGTCGAAGCGCTGTATATCGCGGTTCTGCAGCCTTGACGTGGCACCGCAACAGCGCGGGTTGATGCAGCGCTATACTCCCCGGCTAAATTACGAATTCGACTACTTACAAGGACTCGCCCATGAAAGCGTTCGGCAAAATCCTGGGTCTGGTACTTCTCGGGCTGTTGCTGATCATTGTGGCGGCGGGCTTAGCCCTGACCCACCTGTTTGATCCCAACGACTACAAGGACGAGATCCGCCAGATAGCCCGCGACAAGGCCCACATCGAGCTGACGCTCAATGGCGATATCGGCTGGAGCCTGTTCCCGTGGCTCGGCCTGGAACTGCACGAGGCCAGCGTCGCGACCCTGGCCAAGCCTGCAGAACCGTTCGCCGACCTGCAGATGCTCGGCCTGTCCGTGCGCGTGCTGCCGCTGCTGCGCCGTGAGGTGCAAATGAGCGACGTGCGCGTCGAAGGCCTGAACCTGCGCCTGAACCGTGACAAGAATGGTCACGGCAACTGGGAAGACATCGGCAAGGTGCCGCCCAAGGCCGGCAGCACACCAGCGCCGACCACCACGGCCGAAACCGCCCCCGAGGCCCCTGCGCAACCGGAAAAACCGGCCCAGCCGATCCGCCTCGACATCGACAGCCTGACCGTCAACAACGCCCGCGTGGAATACAACGACGAGCTGACCGGCAAGCAATTCAGCGCCGAAAGCATCCAGTTGAGCACCGGCGCGGTTCACGATTCGACCAACATCCCGGTCAAGGCCACCGCGTTCCTCGGCACCAACCAGCCAGTGCTGCGGGTGCGCACCGAGCTCAACGGCGAGCTGCGCTTCGAGCGCGCCCTGCAACGCTACAAGTTCGAAGACCTGAAGCTGTCCGGCGAAGTTGCCGGCGATCCGCTGCAAGGCAAGACCGTGACCTTCGCCGCGCAAGGGCAATTGCTGCTGGACAAGGCCGCCAACGTCGCCGAATGGACCGGCATCAAGCTTTCGGTCAATCAGCTGCGTGCCTTGGGCGAACTGAAGGCCAACGACCTGGACAAGACGCCACAGATCACCGGCGGGATTTCCATCGCCCAGTTCGACCTGGCGAAATTCGTCGACAGCATCGGCCAGACCCTGCCAGCCATGGCCGAAGGCAGCCTGAGCAAGGTTGAACTGGTCAGCCGTGTCGCCGCGACGCCGACCAGCCTGGCGCTGGACAACATCAACCTGAAACTTGACGACAGCAGCTTCAGCGGCCGTATCGCCGTCGAAGATTTCGCCAAGCAATCGCTGCGGGCGGTCCTCAAGGCCGACACCTTTAACGTCGACCGTTACCTGCCGCCGAAATCGGAAAAAGCCAACAACGCTACCCAGGTCCGCCAGGCCGAAGTCGCCAGCACCGAGGCCGATGCCATGGCCGGGGCCGGCAGCACCCCGCTGCCGGAAAAACCGAGCAAAAGCGCCTGGAGCACCGAGCGCCTGTTCCCTGTCGAGCGCCTGAGCAAGCTCGACGTCAACGCTGACCTGACCTTCGGCCAGTTGACCCTCGACAAATTGCCGATCCAGAACGCCGCACTGAAAGCCACCGGCCAGGGCGGCCTGCTGACCCTGGAGAACCTGCGCGGCGAGCTGTACAACGGCGACTTCGAAGCCAAGGGCACGCTGGATGTGCGCCAGACAGCACCGGTGCTGAACCTGCAAACCCGGATCAACCGCGTGCCGGTGGAGAAGATCCTCGAAAGCCAGGGCAAGAATCCGCCGGTCAAGGGGCTGGTCAATCTCACCAGCACCGTTACCGGCAGCGGCAATAGCCAACAGGCGCTGATCGAAACCCTCAACGGTAACGCCAGTTTCGTGATCAACAACGGCGTGCTGCTCAACGCCAACCTTGAGCAGCAACTGTGCAAGGGCATCGCCACCCTCAACCGTAAATCCCTGAGCGGTGAGCCGCGCGGCAAGGACACGCCGTTCCAGGAACTCAAGGGCAACCTGACCTTCCGCAACGGGGTGGCCAGCAACCCGGACCTGAAAGTGCGCATCCCCGGCATGAGCGTCAACGGTGACGGCGATATCGACCTCAAGGTGCTGGGCATGGACTATCGCGTCGGCATCATCGTCGAAGGCGACACCAGTGCCATGCCGGACCCGGCCTGTCAGGTCGGCGACAAATTCGTCGGCATCGAATGGCCGCTGCGTTGCCGTGGCCCGCTGGAACTGGGCGCCAAAGCCTGCCGCGTGGACAACGAACGCATGGGCCAGGTCGCGACCAAACTGGCCGGCGACAAGATCAGCGAAAAAATCGACGAAAAACTGGGTGACAAAGTCAGCCCGGAACTGAAAAACGCATTGAAGGGGCTGTTCAAGCGATGAGAGCGGAGCAGTTTTCCACGGCGGTGCTGGAATGGTTCGACCGCCACGGCCGCCATGATTTGCCCTGGCAACAGAACATCAACCCGTACCGGGTGTGGGTGTCCGAGATCATGTTGCAGCAGACCCAGGTCAGCACCGTGCTCAATTACTTCGACCGCTTCATGGCCGCCCTGCCGACGGTCGAAGCCCTCGCCGAGGCGCCGGAAGACGAAGTGCTGCACCTGTGGACCGGGCTGGGTTACTACACCCGCGCGCGCAATCTGCAGAAGACCGCGAAGATCGTCGTCAGCCATTACGGCGGCGAGTTTCCCCGGGATGTCGAGAAGCTCACCGAGCTGCCGGGCATCGGCCTGTCCACTGCTGGCGCGATCGCCAGCATCAGCATGGGCCTGCGCGCGCCGATCCTCGACGGTAACGTCAAACGGGTGCTGGCGCGTTTTACCGCGCAGGAGGGTTACCCCGGCGAGCCGAAGGTCGCCAAGCAACTGTGGGCCAACGCCGAGCGCTTCACGCCGCAGGATCGGGTCAACGCCTACACCCAGGCGATGATGGACCTGGGCGCCACGCTCTGCACCCGCAGCAAACCGAGCTGCCTGCTGTGTCCGCTGAAAAACGGCTGCGAAGCACACATGCTGGGGCTGGAAACGCGCTACCCGATCCCCAAGCCGCGCAAGGCCATCCCGCAGAAACGCACGCTGATGCCGCTGTTGGCCAACGAGGACGGCGCGATTCTGCTTTATCGGCGCCCGTCCAGCGGATTGTGGGGTGGTTTGTGGAGTCTGCCGGAACTCGACGACCTCGACGATCTGCAACACCTCGCCGCGCAGCACTCGCTGGAACTGGGCGAGCAGCAGGCACTGCCGAGCCTTGTCCACACCTTCAGCCACTTCCAGCTGTCCATAGAACCCTGGCTGGTTCAGGTGCAGGAGGCCGGCGGTCACGTGGCCGAGGCCGACTGGCTCTGGTATAACCTCGCCACCCCGCCGCGCCTGGGCCTCGCCGCCCCGGTCAAGACCTTGCTCGAACGCGCGGCCACCGTCTTGAATGCAGGAGAGTCGACATGACACGCACCGTAATGTGCCGCAAGTACAAAGAACAACTCGAAGGTCTGGAGCGCCCACCGTACCCGGGCGCCAAGGGCCAGGACATTTTCGAACACGTCTCGGCCAAGGCCTGGGCTGACTGGCAGAAACACCAGACCCTGCTGATCAACGAAAAACGCCTGAACATGATGAACGCCGAAGACCGCAAATTTCTTCAGGGCGAAATGGACAAGTACTTCTCCGGCGAGGAATACGCTCAGGCCGAAGGCTACGTTCCGCCCGCAGAGTAAACCCCGCGAAATCGGGGGTCGGATCGTAAGCGACGGAATTAATTTAAGAAATTTTAAAAAAGTGTTTGACGTAAATCCGAAAAACCCTTTTAATGCGCCCCGTTGCCCAGATAGCTCAGTCGGTAGAGCAGGGGATTGAAAATCCCCGTGTCGGCGGTTCGATTCCGTCTCTGGGCACCAAATACCGAAAACCCTGAATCGCAAGATTCAGGGTTTTTTTATGCCTGCGATTTGATCACGGCCCGATTTCGCCCTTCTTGCAGGCCGGAATTGGCGATACGTTGCTCAACCCTTACGGAAGAGGGTCATCCCCGCGATGAACCAGAAAAGAACCCGCGTCCCCCTGCCCCATCCTGCGCCACCCGTAAAACGCACCGACTGGCTGATGATCGCTCTCGGCATCGTACTGACCCTCTGCGTAGGCCTGATCACTTATGAAACGGTGAACGGCCTGATTCAGGGACGCATCAGCAACATGGCGCGGGGGAAACACTTCGCCGTGTATTCACAGGCCGAACAGTCCCTCGACTTCTGGTTCACTGTTGCCACGCACTGCCTCTTCGCACTCTTCCTGTCGGGCGCTGCCTGGCTTCTGATCTGGATGGGACGCACCGCGACGGTCACGCCCCCCGGGCGTGACCGTCGGCGACGTTAGCTGTTGTCGTTCCAGTGGAACACCAGATTGCGCGCAGCACCGCCGCCTACTTGCGCCACATCCCGACGCGTTTCACCCTTGCGGGTGGCGACGACCGTGTACTTGCCTGGCGGTAACTGAACGTACACCAATGGCCCGGTTTGATTGAGCGTCAGCACGGTTTCACCGGGGGTTTTCTGGATCGCCACGTCGACATCGGCGGTGTATTCGTTTTGCGTACCGACAGCGAAGGTCATGTGCAGGTTGTAGCCCGCGGATTGCTGAATGGCTTTCGACTCATCTTCACCAATCCCGCCGGCCAGATAACGAACACCGTTTTGCTCTTGCTGCTGAACCTGCACAGCGGAATTGTTGATCGGCTCCAGACTTTCAGCCTGCGCCATGAGCGGAAACAGTAATATCGCCGCAGCGGCGACGGGCAGCACGAATGAAAGAACGCGTTTCATGAGGACGACTCCCGGGTTCTCGCGGAACCCAATCGTTACCTCTTTTTAGATTTTGTCTTGCGGAGTGGGTTTTAGAACGATTGGGAGTTGCGGTTGATACGAAAAGGACTACAGAAACTCCACCGACGATTCGCGCCGCATTGCGTCTCGAATCAGCGATTGCCTGATCAGCCTGCGAATTGGGTACTCACTGCGTTCCAATTCGTTGCATACCCACCCGCTTGAAGTTCATCCTCGACCCGTCCCCGAAAGTCTGGATCGCCATGAACCTACAAAGCGCGACGCTGCCACTCGGTCAGTTGTCAGCAGAAAGCGAGCCCTTCCAAGAGCCCGCCGCCGACGGCTATCTGCTCGGCGGTTTCACCTGGCGTCACGTCTCACCGGATCCACAACGCCCGGTTGTGATCATCAACGCCGCCACATCCGTGCGTTGCCGCCACTACTCGCGCTTCGCGGCGTATCTGTTCGCCAATGGGTTCGACGTGATCATTTACGACTACCGCGGCATTGGTGAATCGCGGCCAAAGTCGATGAGGCATTTGCAGGCTTCGTGGACGGATTGGGGCGCGCTGGATTTCGAAGCGATGCTCACACGCGCACAGAGGGAGTTTCCCGGTCAGCCGATCGATGTGGTCGGGCACAGCTTCGGCGGCTGCGCAGCAGGCCTGGGGGCGTCCGGGAAGATAATCCGACGACTGGTGACCGTCGGCGCGCAGTTCGCTTACTGGCGCGATTACGCGCCCGAGCATCGCTGGCGGATGTTCGGCAAATGGCATCTGCTGATGCCGCTGGTCACGCTGTTCTGTGGATATTTTCCGGGCAAGCGACTTGGCTGGCTGGAAGACACGCCCGCCGGCGTGGTGCGCGACTGGAGCACACCTGCCGCACGTTATGAGCGGCGTCCGAGCGGTAGAACGATCCGCAACCTGCCCTTCGCCAACGTCCGGGCCAAAGCCCTGGCAATCAGCATCAGTGACGATCCCTACGGCACGATTCCCGCCATCGAACGCCTGCTCGCCTACTTCCACAACGCGCAAAAGACCCACCTGCGAATCGAGCCGCAGGACATCGGCGAACAGCAAGTCGGACATTTCGCCTTTTTTCGCAGCGCATACCAAGCCACACTATGGCCCATCGCTCTGACCTGGCTGCAGACCGGCGAACTGGCCTGCGACACACCGGGGCGCGAAATCCCACGCAGCCAAGCCCTTTAACGCACCACGGAACACACACCATGGCTTCCGCCAACAAACAGCAAAAACGCGCCGCCCGGGCCAAGACCAAGGCCAAGCAGAACCGCACCAAACGTGCGGAAGCGCCGGTCGAGCTGGACCCGAACGACGACCGCATCGATTTCGAGTCGGTAGACCTCACCGAACTGTTCAAGAAAATGATCGACGCCGAAAAGATCAGCCAGCAGGCCATGTGCACCGCGTTCCTCGAGGACCCGCTGCTGGAGCTGGTGTACGAGCAGGAAGGCGAAGAAGGCGCGATGGACTTCATCCTCGCCGCGCTGATCGAGTACCGCCAGTGGTCCACCGAGACCGACGAGGCCGGCGCTCTGGCGTGGATCGAATCGCCGGATTTCCAGAAAGACTATGTGGCCGCGTCCGACGCAATCGCCGCACAAACCCAACAGAAAAACTGAGTTCCCATGGCATCCCTGAACAAACAGCAAAAACGCGCCAAACGAGCCAAGGCCAAAGCCAAGCAGATCCGCATGGTCGGTCGCAAACCCCTGGCGCAGGACGATGACCTCGGCCACCTGGCCGAGCCGATCCCGGAATACACCTTGGCGATGTTCAGCAAGATGCGCGACGCCGAAGCCGTCAGCCGCAATGAAATGCTCCTGACGCTGCTGCGTGAGCTGGCGTTCATCATCGTCGATCATCCTGAACTGCTGGACATGGAAAACGCCGAGAACGAAGGCATGGCCGCCACTCACCTGGCCGCCGACATGCTGATCGACTACCGCATGTGGGCCGATGGCATGGATCGCGAGACCGCCCAGGCGTGGCTGAGCGAACCGCAGTTCATCAGCGATTTCGGGATTGCGCTGGACACCTACGGCCAGTCGGTGGAAGCGCAGGAAGAGAAGAGCGAATAAACCGCTCGCAGTAACAAAAACGGCCGCTTGTCATCACTGACAGCGGCCGTTTTGCGTTACGCGTTGCGGATCAGTTCAAAACTGCCGCACCACGGTTTTCCACCTTGCGACGACGAGCTACCAACAGACCGGTAGCTACGACGACCAGACTCAGCAGGCCGGTCGCGAGGATTTCCACGCGGTGGGCCTCCTGGAACAGCATGATGGTCAGGGCTGCCACGATGAACACGATCACCGCGTAGGTCAGGCCCGGGAACAACCACATGCTGAAGACGATTTTTTCGCCGCGAGCCATGCGTTGTTTACGCATGCGCAGTTGCGAAATCGCGATCACCAGGTACACCAGCAGCGCGATCGCGCCGGAGCTGGCCAACAGAAACTCGAATACCGCCGCCGGGGCCACGTAGTTGGCGAAAGTGCACAGGAATGCCGCGCCGGTGGACAGCATCACCGCCCAGTAAGGGGTACCGCTTTTGTTGGTGCGGGTCGCCATGGCCGGAGCATCGCCACGCTTGCCGAGGGAGAACAGCATGCGCGAAGAGGTGTACAGCGCCGAGTTCAGGCAGCTGGTCACAGCAACCAGAACCACGATATCAACGATCATCTTGGCGTTCGGGATGCCCATGCGCTCAAGCACAGTCTGGTAGGAACCGACGCTGGCCAGAACCGGGTCATTCCATGGCACCAGGGCCACGACGATGAAGATCGACACGAGGTAGAACAGGCCGATCCGCCAGATCACCGAGTTGGTGGCCTTGGAGATCTGCTTGCCAGGGTTCTTCGATTCCGCGGCCGCAATGGTCACGATCTCGGTACCCATGAAGGAGAACATGGTGGTCAGGATCGCGCCCAGTACCGCGCCCATGCCGTTCGGCAGGAAGCCCTGGGTGTCGAAGATGTGCGACACGCCGCTGACCTGGCTGTTCGGCAGGAAGCCGAAAATGGCCGCAACGCCGAGGATGATGAAACCGATGATCGCCACGACTTTGAGCAGGGCGAACCAGAATTCGAACTCACCGTAATTTTTCACGCTGAACAGGTTGGTCACGGTCAGCAGCATGGTGATGATCAGCGCGAACGCCCAGATATCCACACCCGGGAACCACGCGTGCAGGATGGTTGCGGCGGCGTTGGCTTCCAGCGGAATCACCAAAACCCAGAACCACCAGTACAGCCAGCCGATGGTGAAACCGGCCCAATGGCCAATGGCGCGGTCGGCGTAAGTCGAGAACGAGCCGGTGTCAGGCGAGGCAACCGCCATTTCGCCGAGCATGCGCATCACCAGCACAACCAGCGCGCCAGCAGCGGCGTAAGCCAGCAGAACGGCTGGACCGGCAGCGGCGATGGCGTGGCCGGAGCCGACGAACAGACCTGCACCGATCACCCCGGCGATCGACAGCATGGTCACATGACGCGGTTTGAGCCCCTGTTCGAGGCCATTGGAGCTTTGGGTACTGCTCATTGGAACTACCTTTGCGAGGAAAGCGATTGCGTCCGGCCCGTCTGGCGTTCCTTCTCGTAAAAAGAATCCAACGGGGCGTTCCGGATTCTGCACGCAATAAATGCGCCAAAATGTTTCAAACTCTTCTGCCGTGCGGTTTTCCGCGCGACCGGACAGTCATCGCAAGTCCTTGAGAATAATGGCCTTTCGCCAAAACGTTACCCTGCGACTCACTTTTCAAACGAACGAGCGCACCAGAAACACACTGAAAAAGTGCGGGATGCACAATAAAGGGGCGAATGAGGAACGATCGGCCGGATAGCGCTTCCAACACCCCGCCAAAGGTGGCAACATCGCGCCTTTTTTTACGCGACACCCACGGGAATCCACGTTCAAACACCCGTTCGGTTGTTGATGGGGCGACAGTCTGCTGCGCCGATGCGACAACCTGCCACACGCCATCCGTTTACCGCTCGTAGCGCTGTTGGCTGCCATTGAAACGCTATGCTAGCTTGGCCGCCTCGCCAGGAAGGCCAACCAACAGCAGGAGCGCAACATATATGAGGAACGCACATGGCTGAGGCCACGCCCGCGCTTGAAATCCGCAACTTGCACAAACGCTACGGACAGCTTGAGGTGCTCAAAGGCATCTCGCTGACCGCCCGCGACGGCGATGTGATCTCGATCCTGGGTTCCTCCGGTTCCGGCAAGTCCACGTTCCTGCGTTGCATCAACCTGTTGGAAAACCCGCATCAGGGCCAGATCCTGGTGGCCGGGGAAGAACTCAAGCTCAAGGCCGCCAAGAATGGCGAACTGGTTGCCGCCGACGGCAAGCAGATCAACCGCCTGCGCTCCGAGATTGGTTTTGTGTTTCAAAACTTTAATCTGTGGCCGCACATGAGCGTGCTCGACAACATCATCGAAGCCCCGCGCCGCGTGCTCGGCCAGAGCAAGGCCGAAGCCATCGAAGTCGCCGAAGCGCTGCTGGCCAAGGTCGGCATCGCCGACAAGCGCCACGCCTATCCGGCGCAACTGTCCGGCGGCCAGCAACAGCGCGCGGCGATTGCCCGCACGCTGGCGATGCAGCCCAAGGTGATCCTGTTCGACGAGCCCACCTCCGCCCTTGACCCGGAAATGGTCCAGGAAGTACTTAATGTCATCCGCGCATTGGCCGAAGAAGGCCGCACCATGCTGCTCGTGACCCACGAGATGGGCTTTGCCCGTCAGGTCTCCAGCGAAGTGGTGTTCCTCCACCAGGGCCTGGTAGAAGAGCAAGGATCGCCACAGCAGGTGTTCGAAAACCCGCTTTCGGCGCGCTGCAAACAATTCATGTCCAGCAACCGCTAACGGAGCTACCCGCATGCAGAACTACAAAAAGGTCTTCCTGGCCGCCGCCGTCACCCTCGCGTTCAGCGCCGGTGCCATGGCCGAGACCCTGAAGATGGGCATCGAAGCGGCTTACCCGCCGTTCAACAACAAAGACGCCAGCGGTAACGTCGTCGGCTTCGACAAAGACATCGGCGACGCCCTGTGCGCCAAGATGAAAGTTGAATGCTCCGTCGTCACTTCGGACTGGGACGGCATCATCCCGGCCCTGAACGCCAAGAAGTTCGACTTCCTGATCTCCTCGATGTCGATCACCGACGAGCGCAAGCAAGCGGTGGACTTCACCGACCCGTACTACTCCAACAAGCTGCAATTCATCGCGCCGAAAAACGTCGACTTCAAAACCGACAAGGCTGCGCTGAAAGGCAAGGTGATCGGCGCCCAGCGTGCGACCCTGGCTGGCACCTTCCTGGAAGACAACTTCGGTGACGACATCACCGTCAAGCTGTACGACACCCAGGAAAACGCCTACCTCGACCTGACTTCCGGTCGTCTGGACGGCATCCTCGCCGACAAATACGTCAACTACGAGTGGCTGAAAAGCGACGCCGGCAAAGCCTATGAATTCAAGGGCGACCCGGTAGAAGAAAGCGACAAGATCGGTATCGCTGTACGTAAAGGCGACCCGATCCGCGAGAAGCTGAACGCCGCGCTGAAGGAAATCGTTGCCGACGGCACCTACAAGAAGATCAACGACAAGTACTTCCCGTTCAGCATCTACTGATCCTGACCTGCCGGATCGGCGCCGTTACATGACGGTGCCGATCCCCGGCCTTGCCTGCCGCGATTTGAAAAGAAATCCATGATTATCGACCTCTACGGATTCGGCCCGGCGCTCTTCGCCGGCGCGCTGATGACCGTCAAACTGGCACTCTCGGCCCTGTGCCTGGGGCTGGTGCTCGGTCTGCTCGGCGCCTTGGCCAAGACTTCCCCGTACAAGCCGTTGCAGTGGCTTGGCGGAACCTATTCGACCCTGGTGCGCGGCGTCCCGGAATTGCTCTGGGTGCTGTTGATCTACTTCGGTACGGTCAACGCCATGCGCGCGCTCGGTGAGCTCCTCGGCAATCCCGAACTGGAACTCAGCGCCTTCGCCGCCGGCGTCATTGCGCTGGGCCTGTGCTTCGGCGCCTACGCCACGGAAGTGTTTCGCGGCGCAATCCTCGCCATTCCCAAAGGCCACCGCGAGGCTGGCGTGGCCCTGGGCCTGTCGAAATGGCGGATCTTCACCAAATTGATCATGCCGCAAATGTGGCGCATCGCCCTGCCCGGCCTGGGCAACCTGTTCATGATCCTGATGAAAGACACCGCGTTGGTGTCGGTCATCGGCCTGGAAGAAATCATGCGTCACGCGCAGATCGGCGTGACCGTGTCCAAGCAGCCATTCACCTTCTATATGGTGGCGGCGCTCATGTACCTGTGCCTGACCGTGCTGGCGATGATCGGCATGCACCTGCTGGAAAAACGCGCCGCACGCGGCTTCGCGAGGAGCGCTCAATGAATTGGGAAGTCATCATCAAGTGGCTGCCGAAACTGGCCCAGGGCGCGACGCTGACCCTGGAGCTGGTGGCCATCGCTGTGATCGCCGGTTTGCTGCTGGCAATTCCGCTGGGCATCGCCCGTTCTTCGAAGCTGTGGTACGTGCGCGCTGTGCCCTACGCCTACATCTTCTTTTTCCGTGGCACGCCGTTGCTGGTTCAGCTGTTCCTGGTCTACTACGGCCTGGCGCAGTTCGACGCGGTGCGTAACAGCTCGATGTGGCCGTACCTGCGCGATCCGTTCTGGTGCGCTACCGCGACCATGACCCTGCACACGGCCGCGTACATCGCCGAGATCCTGCGCGGGGCGATCCAGGCGATTCCGCCGGGCGAGATAGAAGCGGCGCGGGCGCTGGGCATGTCCCGGCCGAAAGCGCTGTTCTACATCATCCTGCCGCGTGCCGCGCGTATCGGCCTGCCAGCCTACAGCAACGAAGTGATCCTGATGCTCAAGGCCAGTGCCCTGGCCAGCACCGTGACCCTGCTGGAACTGACCGGTATGGCGCGCACGATCATTGCCCGCACTTACCTGCCGGTGGAGATTTTCTTCGCCGCTGGCGTGTTCTATCTGGTGATGGCCTACGTGCTGGTTCGCGGTTTCAAACTGCTGGAACGCTGGCTGCGCGTCGATGCGTGCCAGGGGCGCTGATTCTTCCGACGTGCTGACGGGCGAGGCCCTGCTCGCCCGTTTCACGGCACTGGATACATTTCTCACAGCGCATCAGGCGCTGTGGAAGCCCCGCCCGTTCACTCATCTGCAACTGCCATGGGAAGCGTCCTACCCGGAACTAGCCTCGTGGCTACGCGGGCGGTCGCTGGAAGATGCGGAAAACGCCCACAACCAACCTGCCGAACTCCTGAATGCGCCGGAGCCGTTTGCTTCATTGGCGGCGCTGTCGCTTGAGTTGAGTTCGGTCGGTGAATTGCCTGCGCATTCGCTGGAAGCCGCCGGTCATCGCTTGAATGTGGATGTGCCGGGACGCAAATGGCAGCAGATCGAGGCCTTCGCCAGCCGCTTGTCGTTTGCCGCGCAACCGAAGCACTGGCTGGATTGGTGTTCGGGCAAAGGCCATTTAGGTCGGCGTCTGCTCGGCGCTGGGCAGCAACTCACCTGTCTGGAATACGACCCGGCGCTGGTTGCCAGCGGTCAGGCGCTGAGTCAGCGTTATCACTTGCATGCGCTGCATGTCGAGCAGGATGTGCTTGCGGCGAACACCGCTTTATTGCTGGACGCCGAACACACACCTGTCGCCCTGCATGCTTGTGGCGATCTGCATGTACGCCTGATGCAATTGGCCTCCGCCGCTGGCTGCCGACAACTGGCGATCGCACCGTGCTGCTACAACCGGATCAGTCGCACCGAATATCAGGCGTTGTCCTCCGCAGGTTCACGCTCCGCCCTACAGCTCTCGCTGGAAGATCTGTCCCTGCCGATGAGCGAAACCGTCACCGCCGGTGCCCGCGTCCGACGTCAGCGTGACACCTCCATGGCCCGCCGACTGGCTTTCGATCTGTTGCAACGGCAAGTGCGTGGCGTCGACGAATACTTGCCGACGCCGTCCCTGCCGAGCGCCTGGCTGGACAAACCGTTCGCTGATTACTGCCGCGATCTGGCAGCGTTGAAAGAGTTATCCACAGTTGGCGCGCCAGATTGGGTAGCACTGGAAGCTGCCGGTTGGCAGCGATTGGCCGAAGTTCGCAACCTGGAACTGCTGCGTGGACTGTTCCGACGGCCGCTGGAGCTTTGGCTGAATCTGGATCGGGCACTTTTCCTCACCGAACAGGGATACGTCGTACGTCTCGGCACCTTCTGCGAAGCGCCGCTCACACCGCGCAATTTCCTGTTGCTGGCCGAACGCGTTTAATCCTCCACAGCCTGTGGATAACTCTGTTGATGGAATTATCGTGGATCCAATATCCACGGCTGTTTCAGGCCATTAACAGCGCTGGTCATTTTTTGTTCATATAAATAAAAAACCGGCAAAACAGGGATTTGCGATTCAAATGAGAACCCGTCCACAAAATCCCCTCTAAGCCCGTCCTCTTCAAAGCCTGTTGTGCATAAGCCCTCGACCAAAAGGACATAACCGCCGAATCGCGGACGCCGGCAATGGACAATTGCACCGGCCATCTGCCCTTGCTATACAGACCTGTGCCGTGCAGGTAGCGCACGCCCGAACAAGAAAAGTCTGACCGACAGGAAGCGACCGTGACGTTCATTTCTTACGCACAGAATTTCGAGGACGTTCGCCTCTGGCGCGCCCTGCAGTATTTTGAAAACGGTTTTTATATCGACGTCGGCGCCAATGACCCGATCCACGACTCGGTCACCAAGGCCTTTTATGATCGCGGCTGGCAAGGCATCAACGTCGAGCCAATGCAGAACTACTACGACGCACTCCGCCAGCATCGCCCCCGCGACACCACGCTGCAATGCGTGGCCAGCGACCAGCCGGGCGAACTGACTTTCTACGGCATTGCCGACACCGGCCTGTCCACCGCTGACCCGGTCGTTGCGCAAGAACGCAAAAACCTCGGCATGGACGTGCAAAGCTTCACTGTCAACGCACGCACACTGACCTCGATCTGCGAAGAACACGCCGCCGAGCGGCCGATCCACTTCCTGAAAATCGACGTCGAGGGCCACGAAGAAACCGTCCTGCGCGGCATGGACTTCAGCCGCTTCCGCCCCTGGATCATCCTCATCGAAACCCCATGGGAGCGCGACCACACCTGGGAACACCTGGTGACCGACGCCGGCTACACCAACGTCCTGTTCGACGGCCTCAACAGCTTCTTCCTGGCCAACGAACAAATCAACCTCAAACCCGCGTTCGACCTGCCACCGTGCAACCTCGACAACTTCCAGCTGTGCAAAGGCCACAACCTCGCCCACCCGGTAAACCCGGCCCTGGAAACCGCCCTGCAACGCGCCGAACAAGCCGAAGCCCAACTGCGCGCCATGCAAAACAGCCGCGCCTGGCGCGCTGTACAAAAACTGCGCAACGTCCTGCGCCGGGCGTGATTCGCAGAGCGCGCAAAAATAGTCTGAATTCAGGGGTTTACAGAAGCACCCGAGTCGCTATAATCGTCGCCCACACGCCGGTATAGCTCAGATGGTAGAGCAACTGACTTGTAATCAGTAGGTCCCGGGTTCGATTCCTGGTGCCGGCACCAAGTTCAAAGCCCCGCAATGCGGGGCTTTGTCGTTTCTGGGGTCTTAGACTTACCTCACGTCAAAACGTGAAAGTGTCCACAAAGTGTCCACACTTCATTTTTTTGCCTCTCTCGAACCAAACCAGCTACATCCACCCTCCGCATCCGCCGCAATCATTGCCCGGCCGATACTCATCGCTTCTTCAAGCAAATCGATCGCCTCCCGAAACATCTCGGGCCTGTCAGTTCCTCCAGCCAGCACACCGCCCTCGATCACGTCCTGCCTGACGCTATCAGCCAACTGATGAAAGCGGACGATTTGCCTCGCTTGGTCTTTACTCAGCACCCCCAGCTTCGTGACGTTCGCTTGGAAAACCCGGTTGAATTGGCCATCAATGCGGATTTGATAAAACTCGGGACTAGTGTTGAACGCATTCATCACTGCTGACCGACGATAAAGCAATTTCGCCTCGCAAAACTTGAACTGACGCTGCCAAGTGGCAGCGTCAGACATTTCCTCAGAGGATCGCTGTTGGTAAACAGGTTCAAAAAGCCTGTTTATAGACACGCCGTGATACCTCCCAAGGGCTACAAGTCCTTGCGCCGTTGCCTACGGCTACGCCAGAATCCGCCGGCTTGTGCGCCTCGGGCTAACTGGTAAGTTGGTTGTGTCACTGACTCCCAGTGACCGGGTATAGCAGCCCGGTATGCCTCGGAAGCACAAGTATCATCTGGTCAGGCAATCGCCTGTGCTCAATGGTGGCTGTGTGCATGGCACCTTCGGGTGCGCCGGATTCCGAGAGCTTACCGGTCTGCTACTTGCGCACAGCCGCCACCCTTTCGAAGAGCAGCGAAGGGAACGCGGCTTCACCAGAGGAAAGCTCTTATGTTCAAGGTAACGCCGAATCCGCCGGTCACCGAACCGACGTCCATCCCCGATCCGACATCGCCCTACGAATGCCCCGGTTCTAAAAAATTCAACGAAGCCGCCGAGCGCCCCCTCGACTACTACCTGGGCCCGCCCACCGCT
>NZ_CATKQA010000005.1:0-145446 GCF_949767575.1 Pseudomonas sp. IT-P2 | reverse complement strand
GCGCTAACGAAAAAGCCCCGCTCTGATATTCAGGCGGGGCTTTTTGTTGGACGCAGATCGGCGGTTATGCCGAGGGGTGCACGGCGGCAATCATGTCGACTTCGATAGCCGCGTTTTTTGGCAACTGATAGACGCCGACAGTGGTGCGGGTGTGACGCCCGACATCGCCCAACACATAACTGAATACGTCCGAGGCGCCGTTGGCAACTTCGCTGAGATCGACAAAATCCGGCGTGGACTTCACGTACACCGTGACCCGCAACAACGCCCTGACCTTGTCCAGCGAACCGACTGCATCGACGATAAAGGCCAGACACCGCATCGCACTGATGCTCGCCGCGGCCTGCGCATCCTTGAGCGTCAACTCCTGCCCCACTCGCCCTGGATACTGAATCCTGCCCTCGGTGCGCGGCACCATGCCGCTGATGTAGATCTCATCGCGATGACGGATCAACGGCGCGTAATTGCCACCCACCGTGTTCTCGCCATTGATGTCGTAGTTCAGCTCTTTTGCCAGGGCAATGAAGCGCTCGTCGCAGGTCATCCTCTCAGTCATTTCGCCCAGCCTCTTGATCGATGCATGTAGTTGGATCCGAATCTAGGACTTTTGCCTATCGACCGCAACCTGTCGATTTCTAGCTAGTCGTTTCGAGGGAATGGCTGATTACCCCACCCTTTTGGGAGAGAGTCTGTTCGCGACAAAGGACGTCGTTTATCCATCATCCGAGCAACAAAAAACCCCGCTCATCTCTCGATGAACGGGGTTTCTCGTACAACGTTCGAACCTTACGGCGCGTACGTCAGCAGCAGCTCGGTCGGCACCTTGAAGTCCAGGGACATCATGACGCTCAACGCGGTGATGGTGAAGATCGAGAACACGAACAGCTTGCGTGCCCAGACCGTGTCATCCACCGCCTTGTAGCCGGTCCAGGCCATGTACAGCCAGTACATGCCCATGGCCGCGGCGACGGCGAGGTAGCTCATGCCGGCGTAACCGCTGAAGGTCAGCATCAAGGTCGCCACGAGGAAGGCCAGGATGTAGAGCAGGATGTGCTTCTTGGCCACCTGGATTCCGCGCTTCACTGGCAGCACCGGAATCGATGCGGCCAGGTAATCGTTGAAGCGGAAGATCGCGATGGCGTAGGAATGCGGCATCTGCCACAGGCTGAACATCACCAGCAGGGTCAGCGCGGCCATGTCGAAGCTGTTGGTCACGGCCACGTAACCGATCACCGGCGGCATGGCGCCCGACAGACTGCCCACCAGCGTGCCGTGAACCGACTTGCGCTTGAGGTACAGGCTGTAGAAGCCGACGTAGATGATGAAGCCGATCACGGCGAACAGGGCAGCCAACGGGTTGGCCACCTTGTACAGCAACGCAACGCCGGCGACACCCAGGACGGTCGCATAGACCAGGGCCAGTTTCAGGGAGATCAAGCCCTGGACCAGCACCCGGTTCTTGGTGCGTTCCATCTTCAGGTCGATGTCGCGGTCGATGCAGTTGTTGAACACGCAACCGGAGGCCACGACCAGGGAAGTGCCGATCATGGCTGCCAGAAACACGGCCAGATCGACATGCCCTTTCGAGGCCAGGAAGAACCCGCCTGCCACAGAAAGCACGTTACCGAAAATGATCCCCGGTTTGGTGATTTGGATAAAGTGCTTGAGCGACATCGGGTTTACCTCACTTCGCCATCATGTAGGTGTGGATGCTGAACATGATCCACAGCGACAGACCGACCAGCAGCACGATCACGATGGCCGTAAAGACGAACGCAATCACGTTGTTACGTTGAGCGATGGAACGGTCCAGGTGCAGGAAGTAATACAGGTGAACGATCACCTGGATCACGGCGAACAGCAGGACGATTGCCAGCGTCGTCGACTTCGGCAGGGTCGGGAACATCACCAGGCCGAACGGGATGACGGTCAGGATTACCGACAGGATGAAGCCGATGGCGTACGACTTTACGCTGCCGTGGCCAGCATCATGGCTGTCATGGGAGTGTGCATTAGCCATTACAGGGTCCCCATCAGGTAAACAACGGTGAATACGCAGATCCACACCACGTCCAGGAAGTGCCAGAACAGGCTCAGGCAGCTAAGACGGGTCTTGTTGGTCGCCGTCAGGCCGTGCTTGTTGACCTGGTACATCATGATGCCCATCCAGATCAGACCGGCGGACACGTGCAGACCGTGGGTACCGACCAGCGTGAAGAACGCCGACAGGAAGCCCGAACGGCTAGGACCGAAGCCCTCGGAGATCAGCAGGTGGAACTCGTTGATCTCCATGGCGATGAAGCCTGCGCCGAGCAGGAAGGTCATGAACAACCAGCCCAGAACCTGCTGCTTTTTACCCTTGTACAACGCCAGCATGGCGAAGCCGTAGGTGATCGAACTGAACAACAGCAGAGCGGTTTCGCCCAGCACGTATGGCAGTTCGAAGATGTCGTGGCCCGACGGGCCACCGGCGACGTTGTTTACCAGTACCGCGTACACCGCGAAGATCGACGCAAACAGAATGCAGTCGGTCATCAGGTAGAGCCAGAAACCGTATACGGTCATCTCGCCCGAGTCGTGGTGATGGTCATCGTGCCCATGGTCATGACCATGGGCGTGTCCAGCATTGGTCACTAAGTTCGACATTGTTTAAGCCTGTTCCAACTTGGTTTCAACACGGGTTGCGGAAGCAGGGATCTTCCCGGCCGCTACCAGACGCTTGTGCTGCTCGGCTTCGATGCGCTCGATCGTTTCAACCGGCACCATGTAGCCCTGATCGTCACGTGCTGCGTGGATCACGAAGTAGATGACAGTGCCGGCCAGGCTGGCGATCGCCAACCACCAGATGTGCCAGATCATCGCGAAACCGAACACGGTCAGCAGTGCGCCCATCACCACGCCAGTGGCGGTGTTGTTCGGCATGTGGATCGGTTCGTACTTGGCCGGGGCCTTGTACGCGGTACCGTTTTCCTTGGCCTCGGTGAACGGATCGATGCAGTCTGCCTTTGGCAGTACAGCGAAGTTGTAGAACGGAGGTGGCGACGAGGTCGACCATTCCAGGGTATGGGCATTCCACGGGTCACCGTGTTCGCACATGTTTTCCGGCTTGTTGCGGTCACGCACCGACACGTACAGCTGGATCAGCTGGCAGGCGATACCCACAGCGATCATCACCGCACCGAACATGGCAACGTACAGGTACGGTACCCACTCAGGGTTGGTGGTGGCGTTCAGACGACGGGTCATGCCCATGAAGCCCAGAGCGTAGAGCGGCATGAACGCGACGAAGAAGCCCGAGATCCAGAACCAGAACGCTGCTTTACCCCAGCCTTCGTGCAGCTTGAAGCCGAACGCTTTCGGGAAGTAGAAGCCGAAGCCTGCGATGTAGCCGAATACCGCGCCGCCGATGATCACGTTGTGGAAGTGAGCGATCACGAACAGGCTGTTGTGCAGAACGAAGTCAGCACCCGGGATGGCCAGCAGTACGCCGGTCATGCCGCCGATGGCGAAGGTCACCATGAAGCCCAGGGTCCACAGAACCTGGCTGGTGAAGCGCAGACGGCCCTGGTAGATGGTGAACAGCCAGTTGAACAGTTTCACACCCGTCGGGATGGAAATCAGCATCGTCGCCAGACCGAAGAAGGCGTTGACGCTGGCACCCGAACCCATGGTGAAGAAGTGGTGCAGCCAAACCATGAAGCCCAGTACCGAGATCGCGCCCGAGGCGTAGATCATCGAGTGGTGGCCGAACAGTTTCTTGCCGGTGAAGGCCGAGATGACTTCCGAGAAAATGCCGAATGCCGGCAGGATCAGGATGTAAACCTCAGGGTGGCCCCATGCCCAGAACAGGTTGACGTACATCATTGGATTGCCACCAAGTTCATTGGTGAAAATGTGGAAATCCATGTAACGGTCAAGGGTCAGCAGTGCCAGGGTAGCGGTCAGGATCGGGAACGAAGCCACGATCAGGACGTTTGCCCAGGTGCAGGTCCAGGTGAAGATCGGCATGTCCATCAGTTTCATGCCAGGGGTACGCATTTTCAGCACGGTCGCGAGGAAGTTAACCCCGGTTAACGTTGTACCCAGACCCGATAGCTGTAGCGCCCAGATGTAGTAGTCCATCCCCACGCCAGGGCTGTATTGCAGACCCGACAGCGGTGGATAGGCAACCCAGCCGGTCTTGGCGAATTCGCCGACGCCCAGGGACAGGTTGATCAGCACGACGCCGGACACCAGCAGCCAGAAGCTCAGGGAGTTCAGGAACGGGAACGCAACGTCACGCGCGCCGATCTGCAGCGGCACTGCAAGGTTCATCAGGCCGGTGAAGAATGGCATCGCCATGAAGATGATCATGATCACACCGTGAGCGGTGAAGATCTGGTCATAGTGTTCAGGTGGCAGGTAGCCAGGCGAACCCTCGGTGGCCATGGCCAGCTGGGTACGCATCATGATGGCGTCGGCAAAACCGCGCAGCAGCATGACCATGGCGACGATGATGTACATCACGCCGATTTTCTTGTGGTCGACCGACGTCAGCCACTCGGTCCACAGGTAAGTCCACTTCTTGAAGTAGGTGATTGCAGCGAACAACGCCAGACCACCGAGCGCGATCATCGAGATGGTGACCATCACGATCGGCTCGTGGAAAGGGATCGCTTCCCAACTTAATTTACCAAACATCGTTTACTCCTCTGCCCCGGCAGCTGAATGCGAATTCGAGTCCATATCCGTTGCCGCCACTTCTTTCTCTTTCTTCTCGTGCTTCAGCGGCTTGCCTGGTTTCATGCCTTCGTACTTGTCGACGATGGTCTGGAACAGGTTCGGCGTGACCGAGGAGTAGAGCTCGACTGGATTGTTCTGGCTTGGCTTGGCAAGGGCTGCGTATTCAGCGGCTTCAAGCTGTTTAGGTGCCTTCTTGACTTCACTTACCCAGGCGTCGAAATCTTCCTGAGAAGTTGCGATCGCTTTGAATTTCATACCGGTGAAACCAGCGCCGCTGTAGTTGGCGGAGATACCGTCCATTTCAGCGTTGCGGTCAGCGATCAGGTGCAGCTTGGTGGTCATGCCCGCCATCGCGTAGATCTGGCCGCCCAGGCCCGGGATGAAGAACGAGTTCATCACCGCGTCCGAAGTGATCCGGAAGTTAACTGGCGTGTGCGCCGGGAACACGATCTTGTTGACCGTGGCGATGCCTTGTTCCGGGTAGATGAACAGCCACTTCCAGTCCAGCGCGACCACTTCGATGGTCACCGGCTTGACGTCGGATTCGATCGGACGATACGGATCCAGCGAGTGGGTCGACTTGTAGGTGATGTAACCCAGGGCAATGATGATCAGGACCGGGATGGTCCAGACTGCCACTTCGATCTTGGTCGAGTGCGACCATTTCGGGGTGTAGACGGCGTTCTTGTTGGAGGCGCGGTACTTCCAGGCGAACAGGAAGGTCATGACGATGACCGGCACAACGACCAACAGCATCAGCAGCGTGGCGGTGATGATCAGGTTGCGCTGTTCCAGGCCGACCTGGCCCGTTGGATTGAGCAAGGTCATGTTGCAGCCTCCCAGCAACAACGTGCCGAGCAGCGGCACTAGGCCTAGTAATCTGGGGTACCTGTTTTTACTCATCTCACGACCTCTAAAGCAGCTTGCGCAATGCAGTTGGGTTTTGATCGCCAACACTTCACCCTGCCAAGGGTTGGCATTTTCTTTGGATTGAATAAGGGCCGCCCGTCGCGCGTCAGACGCTCGACAAAACCTGGGACAGCGGTCAGTTCTTATTCGAATTCGTGGTCAAAGGCCTTGTTACAGACCAATTCCATTTGGTGCGGAAAGTTGGAAAGGCACCGACACCTGGGTGTCTCGCAAGCCTCTCGGCTGCCCGACACCCGACTTCCTGCTCGCCTCCTTAATAAAGGCTGAACAGTGCCGGGAATTCAGTGCGGGCGATTGTAGATAGGTAGCGCCCTATACACCATGTCTTATCCCGAAATAATTTTTATCGCTCTGAGCAACAATCCATCGCTTTTTTTGCAAAAGTGACCCATGTTATCGAAATCGATTCTCAACAAAAACACCAAAAAATGTAGGTCTATCGGCCTCAGTTCAGACAGCTCCGAAAGCTTTTTCCCACGGCGCGATCCGCGCAAAGCCCGATATGCCAAGGCTTTTGGCCATCTGCCCGAGTCTGTTAAAACTGCCTGATCCGGCACACGCGTGCAAAAACCGAAAAACGCTGAAACAGACCAATCCTTTTTTGTAACAGCACTCCAATCCGGACCTGTGAAACGCGCTGCGACAGGGCGTGTGTGACAACATGTCGCACACCTGTCGCACCCTTCCTTGCCGTTCGTCACGGTGTTTTCACACAGACCCTGAAATGCAAAACGCCTCGATCTGCGTCACCGCAAATCGAGGCGTTTGGTTTATCGGCGCACGCGCCGAAAAGTTGATTCAGCGCAACGCTTTTCGGTTACGCGAGGTCAGCAGCGGCACCAGGATCACCACCAGCACGAAGGCCACCAGCGCCCATTGCGCCAGCGACAGGCCGAGGATCGGCGGGTACGGCGTCGAGCAGAAACCGTCGACCTGGAAGCCCAGCGGGAAGATCTTCGCCAGCGGCAGGTCATCGACGATCGGCTGCAACACATCGATGCCGCAGCTCACCGCCGGATAGAACTGGGTGTACACGTGATGCCCGGCGACACCAGCGCCGGCGATGGCACAAATCACCACCAGCACCTCGAACACGGTGATGCTGCGCCGGGTGCGCATGGCCGCGCCGATGAACGCGAACAACGCAATCAGCAGTAACGCATAACGCTGCAGGATGCACAGCGGGCACGGCGCCTCGCCCAGCACGATCTGCATGTACAGTGCGCCACCGATCAGCGCCAGGCAGATGATGCCCAGCAACACCAGATAGCGCCGCTCACGTCCCAATCGAATCGTTTCCTCGCTCATCGCGTTTCCCTTTCATGTCCATGGTTCAGCTGGCCGGCGGCTGCGCTTGCAGTTGCGCCATCAGGCTGATGTTGTCTTCGATATGCCAATTGGCCGCGATGCGACCGTTGTCGATCTGATAGATATCGGTTGCCCGGAAGTCTACACGCTGGCCCTGCCCTTTGAGAGTCTTGAAGGTGCCGGTGAAATGCCCGCGAAAGTGCAGGTGCACCACTACGCGATCCCCGGCGACGATCATTTGCTCGATCTCGCAGCTCAAGTCCGGCACCGCCGTGCGAAAGAACTTCGACGCCAGCAGCGGCCCGGTCGGCCCCTGTACCCGGCCTTCCGGCGGGGTCTTGTCGACGAACTGCGGCGACAGGGCAGCGGAGGCCAACGCCTCTTCGCCCGTGTTCCAGAAACTGCCATAACGCCGCGCCGCCAGTTCCATCGCATCACGCTTGGCCTTGGGCAGGCTCTGATCGACGATCAGGGTCTGCGGCTGGATCAACGCGGATTCGGCGAACGCGAATGGACTGGACAGCAAGACAACCGACAGGCCCAAAGTGGCCAGGCTGAAACGACGGGAAGAGGCGAAGTGCGACATGGGGGCGATCCTGATCATGTAAACGAACGAGCGCCTATCATCAGCATCGGGGAATAAACGATAAACCGGTTAAGAAACGATTAACCTTTAAACAGAATTTAAGAATCAAGTCCGCGTAACGGCCAATCGCGAGTAGGCTCGCTCCCACATTTGAATGCATTTCAATGTGGGAGCGAGCCTGCTCGCGAATGAGGGCAACCCGGTTCCGGATTATTCCAGAGCAGCAGCCGGCCCGAAGAACTCATACCGGCTCTGCTTCTCCGGCACACCCAGGGCCTTCAGGTGACGCTTGATCGCCCCCATGAAACCTTTCGGCCCAAGGAAGTAAGCGTCCACATCACGCTCCGCCGGCAGCCACTCGCCCAGTTGCTCCTCGCTCAACAACCCGACCTTGTCCGCCGCCGGGCTCACGCCGTCATCTTCGGCGTAGCAATAGAAGCGCTTGAGCTGCGGATGGCGCGCGGCCAGCCCGTCGATCCAGTCACGGAACGCATGCACGCTGCCGTTGCGCGCACTGTGAATGAAGTACACCGGACGCTCGGTTTCCAGCGCCGCTTCCAGCATCGCCAGCGTCGGCGTGATACCGACGCCGCCGCTGATTAGCACCAGCGGTTTATCACTGGCGGTCAGGGTGAATTCGCCCGATGGCGGGAACAGCTGAATGCTGGCGCCGACATGCAGTTGATCGTGCAGGTAATTGGAGGCACGGCCGCCCGGTTCGCGTTTGACGCTGATGCGGTACTGACCTTTGTTGGCCAGGGCCGACAGCGAGTAGTTGCGGCGGATTTCTTCGCCGTCGAGGATCAGCTTCATGCCGATGTATTGGCCTGGCTCGGCTGCGAGAATCGGGCCCTTGTCCGCCGGTTCGAAGTAGAACGAGGTGATTTCCGCACTCTCCTCGACCTTGGCCGCGACAATGAACTCCCGCGCCCCGCGCCAGCCGCCGACGGCTTGCTCTTTCTGGTCATAAATGGCGGTTTCGGCGCCGATCAGGATCTCGGCCAACTGACCGTAGGCCGCGCCCCAGGCACTCATCACTTGCGGGGTGGCGATTTCTTCGCCGAGCACTTCGGAGATGGCGCGCAGCAGGCAGGTGCCAACGATCGGGTAGTGCTCCGGCAGGATTTGCAGCGCAACGTGCTTGTTGATGATCTTGGCCACCAGATCGCCCAACTGGTCGAGTTGATCGATGTGACGGGCGTACATCAACACGCCGTTGGCCAAGGCGCGAGGCTGGTCACCGCTGGCTTGGTGAGCCTGGTTGAACAGCGGGCGAACCTCCGGGTACTCGGAGAGCATCATGCGGTAGAAGTGGGTGATCAGCGCTTCACCGCCGCTTTCCAGCAGAGGCACAGTGGATTTGACGATGGCACGATCCTGGACGCTAAGCATAAGGGTGACTCCTGAGCTTTCTCTAAAAGTGCCTTATCCATTCCAGTATTCGTGCCAACTATTTTTTCTATATAAATCAACAGCTTGAAAATTATGTAGTCAGATCGACACAAGCACCTCTATAGTCGCTTCGACTACAACGTGTCTCTTTGACTACAAGCCCATGTCCGCCAAATCATTGCTCACCGCCCTGCTCCCACTGGTCTCCGACCTGTCCCGCGAACTGCCCGAAGGCGAGCGCTATCGGCGCCTGCTCGAAGCCATGCGCGCCCTGCTGCCCTGCGATGCCGCCGCACTGCTGCGCCTAGATGGTGAATGGCTGGTGCCGCTGGCCGTGGACGGTTTGAGTACCGACACCCTCGGTCGCCGCTTCAAGGTCAGCGAACACCCGCGCTTTGAAGTGCTGCTGGCCGGTGAAGGACCGACCCGTTTTGCCGCCGACAGCGATCTGCCCGATCCGTACGACGGACTGGTCGACGGTCTCGACGACCACCTCGAAGTTCACGACTGCCTCGGCTGTCCGTTGTTCGTCGATGAAAAACTCTGGGGCCTGATTACCCTCGACGCCCTCGATCCCGAACGCTTCGAACCTATCGAACTCGATGCCTTGCAAGCCTTCGCCAGTCTCGCATCGGCCACTGTGAATGCCGCCGAACGCATCGAACGTCTGGCGATCCGCGCCGAAGACGAACACCAGCGCGCCGAGGTCTATCGCCAGGCCAGCGGCCAGCAGAACCGCGAAATGATCGGCCAGAGCAAGGCGCATAAACGACTGGTGGAAGAAATCAATCTGGTCGGCGGCAGCGACCTGACCGTGTTGATCACTGGCGAAACCGGAGTCGGCAAGGAACTGGTGGCCCAGGCGATCCACGCTGCCTCCAAGCGCGCCGACAAACCGATCATCAGCCTCAACTGCGCGGCCCTGCCGGACACGCTGGTGGAAAGCGAACTGTTCGGCCACGTGCGCGGCGCCTTCACTGGCGCCACCAGCGACCGGCGCGGCAAGTTCGAACTGGCCAACGGCGGCACGCTGTTTCTCGATGAAGTCGGCGAGTTGTCGCTGACCGTCCAGGCCAAGCTGTTGCGGGTTTTGCAGAGTGGTCAGTTGCAGCGTCTGGGTTCGGACAAGGAACATCAGGTCGACGTGCGCCTGATCGCCGCGACCAACCGCGACCTGGCCGAAGAAGTGCGCAGCGGCCGCTACCGCGCCGACTTCTACCATCGCCTCAGCGTCTACCCGTTGCGAGTGCCGGCGCTGCGTGACCGGGGCCGCGATGTGTTGTTGCTCAGCGGTTATTTCCTGGAACAGAACCGCTCGCGCATGGGCCTCAACAGCCTGCGCCTGAACAGCGACGCCCAGGAAGCACTGCTGGCTTACACCTGGCCGGGCAACGTGCGGGAACTGGAACACTTGATCGGACGCAGCGCACTGAAGGCGCTGGGCAACTGCAAGGTGCGGCCGAAGATTCTCAGCCTCAGTGCGCTGGATCTCGATCTGCCGCGCGAGGTTGTGGATAACTCATCGGCGCCGTCCGAAGCAGCCACCCTCCAGCCGTTGATCAGCGGCGACCTGCGCACCGCCACCGAGCAGTATCAGCGGCAGTTGATCAGTGCAGCGCTTGAGCGCAATCGGGACAACTGGGCCAGTGCGGCGCGGGAGCTGGGGCTGGACCGGGCGAATCTGGGGCGGATGGCGAAGCGGTTGGGGATGAAATAAAAGTCCCGCCGTCGGATTGGCGCCGGAATCCCTAAAGCCTGCCGGTTACAAGTCGATAACCCGGCATCGATACTTGCTGGCGATCCGTGCGATCGCCGCTCACCTTTTTCCACAGAAGGTTTTTATGTCTTCCAACAAAGCCCGCGCAGATTCACTTTCGCTTCTGCTGTTTACCTTGCGCAGCGGCAAGCTGATGGCGATCAACCTGCTGAAGGTCAGTGAAATCATCCCCTGCCCGCCGCTGACCAAGCTGCCGGAGTCGCACCCGCACGTCAAAGGCATCGCCACCCTGCGCGGTGCTTCGCTGTCGGTGATCGACCTGAGCCGCGCCATCGGCGAGCGGCCGCTGGAAGACCCGAACGGCGGCTGCCTGATCGTCACTGACGTCAGCCGTTCGAAACAGGGCCTGCATGTGCAGGCGGTGAGCAAGATCGTGCATTGCCTGACCACCGACATCAAACCGCCGCCGTTCGGTTCCGGCGGTTCGCGCGCCTACATTACCGGCGTGACTTCGGTGGACGGCACGCTGGTGCAGGTGCTGGACATTGAAAAAGTCATCCACGGCATCGCCCCGGCACAGATCGAAATGGCCCCGACCGAGCTGAGCATGGAAGACGCCGAAGTGCTGGGTAACGCGCGGATTCTGGTGGTCGACGACAGCCAGGTGGCGCTGCAGCAATCGGTGCACACCCTGCGCAACCTCGGCCTGCAATGCCACACCGCGCGCAGCGCCAAGGAAGCCATCGACTGCCTGCTGGACCTGCAAGGCACGGCGCAGCAAATCAACCTGATCGTCTCCGACATCGAAATGTCCGAGATGGACGGTTACGCCTTCACCCGTACCCTGCGCGAAACCCCGGACTTCGCCCACCTCTACGTGCTGCTGCACACCTCGCTGGACAGCGCGATGAACAGCGAAAAGGCTCGCCTCGCCGGGGCCAACGGCGTGCTGACCAAGTTCTCCTCGCCCGAGCTGACCCACTGCCTGATCGAAGCGGCCAAACACGTCGCAGCTCAGGGTCACTGAGTCTTGAGCGAGACGTTCTGTTTTCTGATGCGGCGCGACCTGAGCCAGGACGTGCCGACCATCGAATGGCCGAACGGCATCGAACTCACGACCTACAGCGCCGAACGCGCATCCGCCGTGCATGAACTGATGCAGATCGGCTACCGCGAAGGCGGTGGTCGGGTGCCGGCGCTGGGCGTCTGGCAACAGCAGTTCGAAAACGATCCGGAATACGATCCGGCACTGTGTTTCATCGCCAGCGATGCCGAAGGCGTCATTGGCCTGGCGCAGTGCTGGACCAGTTCCTACATCAAGAATCTGGTGGTGCATCCTCGGGGGCAAGGTCGGGGATTGGGTCGGGCGTTGCTGCTTCATGCGTTCAAGGCGTTTCGGGATCGACGCGAAGGGTTTGTCGATCTGAAGGTGCTGGAGAGCAATCAGCGAGCGCAGCGCTTGTACGAAATGTCTGGAATGTATGTGGTTCGCCGGGAACTGGTGCCGGACTGACAAACTAAAATCCTGCGGCATACTCCAACCTTGGCGATCAACTTCCAAGGATGCCCGAACCATGAAACGCCTCGCCCTCTCCGTACTTTGCCTCATCGCCCCGTTGGCCCACGCCTCCAGCCCCGACGCCTGGGCGGCCTACGACAAAGCCGTGCTCGCCAGCTGCACCAAGGCCAGCGGCCTGAAAAACGCCAAACCGGTCGGCAACGCCGCGCAATTCGATGACCGCGTCGGCTACACCGCGCTGTTGCTGCAAGGCCAGTACCCGCAAAAACACATGAAGGGCCAGCAAGGCACCGAGCTGTGTCTCTACAACAAAAAGTCGAAAACCGCATTCGTCACCGAATGGGACTCGATCCGCCCCACCGCCAAACCCTGAGCGAATGGCGCACAACTTGCTTCACTCCGGGCCTGTACGGCGGCTTTATGTCGCCGATTCACACCCTGATTGAAGATTGCCCGCTCAATGAATACGACCTTTTCCTGCGTAGGCTGCGGCAAATGCTGCACCGATCACCATGTGCCCCTGACCCTGGCCGAAGCCCGCATGTGGGCGGCTGACGGCGGTCAGGTGATCGTGCTGGTGGAGGCGTTTCTTGCCAACGGCCTGGGCCTGCCGGAACAGCAGCGTGAACACGCTCAGCGGCGTTCGGCGGTAGTACGCAGCGGAATGTCCGACGCCCATGTGGCGATCACTTTCGCCGCCTACAACGTCGGTCCCTGCCGGAATCTTGACGAAGACAAGCTGTGCCGCATCTACGAGCGCCGACCGCTGGTGTGCCGCATTTATCCCGCCGAAATCAATCCGCACATCCCGCTGAACCCTGCCGCCAAGGACTGCCCGCCAGAATCGTGGGAGCAAGGGCCGCAACTGATCGTCGGTGGTGAACTGGTCGATCAGGAACTGGTGACGCTGATCCAGCGCTCGCGTCAGGCGGATCGCGATGACATCCGGATCAAGGACGCGATCTGCGGTTTGCTCGGCATCCGCACCACGGCGCTTAAGGGCGATGGGTTCACCGCGTACCTGCCGGACATGGGCGCGTTTGCCTCAGTGATCGATCAGGTCGCGGCGCAGCCATTGAGCGAAGTTTCCAGCGAATGGCTGTTCCATGTCTCCGGCGACGACATTGCCGGGCAAGTACGGGCGGCCGGGGCACAAGTGGTGTCCGAACCGCCGCAGACCTACGCGTTCATCTCGTTGCGAGCAGCCTGAGCGCCCTGCCGCCGCCCCCAGAACTCCCGCGCCAGCGAACGCAAATCCCCCGCCAGCCCCGCCACATCCTGAGAGTTGAGCTGGCTCTGGCGCCCCTCATCCACCGTCAGCTCGCACGCCGTGCGAATACTGACGATGTTGCGGTTGATGTCCTCGCTCACCGCGCTCTGCTCCTCGACCGCTGCGGCAATCTGCAGACTCATCTCGGTGATCTGCTCGACCCGCCCGCTGATCCCGTCCAGGGCCCGGGCCGCACGCTGCGCCTGCTCGACACTGTTATCCACATGCTCGCTGCTCTGCTGCATCACCAGCACCGCATCCCGCGCGCCGTTTTGCAGGGTGCTGATCATCCGTTGAATCTCATTGGTCGACTGCTGAGTGCGCTGGGCCAGGCCACGCACCTCATCAGCGACCACCGCAAACCCACGCCCGGCATCCCCGGCCCGCGCCGCTTCGATTGCGGCGTTGAGCGCCAGCAGATTGGTCTGCTCGGCGATGCTGCGAATCACCTCCAGCACCCCGGAAATCTCGCTGCTGTGGCCTTCGAGCTGATGAATCACCTCGGTCGCCCGCCCCAACTCCTCGGCCAGCCGCAACACCGCACTGCGACTCTCGCCCACCAGCAGATGACCCTCACGGGTTTCCGTCCCCGCCATATCCGCCGCCACCGACGCCTGCTGCGCATGGCTGGCCACCTCGGCCACACTGGCCGCCATTTGATGAATCGCCGCCGCCACCTGATCGGTTTCCGCCTGCTGCGCCAAGGTGCTGGTGTGACTGCTGTGCAGATGATCCACCAATTGCGCCGCATGCCCGGCCAGCCGCTGCGACGCATCGCCGATCCGCCCCACCACCGCGCCGACCTGCGCTTCAAGCATCTGCAAGGCAAACTCGATCTGCCCGAACTGATCCCGCCGCCCGGTATAAATGCCCTGGCTCAAGGGGTTGTCGGCAATCAACCGCGCACGCTCGGTCAGACGCTCCAGCGGCCGCAATAACCAACCCACGCCCAGCGCACACGCACCACTGCCGGCTACCAGCGCAGCGGCTTCGATGCCCAGAGACTCCGGCCGCAGCCAGGCTTCAATCCCCAGCACCAGCGCCAGCACCGAACTGGTCAACGCCATGATCTTCGCCCGCAAACTCAGGCTCGGCAGCCACTGCCACCGCGCCATCCGCCCCTCGCGCAACTGCGCATACGCCCGCTCCGCCGCCGCAATCTGCCGCGCATCCGGCCGCGTGCGCACCGACTGATACTCCACCGCCGCACCGTTCTGCGTGACCGGCGTGACATAGGCACTGACCCAGTAATGATCACCGTTCTTGCAACGATTCTTCACCAGCCCCATCCACGACCGCCCACCCTTGAGCGTCTGCCACATATGGGCAAACGCCTGCGCCGGCATGTCCGGATGACGCAGCAAATTGTGCGGCGCACCCAGCAGCTCGTCGCGGCTGTAACCGCTGATCCTGATGAAGTCGTCGTTGGCGTAGGTGATCGCGCTGGTCAGATCGGTGGTCGAGAGAATGTTCGCATCCGGCGCAACATCGACATTGCGCCCGGTCACCGGGAGATTGATCTTCATGGAAAGCGCGCTCGTTTTATTGGAAAGAGTCGGCAGGGCTGCTGACTCTAAGCGCACTAATCGGTTAAACGTTGATCTGGCTCAGGAACTGAGCAATTAGCCATCACTGTGACCGAAAATCACAGCGACGGCCGAGGCGGGATTGAATCAGCGCTTGCCCATCGAACGGCGAGTACCCGAAGGCGCCACACCCGGAATCTTGGCGTGACGATCACCGTCCTTGCCCTTGAATTGCGGCTGCTTGGCCGCTTTAGCCGCCGCCAGCTCACCTGGCTTGAACGGAAACTTGAACGCAGGAATGGTTGGCTTGGATTCGCCGGCCTCGGCCAGCTCTGCCGGGACATCGCTCACAGCGTTGTCGATTGGGGAAGTCATGAAAGCTCCGCGAAGCAAAAAAGTCCGGCCCGGTGGACGAGCCGCGAAAGCGCGCAGTATACCTGCGTGAGCGGACTTTAAAGAGCCCCAAAAAGGGTACGACCGGTTCCTTTTCGGGACTCTTCGACTAGCGGATCACGTTTGCGGATCAACCCGATCCAGCGCCCGGTTCACCGCCAGCTCGGCCAGCATGACGATCTGCTGGATTCCCAGTGCCGTACTGCGCTGCGGGCCCGAAAGCTCATTGGCGAAATTGCTGGCGATGGTACTGGCCGACGCCAGGGACTCGCAGGCATTGGCCAGCAGGCTTTCGGTGTCGACGTTGGGAGTGACCATATACATCGTGCTCGGGCGCGGTTTGGTGGGGTTGGGGCAGAGGTAGTAGTCGAGGGCGCGTTTGATGGCTTCGCGGTTACGGGCGAGGTCTTCGGCGCGCATGGCCTCTTCGAGGGGGGGTGGGGGATTCGAGGGGTGGGTCGGGTATCAGTTTGTCCATGAAAAACTCCTACTTGGCTATGGAGCCATCCCTTGTCGTTTCCACACGACAAGAGGTGGCAGCTGTACGCAGGGTGGAAAACCGATAAGTAGGCAACCGGCCAGACCGAAGTCTGCCTGCGCACAGCCGCCGCGACGCAGTTTGCAGACGAAAGAAGACATCGGCAACGATTACGGGGAGATGCTTTGCAACTACTTGAAATCAGGTTTCCACGCCTGTTCGCTGGATTGGCAGCGACAGCCAGAGACTAGAGAGCGCACTTCCGACGGACAACCTGAAAACGTTGTGGGAAGGATCGCCGAAACAGACACAACTTTTAAACATTCGAAAATGGAACGCGGAGCGTCCCGGGCGGCATTCCCACGCGGAGCGTGGGAACGATCAAAGCAAAAGCAGTCCGCATTTGCTTCTCGCTTCCCACCACTCAACACAATGAGCGTTAGCTCGAGTACCGCTCTTGACCTGCCGGCCCCATCGGCAGGCTGAGTGGAGGGATTTATCCGGGGGTGGGAGCGCAGCGACCGTGCGGCGAAGCCGCATGCATCGAGAGGAGGTGCAGCGAAGCAAACCGTAGGCGATGCCCCCGGATGAATCCCGTAACGAAGGAACGCCGAGCCACAGCGAGGCGCCGAACGCAGGGGCCAAGCCCTTTGGTTACTTTGGGCTGGGCCGGCATTCCGGCGTTTGCCAAAGTGACCCGCCGTAAGGGCGGAACCGCCAGCCGCAGCACCCGAAGAAACGGATATTCACAAAGAACATCCAAAGCCTGGCCGGCCCAAAGGCCGCCAAGTCAAAAGCCGAAACTGACAGCGCCGTCAGCCAGCCGTCACCCTCCTGACCCCCAAACAAGTTTATAAAGACAAAACCTGCCCAAACCCCGTCCCCTGGCGCCCCACAAGCATGCAAACCCAGAAGAAAAAGGCCCTGCTCGCCACCCTGTTGATCGCCCTCGCAGCCGCAGGTCTGTGGTACGCATACAAACCCGCCCCGGCCAAACTGGCAGCCCCCACCGCCATCCCGGTCAGGGTCGTCGCCGTCAGCGAAAAAGACGTCCCCCGCTACACCAGCGGCATTGGCTCGGTCCTTTCGCTGCACAGCGTCGTGGTGCGCCCACAGATCGACGGCATCCTCACCAAGCTTTTGGTCAAGGAAGGTCAACTGGTGAAACAGGGCGACCTGCTCGCCACCATCGACGACCGCTCGATCCGCGCCAGCCTCGACCAGGCCCGGGCACAACTGGGCGAAAGCCAGGCGCAACTGCAAGTCGCTCTGGTCAACCTCAAGCGCTACAAACTGCTCAGCGTCGACGACGGCGTATCGAAGCAGACCTACGACCAGCAACAGGCACTGGTCAACCAGCTCAAGGCCACCGCCCAAGGCAATCAGGCTTCGATTGACGCGGCACAGGTACAACTTTCCTACACCCAGATTCGCTCCCCGGTCACCGGCCGCGTCGGGATTCGTACGGTCGACGAAGGCAACTTCCTGCGTATGACCGACACCCAAGGTCTGTTCACCGTGACCCAGATCGACCCGATCGCCGTCGAGTTTTCCCTGCCCCAGCAAATGCTGCCAACCCTGCAAGGCCTGATCAGCGACCCGCAGCGCGCACTGGTCAAGGCCTACATCGGCGCCGACACCGATGGCGAAACCGGCAACCTGCTCGGCGAAGGTCACCTGACCCTGATCGACAATCAGATCAACGCCAACACCGGCACCATCCGCGCCAAGGCCGAGTTCGACAACCCCAACCAGAAACTCTGGCCGGGCCTGCTGGTGACGGTAAAGATTCAGACAGCGCTGGATAAAGATGCGCTGGTGGTTCCGCCCACCGTCGTACAACGCGGCCTCGATCAACACTTCGTGTACAGGGTCAACGGCGACAAGGTTGAAGCGGTGCAGGTGCAAATGGTTTACCAGGGCAGCGGTCAGGACATCATCAAGGGCGTGAAGCCCGGCGACGTATTGGTCAGTGACGGCCAGTCGCGGCTCAAGCCCGGTTCGACCGTGCAGGTCATGAGCGAACCGCCGCAGGTGGTGCAAGCGGAGCCCAAGCCATGAAGCAGCACAAAGGCGTTTCGACCTGGTGCATCGATCACCCGGTGGCGACGATTCTGCTGACCATCGCGCTGGTACTGGTCGGGGTGATTGCCTTCCCGCGTCTGCCGATTGCCCCACTGCCGGAAGCGGAATTTCCGACGATCCAGGTCTCCGCCCAACTGCCCGGCGCCAGCCCGGACACCATGGCCTCGTCCGTGGCCACGCCGCTGGAGGTGCAATTCAGCGCCATCCCCGGCATGACCCAGATGACCTCCAGCAGTGCGCTGGGCTCCACGTTGCTGACCCTGCAATTCATCCTCGACAAGAGCATCGACACCGCCGCCCAGGAAGTGCAGGCCGCGATCAACACCGCCGCTGGCAAACTGCCGAAAGACATGCCGACCCTGCCGACCTGGAAGAAGGTCAACCCGGCGGACAGCCCGGTGCTGATCCTCAGCGTCAGCTCCACGCAAATGCCCGGCACTGAACTCAGCGATCTGGTGGAAACCCTCCTTGCGCGTCAGATCAGTCAGATCGACGGTGTAGGCCAGATCAACATCACCGGTCAGCAACGTCCGGCAATCCGCGTACAGGCCTCGGCCGACAAACTGGCGGCCATCGGCCTGACCCTCGCCGACATTCGTGTGGCGATCCAGCAGACCAGCCTCAACCTCGCCAAGGGCGCGCTGTACGGCGAATCGAGCATTTCCACGTTGTCGACCAACGACCAGTTGTTCCACCCCGAGGAATACAGCCAGCTCATCGTTTCCTACAAGGACGGCGCCCCGGTTCACCTCAAGGATGTCGCCAAAGTCGTCAACGGTTCGGAAGATGCCTACGTGCAGGCCTGGGCCGGTGATCGGCCGGGCGTGAACCTGGTGATCTCCCGCCAGCCCGGCGCCAACATCGTCGAAACCGTCGACCGGATTCAGGCCGCCCTGCCCGGCCTCGAAGCCATGCTGCCGGCCTCGGTGCAGGTCAAAACCCTGATCGACCGCACCCAGACCATCCGCGCCTCGCTGCATGAAGTGGAAATCACCCTGCTGATCGCGATCCTGCTGGTGGTGGCGGTCATGGCGCTGTTCCTGCGCCAGTTGTCGGCGACGATGATTGTCTCGGCGGTGCTCGGCGTGTCGCTGACCGCCAGTTTCGCCTTGATGTATTTGCTCGGTTTCAGCCTGAACAACCTGACCCTCGTGGCCATCGTGGTGGCCGTGGGTTTCGTGGTCGACGATGCCATCGTGGTGGTGGAAAACATCCACCGTCATCTGGAGGCCGGCGACAGCATGCGCGACGCTGCGATCAAGGGCGCCGGCGAGATCGGTTTCACTGTGGTGTCGATCAGTTTCTCGCTGGTGGCGGCATTCATTCCGCTGCTGTTCATGGGCGGCGTGGTCGGGCGGCTGTTCAAGGAATTCGCCCTGACGGCCACCTCGACCATCATGATTTCCGTGGTGGTGTCGTTGACGTTGGCGCCAACGCTGGCAGCGCTGTTCATGAGCAAACCGGTGCATCACGCCCATGACAAACCGGGCTTCAGCGAACGCCTGCTCAGCTGGTACGAAAAAGGCCTGCGCCGCGCCCTCGCTCACCAGAAATTGATGATCGGCGTGTTCGGCATTTCCGTCGCACTGGCGATTGGCGGCTACGTGTTTATCCCCAAGGGTTTCTTCCCGGTGCAGGACACCGGTTTCGTCCTCGGCACCACCGAAGCCGCCGCCGATATCTCCTACAGCGACATGGTGAAAAAACACCTGGCGATGGCCGAAATCGTCGCCGCCGACCCGGCCGTGCAGGCGTTCTCCCACTCGGTCGGCGTGTCCGGCAGCAACCAGACCATCGCCAACGGGCGCTTCTGGATTGCCCTGAAAAAACGCGGAGACCGCGATGTTTCGGCCAGCCAGTTCATCGACCGCATTCGTCCGCAACTGATGAAAGTCCCGGGCATCGTGCTTTACCTGCGCGCCGGCCAGGACATCAACCTCAGCTCCGGCCCGAGCCGTGCGCAGTATCAATACGTGCTCAAGAGCAACGACGGGCCGACCCTCGCCACCTGGACCCAGAAACTCACCGAGAAGCTGCGCAGCATCCCGGCGTTCCGTGACATTTCCAACGACCTGCAACTGGGCGGCAGCATCACCCATATCAGCATCGACCGCAGCGCCGCCGCGCGTTTCGGCCTGACGGCGAGTGATGTCGACGAGGCGCTGTACGACGCCTTCGGTCAGCGGCAGATCAACGAGTTCCAGACCCAGGTCAACCAGTACAACGTAATTCTGGAGCTGGACACCAAACAGCGCGGCAAGGCCGAAAGCCTCAACTATTTCTACCTGCGCTCGCCGCTGAGCGGGGAAATGGTGCCACTGTCGGCGCTGGCCCGATTCGACGCGCCGACCATCGGCCCACTGTCGATTGCCCACGACGGCATGTTCCCGGCCGCCAACCTGTCCTTCAACCTGGCGCCCGGCGTGGCATTGGGCGACGCGGTGATTCTGCTGAATCAGGCCAAGGCCGAGATCGGCATGCCGACCGCCATCAGCGGCAACTTTCAGGGCGCGGCCCAGGCGTTCCAGAGTTCGCTGAAAAGTCAGCCGTGGCTGATTCTCGCGGCGCTGGTGGCGGTGTACATCATTCTTGGTGTGCTTTATGAAAGCTTCGTCCATCCGCTGACGATCATTTCGACCTTACCGGCGGCGGGGCTGGGTGCGGTGATCATGCTGTGGATCTGCGGGCAGGACTTTTCGATCATGGCGCTGATCGGGCTGGTGTTGCTGATCGGTATTGTGAAGAAGAACGGCATCCTGATGATCGACTTCGCCCTGGAAGCCCAGCGCCATCGCGGGCTGTCGCCGCAGGATGCGATTTTCGAAGCGTGTATCACGCGGTTCCGGCCGATCATCATGACCACCCTCGCCGCGCTGCTCGGCGCCCTGCCGCTGATGCTCGGTTACGGCACCGGCGCGGAACTGCGCCAGCCGCTGGGGATTGCTGTGGTGGGCGGCCTGCTGGTCAGCCAGATGCTGACGCTGTTCACCACGCCGGTCATATACTTGTGGCTTGAGCGGCTGTTCCACAAGCCCAAACCTGCGCCCGTCGCGGCGCTGGCAACGACAGACTGAGGCGGGTCATGCGCGTTCTGATTATCGAAGACGAAGAGAAAACCGCGGACTACCTGCACCGCGGCCTGACGGAACAGGGTTACACCGTGGATCGGGCCCGCGACGGCGTCGAGGGCCTGCACCTGGCGCTGGAAAGCGACTACGCGGTGATCGTCCTCGACGTGATGCTGCCGGGTCTCGACGGCTTCGGCGTACTGCGCGCCTTGCGTGCGCGCAAGCAGACGCCAGTGATCATGCTCACTGCCCGCGAGCGGGTCGAAGACCGGATCCGGGGCCTGCGCGACGGCGCCGACGATTACCTCGGCAAACCGTTTTCCTTCCTCGAACTGGTGGCGCGCCTGCAAGCGCTGACCCGGCGCAGTGGCGGCCATGAACCGGTACAAGTGAGCATCGCCGACCTCTGGATTGACCTGATCAGCCGCAAAGCCACCCGCGCCGGCACCCGGCTGGATCTGACCGCGAAGGAATTTTCGCTGCTCAGCGTGCTGGCCCGGCGTCAGGGCGAAATTCTCTCGAAAACCGCGATTGCCGAAATGGTCTGGGACATCAATTTCGACAGCGACGCCAACGTGGTCGAAGTCGCGATCAAACGCCTGCGGGCCAAGCTCGACGGGCCGTTCGACGAGAAACTGCTGCACACCATCCGTGGCATGGGTTATGTGCTGGAGAGCCGTGGTGTCCAGTAATTCCATCGCCCTGCGCCTGAGCGGAATGTTCACGTTGGTGGCGCTGCTGGTGTTCCTGTTGATCGGCGGCGCGCTGTATCAACAAGTGGACAAAGGCCTGGGTCTGTTGCCGGAAGCGGAACTCGATGCGCGTTACAGCGTGCTGGAATCCGCGCTCAACCGCTATGGCACCCCCGAGCATTGGGTGAAGATCAACGCCAAGCTCAAGCTGCTCGGCGAAGAAGACAAGCGCATCCGTTTCTGGGTGGTCAGCGGCAATCCGGGCTACGAGTTTGGCGAGCCGGATGCCTTGATCCGTGCGTTTGCCCGAGGCCCGCTGGGCATGCGCGACCTGCAACTGCCCGACCATCCCTATCCGCTGAAAGTACTGCTGACCGAACTGCCGGCCAAGGATCAACGCCCGCCGCTGCGCTTCATGATCGGCATCGACACCGAGACCTTTCACCAGACCCAGCATCAGTTACTGATTGCGCTGGTGAGTCTGGCGGTGATCGGCGTGCTGCTGGCCTCGGCACTGGGTTACTGGGTGGCGCGGATCGGCCTGAAGCCGCTGATCAAACTGTCCCAGGAAGCCCAGCGTCTGGCACCGCCGTTGCGGGCCGGGCGTCTGCGACTGTCGCCGTTGCCGCCGGAACTGGAGCAGTTCGTCGACTCGTTCAACTCGACGCTGGAGCGGGTTGAGCAAGCCTATTCGCGGCTCGAATCCTTCAACGCCGACGTCGCCCATGAACTGCGCTCGCCGCTGACCAACCTGATCGGCCAGACCCAGGTCGCCCTGACTCGCGGGCGCTCCGCCGAGCATTATTTCGAAGTGCTGCAATCCAACCTCGAAGAGCTGGAGCGCCTGCGCTCGATCATCAACGACATGCTGTTCCTGGCCAGCGCCGATCAGGGCAGCAAGGCCACCAAACTGACCTCGACCTCGCTGGCCGATGAAGTGGCGACCACTCTCGAATACCTCGATTTCATCCTTGAGGATGCGCAGGTCCAGGTTCGGGTAAGCGGTGATGCGCAGGTGCAGATCGAGATCGCCCATCTGCGCCGGGCCTTGATCAATCTGCTGAGCAACGCGGTGCAACACACGGCGCCCGGCCAAGTGATCGAGGTGCAGATCGCGGTCGAGGAACATCAGGTCAGCATCGGCGTGGCCAACCCCGGCGCGCCGATTGCCAGCGAGCATTTACCGCGCTTGTTCGAGCGTTTCTACCGGGTGGATGCGTCGCGCAGCAACAGCGGCAACAATCACGGGTTGGGGCTGGCGATCGTCAAGGCGATCGCGTTAATGCACGGCGGCGATGTGTTTGTGCGCAGTGATCGCGGGATGAACACCTTCGGGATCCACCTCCCCGTCTGACCCCTCTCCCGATCGTTCCCACGCTCCGCGTGGGAATGCAGCCCGGGACGCTCCGCGTTCCACTCCAAAGCCGAACACAGAGCTTCCATCAAGGTGTTCCCAAGCCGAGTCCTGGAATGATCACCCGTTGATCTTTGCTTCCGCTGTAACAGTCATTTATGAAAATCACGCTGTTTCCCAACGCCCGGCAACCTTATCTTTGCCCGCACCAAACAGCACTTGCCAAGCAAGAAGGTTTTCAAGATGTCCAACAGTATGGGTATTGCCAGCGCTTTCGTTTTGTCCTCATTGATCCTGTCGCCGATGGCGATGGCTGAAGAATCCCAGACGTTTGTAGCGCAAAACGCCGCTCGCGCTCACGCATTCGAACAGCATCAGGCAGAAGTGATGGCCAAGGCTCAGGACGCTACGCAAGCCCCGCAGGCCTTAAATTCTCAGGCTCAAGCCTCCGAGAAAGACAGCTGAGTCGCGCACTGCGCAACGTTTCCCTCGACGCGGTTGTTTGGCTCTTCCCGTTCAACCGTCGTCCTTGCAGGCCGCTGATTTTCAGCGGCCTTTTTTCGTTGTGGTCTGAAAGCTGTCTGGTACGTCTTTAACAACTGGAAACATCCCGCACCTCATGACATTGAAGTGTCAGTTGACCCAAGGAGCTTTACCGCACGTGCGTTACCCAGTTCGCGTCACCCCGCTGTTCATTGCAATTGCCGCAACGATTGCCCCCGCCGCCCACGCTGCCGAAGCCGAGCAGCAAGGTTTCGTCGAAGGCGCGAGCCTGAACCTCAATGCCCGCAACTACTACATGAACCGCAACCGCCTGCAGCAGACGGACGACAACATCGAGTGGGGCCAGGGGTTCCTCGGCAAATTCGAGTCGGGCTACACCGAAGGCACGGTCGGCTTCGGCCTCGATGCGCACGCCATGCTCGGCCTGAAACTCGACGGCGGTGGTGGTACGGACAACTCCAGCATCCTGCCGGTCAGTGACGGCAGCGGCAAAGCGCCGGGTTCGTTCTCCACGGCGGGTGGCACCCTAAAAATGCGGGCGTTCGATACCGAGCTGAAAGCCGGCGATCTGTTCCTCGCCAACCCGGTGATCGCCGGTGGCGAGACGCGCATGCTGCCGCAGACCTTTCGCGGCATCAGCCTGACCAACCACAGCTTCGACGGCTGGATGATCGAAGGCGGCCAGGCCAGCTTCACCAAGCCCTACAACCAGAGCGGCCACAAACGCATCGGCACCTCTTACGGCACCCTAACCGACGGCGACAAGAGCCAGCACCTGAACTGGGCCGGCGTGGCCTGGAGCGGTGTCGAAGGCCTGACCAGCAGCCTGTACGCTTCCGAGCTGAAGGACATCTGGAACCAGTACTACTACGACCTCGACTACACCTGGGCACTGAATGACCGGGTGACCCTCAACCCGGGCCTGCACTTCTATCACACCCAGGACACCGGCGACGCGCTGCTGGGCAACATCGACAACAACACCTACAGCCTGCATTTGACCGTGGGCATCGGCAGCCACAGCGTTACCGCCGCGTATCAGCGGGTCAACGGCAACACGCCGTTCGATTACATCAGCCAGGGCGACAGCGTCTACCTCGACAACTCGCAGCAGTACTCGGACTTCAACGGCCCGAACGAGCGCTCGTGGAAACTCAAGTACGCCTACGACTTCGCCGGCGTCGGCCTGCCGGGGCTGACCTCGTCGCTGTCCTACTCACGCGGTACGCTGGACCTGACCAAAGTCGATCCGGACAGCAAGGGTTACGCCTCGTGGTACAGCGCCGAGGGTCGCAACGCCAAACACTGGGAGCGCGACATCGACCTCAAATACGTGGTGCAGAGCGGCCAGGCCAAAGACTTGGCGGTATGCCTGCAATGGGCGACCAACCGCGGCGGAAACGGTTACGGCGCAATCGATACGGACACCGATGAATACCGTGTGATCATCGACTACCCGATCAACGTCTTCTAAGATCGGCACTGCGATAAAAGGCCAGCCTGACGCGCTGGCCTTTTTCTTGCCTGTGGCAGCGAGCGGGTACAACTACGCTTAGAAGAATCCCCAACCGAAAACCGGACCATGATCGCGAGCCGCACCCCTACCGTTCCCGGCACGACCGGACGCTCCGAGCTGCTGTTGATCTCAGGCAGCCTGCTGAGCGTGATCGCGATTGTCTGCATCGTCACGTTCCTGCTGATCCGTGAACGCGCCAACGCCCAGGAATCGGCCACCCGTGGCGCCACCACCATCGCCCAGTTGATCGACGCCGACGTGCTGCGCACCGTCGAGCTGTATGACCTGACGCTGCAAGGGCTGATCGCCGCCGCCCAACGTGACGACCTGAAAGACGTTTCGCCGCAGATCCGCCATCTGGCGTTGTTCGACCGCTCCACCACGGCGCGCTTCAAGGGCGACATCCTGTTGCTCGACAAGTATGGCGAGGTGATTGCCGACTCCTCGCGGGTCGATCCGCTGCCGGGCAATTTCGCCGACCGTGACTACTTCCTCGCCCACGCCTTCAACCGCGACACCGGCATGTTCATCAGCCGTCCGTTCAAACCCCGCTGCGACTGCGATGACGCCAACCAGTGGCGGATCAGTTTCAGTCGGCGCATTTCTTCAGACACCGGTGAGTTTCTGGGTGTGGCCGTGGCGTCGATGAAACTCGATTACTTCGATCAACTGTTCAACAGCCTCGACATCGGCATCGACAGCACCCTCAACATCATCAACAACGACGGCATCCTGCTGGCGCAGAAGCCTTATCTGCAGAGCGATTCGATCGGCAAGAGCTTTGCCGCCCGGCCCAATGTGGTGCGGATTCTGCGCGACAGCAACGGCAATGGCAGTTTCAACAGCACTTCGAGCATGGATTATCAGCAACGGCTGTACACCTATTCGCGGGTCGGCAATCTGCCGCTGACGGTGATCGTTGCCCTGTCCAGCGAGGAAGTGTTCGGTGCGTGGCGACGCACGGCGATCCTGATCAGCGGCGCCACCGGCGTGTTGTGTGCCGGTCTGCTGTGGCTGACCTGGCTGCTGGCCCGGGAGCTGCGCCTGCGTCAGCGGGCCGAACATGAACTGGCGCAGCTCGCGGCGACCGATGCCCTGACCGGGGTCGCCAACCGGCGGATGCTCGATCAGTCACTGCGCCACGAGTGGTTCCGCGCCCAGCGCTCGGGCAAGCCGCTTTCATTGCTGATGATCGACGCCGACCACTTCAAGGCCTTCAATGACCGCCACGGGCATCAGGCCGGAGATCAGGCGTTGCGTGAACTGGCCAGGGTGATCACCGCCAATGTGCGGCGTCCGGCGGATCTGGTGGCTCGGTATGGCGGTGAGGAGTTTTCGGTGATCCTCGCGGAAACCGACAGTGCCGGGGCGCAGCAGATCGCCGAACACATTCGTACAGCGGTGGAGCAATTGCCAAGCCTGAATCAAGACCAGTCACCGATGACCGTGAGCGTCGGTATCAGTACCTGGACGTCGACGAGCGAAATCAGTCTGGAGCAGCTGTTGTTCGCGGCGGACAAGGCGTTGTATCAAGCCAAGGAAGGTGGGAGAAACCGGGTCGTCGTCGCCTGAAAACAGGCATAAAAAAAGGCCACCCAAAGGTGGCCTTCAAAAAACTAGAGAGGTTTTTTACTTACACCGCCGCAACCGGGCGCATGTAAGAGATTGGTGCAGTGCTGGCGTCTTCGAACGTCACGACTTCCCAGGCATCTTTCTGCTCAATCAACTTGCGCAGCAGCTGGTTGTTCAGTGCGTGGCCGGACTTGAAGCCCTTGAACTCACCAATCAGGCTGTTGCCCAGCAGGTACAGGTCGCCAATCGCATCGAGGATCTTGTGCTTCACGAATTCGTCTTCGTAGCGAAGGCCGTCTTCGTTCAGTACGCCATCGGCATCGACCACGATCGCGTTTTCCACGCTGCCGCCGAGTGCGAGGTTGTGCTTGCGCAGGTACTCGATGTCACTCATGAAACCGAAAGTACGGGCGCGGCTGACTTCTTTTACGAACGAAGTGCTGGAAAAATCCACGCTTGCACTTTGGGTGCGGTCCCGGAAAACCGGGTGATCGAAATCGATCTCGAAGCTCACCTTGAACCCTTCGAAAGGGACGAAAGTGGCGCGCTTGTCGCCGTCTTCCACTGTCACTTCACGCAGGATGCGGATGAATTTCTTGGCGGCGTCCTGTTCTTCCAGGCCAGCCGATTGAATCAGGAATACGAAAGGTCCTGCGCTGCCATCCATGATCGGGACTTCAGACGCGGAGAGCTCGACGTAGGCGTTATCGATGCCCAGGCCAGCCATGGCCGAGAGCAAGTGCTCCACCGTGTCTACCTTCACGTCACCGTTGACCAGCGTCGTCGACATGGTTGTCTCGCCGACGTTGGCCGCGCGAGCCGGTATCTCGACAACCGGATCGAGATCGGCACGACGAAAGACGATCCCGGTGTCGACAGGTGCAGGCTTGAGGGTCAGGTAAACCTTCTCCCCGGAGTGCAGACCTACACCGGTGGCACGGATAATATTTTTCAGTGTGCGTTGTTTAATCATGGCATGGGCCGCTTCAGCGCAAATTGCGAACTGGTATCAACAAAGGCTGGCGATGATAGCAGACCGAGCCTTTGCTGAACACCAATCACCTGAATACCCCTGATACATTTCATCAATCGGCCTGACGACGCAGGAAGGCCGGGATGTCCAGGTAGTCCAGGTCATCTTGCGGATTCATCTTCGCGGCAGTCGCAGCACCGGCCTGAGCCTGGTTGCGCATGACGGTCGGACGGTCCAGGTCACGGTAATTCACCGCTGGCTGCTCCTGACGAGCGGGTGCCGGTTGCTGCACCTGAGCAGCGGCCATCGAGGTGTGAACGGTGTTGTCGATAACCTTCACAGGCTTCTCGATTTTCGCGCCCAGACCGGTGGCAACCACGGTCACGTGCAGTTCGTCGCGCATGTCCGGATCGATAACGGTACCGACCTTGACCATCGCGTGCTCGGAAGCGAAGGCTTCGATGATCGAACCCACGTCGGAGTACTCACCCAGGGACAGGTCAGGACCGGCAGTGATGTTCACCAGGATGCCGCGTGCGCCTTGCAGGTTCACGTCTTCCAGCAGCGGGTTGCGGATGGCCGCTTCAGTGGCTTCACGTGCACGGTTCGGACCGCTGGCGCAGCCAGTGCCCATCATCGCCATGCCCATTTCGCTCATCACGGTACGTACGTCGGCGAAGTCGACGTTGATCATGCCCGGACGCTTGATGATGTCGGAGATACCGCGAACGGCACCGGCCAGTACATCGTCAGCCTTGGCGAAAGCCGACAGCAGGCTTGCGTCCTTGCCGAGGATGGTCAGCAGTTTTTCGTTCGGAATGGTGATCAGCGAGTCGACGCTTTCCGAGAGCATGCGGATGCCTTCGTCGGCGATCTGCATACGCTTGCGACCTTCGAACGGGAACGGACGGGTCACGACCGCAACGGTCAGGATGCCCATTTCCTTGGCCACTTCGGCAATGATCGGCGCAGCACCGGTACCGGTACCGCCGCCCATGCCGGTGGTGATGAACACCATGTTGGTGCCGGCCAGCACTTCAGCGATGCGCTCGCGATCTTCCAGCGCAGCCTGACGGCCGACTTCCGGGTTGGCGCCGGCACCCAGGCCTTTGGTCACGCCGGTACCCAGTTGCAGAATGGTGCGCGCGCCGATGTTTTTCAGCGCTTGAGCATCGGTGTTGGCGCAGATGAATTCCACGCCTTCGATGTTGCTCTTGACCATGTGATTGACAGCGTTGCCGCCGCCACCGCCAACACCGATAACTTTGATTACCGGGCTTGCGGGGATGTTGTCTACGAGTTCGAACATTTTCCCTCTCCTTACATTCTCTAGTTTTTTCGCCTACTGCTGTTTGTTGCGGTGCTGCGGTAAAGCGTTAGAAGTTGCCTTGAATCCACTTCTTAAAACGGTCCAGCAACGGCGCCTGCGGCTCATCGTTGCTGTAGCTGTCGCGGCTGCCGATGCCCGAGAACGAGATCCCGTCGGACTGCTTTTGCAGGCCGTACATCAACAAGCCAACGCCAGTGGAATAAATCGGGTTGCGTACCACGTCATCCAGACCTTTCACGCCATGGGGCACGCCCAGACGGACCGGCATGTGGAAGATTTCTTCGGCCAGTTCGGTGGCGCCTTCCATCTTCGACGTACCACCGGTCAGCACGATGCCGGCCGGGATCAGGTCTTCGTAGCCGCTGCGACGCAGCTCGGCCTGGATCAGGGTGAAGAGTTCGTCGTAACGCGGCTCGACCACTTCGGCCAGGGCCTGACGGGACAGTTCGCGCGGCGGACGGTCGCCGACGCTCGGCACCTTGATGGTCTCGCCGGCACCGGCCAGTTTGGCCAGGGCGCAGGCGTAGCGGATCTTGATCTCTTCGGCGTACTGGGTCGGGGTGCGCAACGCCATGGCGATGTCGTTGGTCACCTGGTCGCCCGCAATCGGGATCACCGCCGTGTGGCGGATCGCGCCTTCGGTGAAGATCGCGATGTCGGTGGTGCCGCCGCCGATATCGACCAGGCACACGCCCAGCTCTTTTTCGTCGTCGGTCAGGACCGAGTAGGCCGAGGCCAGTTGCTCGAGAATGATGTCGTCGATTTCCAGACCGCAGCGACGCACGCATTTTTCAATGTTCTGTGCGGCGTTGACGGCGCAGGTGACCACGTGAACCTTGGCTTCCAGACGCACGCCGGACATGCCCAGCGGCTCGCGCACGCCTTCCTGGTTATCGATCACGTAATCCTGCGGCAGGGTGTGCAGCACACGCTGGTCGGCCGGGATCGCCACCGCCTGGGCGGCGTCGAGTACGCGCTCCAGGTCAGCCGAGCTGACTTCGCGATCACGAATCGCGACGATGCCGTGGGAGTTCAGGCTGCGAATGTGATTGCCCGCCACGCCGACGAACGCCGAGTGAATGCGGCAGCCCGCCATCAGTTGGGCTTCCTCGATCGCGCGCTGGATCGACTGCACGGTGGACTCGATGTTGACCACCACGCCTTTCTTCAGGCCGCGGGACGGATGAGTGCCGATCCCGACGATTTCCAGCGAGCCGTCGTCCGCAACCTCGCCGACCAGCGCCACCACCTTGGAGGTGCCGATATCGAGACCGACGATCATTTTGCCGCTTTGCACGTTTGCCATGGGTCCTGCCTCTTCTTAATTCTTTGCGACAGCGGGTTGGGCTGTCGTCGGCGCTACTGGTTCCCGCCAGCCAACAGCGAGGCCGTTGGCGTAGCGCAGATCGATGCGCGCAATGTTCGTAATCTGTTCTTTGAGCGTCTTGTCATAGATGGCAATGAAGCGGCGCATCTTTTCCACCAGGTTGCCGCGTCCCAGCAGCAGCTCGATCCCGGGGCCGGAACTGCCGGCACCGGTGGTCAGGAACCAGCTGCCGCGTTCACGCAGCTCCAGCCGCGCAATCGAGAAGCCCAATGGCCGGAGCATCTGGCTCAGTACCTGGTATTGCTGCATCACTTGCTGCTGGGCCCGCTGCGGGCCGAACAGCTGCGGCAGGTGTTCGTAGTTCGCCAGTTCCTTGGGCGTGAACGCCTGGCCCTGGTTGTTGAGCAACGACTCGTCGCCCCAACGGGCCACCGGCAGTTGCTCTTCGAGGCGGATCACCACCTGGTCCGGCCACACCCGACGTACTTCGGCGTGGGCGATCCACGGCATCTGCTCCAGCTCGGTGCGCATGCTCGCCAGGTCGATGGTGAAGAAGCTCGACGCCACGTACGGGGCGATCCGCTGCTGCACCGCTTGCTGACTGATGTAACTCAGGTCGCCCTGCACCGCGATCTTGGTGATTGGCCGGTCGGCGTACGGCAGCAGACGCTGTGCGCCTTCGTAAGTGCCGAACCCCAGAGCCACCAGCAGCACCGGCCAGAACAGACCTTTCAAAAAGCCGAAGTTGGCTTTTGGCAGGCGCGCGGACATCGGCTCTTTGGCCACCATTCGGCTGGCACCCCGCGGCACCGGCTTGCGACCGGGTGCGGGTGGCTGATGTCTGAGATGAGCGCCTTGCATGGTCTTAACCTCGCGCCTCTTTCTTGCCATCGGCATCGACACTGGCGGCCAGAATGGCCAGGACCAGTTGCTGGAAATCCAGACCGGCCGCTTTCGCCGCCATCGGTACCAGGCTGTGATCGGTCATGCCGGGGGCGGTGTTGACTTCCAGGAACCAGAATTTGCCGTCGGCGTCCTGCATCACATCCGCCCGGCCCCAACCGGCAATACCCAGCGCCTCGCAGGCTTGCGCCGTGAGGTCCATGAGTTCTTTTTCCTTGGCGGCATCGAGCCCGCACGGAATCCGATACTGGGTATCGTTGGCGATGTACTTGGCGTCGTAGTCGTAGAACGTGTGTGGCGTACCCAGGGCGATAGGAGGCAACACCTGGTCACGCAGGGTGGCGATGGTGAACTCCGGACCGTGAATCCATTGCTCGACCAACACTTGCGAATCGTAGGTACTGGCCGCTTTCCATGCGTCGATCAACTCGGACGCGGAAGTCACTTTGGCCATCCCGATACTTGAACCTTCATGCGCCGGTTTGACGATCAAAGGGAAGCCCAGTTCCGTCGCTGCCGAAATACAATCGGCCTCGCTGCGCAGCACGGCGTGACGCGGCGTCGGAATCCCCAGCGTGTGCCAGACCTGCTTGGTGCGCAGTTTGTCCATCGCCAGTGCCGAAGCCAGGATGCCGCTGCCGGTGTACGGAATGCCGGCCACTTCAAGCAGGCCCTGCATGCTGCCGTCTTCACCGCCGCGACCGTGAAGGATGATGAACGCACGGTCGATCTTTTCGCTCAGCAGGCGCTGCAGGATATCGGCGCCGACGTCGATCCCGAATGCGTCCACGCCTGCGCTTTGCAGCGCACTGAGCACGGCGTTGCCGGACTTCAGCGAGACTTCACGCTCGGCACTCAGGCCACCAAACAGCACGGCCACACGGCCGAAATCCTTCGGGGCGATGGTGGAGAACAGGTTGGCGTAGGCAGCAGTCATTTCAACTTCCCCTCGACCGATGCCGCCACGGCACCGGCGAACAACTCGCTTTTCAACAGTTTCGGTGCGAGGCCGCCGATGTCACCGGCGCCCTGGCACAGCAGAATGTCGCCGGCACGCAGCAGCGGCTTGACCAGTGGCGCCAGATCGACGCCGCGCTCGATGTAGATCGGGTCGAGCTGACCGCGCTGGCGGATGCTGTTGCACAGCTTGCGGCTGTCCGCGCCCGGAATCGGCTCTTCGCCGGCCGGATAAACTTCCATCAGCAGCAGCACGTTGGCGTCGGCCAGGACATTGACGAAATCGTCGTACAGGTCGCGGGTGCGGCTGTAACGGTGCGGCTGGTAGACCATCACCAGACGGCGCTCCGGCCAGCCACCACGCACGGCTTTGATGACTGCTGCGACCTCGGTCGGGTGGTGACCGTAGTCGTCGACCAGCATCACGTTGCCGCCGTCCACCGGCAGCTCGCCGTAGACCTGGAAGCGTCGGCCGACCCCCTGGAACCCGGACAGGCCCTGGACGATGGCTTCATCGCTGACGCCTTCGTCGGTGGCGATGCAGATGGTCGCCAGGGAATTGAGCACGTTGTGGTTGCCCGGCATGTTCACGGACACATCAAGAGGCTCGCGATCAGGGCGCAGCACGGTAAAGAAGGTCTGCATGCCCTGCTGACGAACATTGATCGCGCGCACGTCGGCGTCTTCGCTGAAGCCATAGGTCACGGTTGGACGCTTGACCAGCGGCAGGATTTCACGCACCACCGGATCGTCCAGGCACATCACCGCCAGCCCGTAGAACGGCAGGTTGTGCAGGAACTCGACGAAGGTTTTCTTCAGTTTGTTGAAGTCACCGTCGTAGGTCGCCATGTGGTCGGCGTCGATGTTGGTGACTACGGCCACCAGCGGTTGCAGGTGCAGGAAGCTCGCGTCGCTTTCATCGGCCTCGGCGATCAGGTAGCGGCTGGTGCCGAGCTGGGCATTGGTGCCCGCGGCGTTCAGACGGCCACCGATGACGAAGGTCGGATCCAGGCCACCGGCGGCGAACACCGAAGCGATCAGGCTGGTAGTGGTGGTCTTGCCATGAGTACCGGCGACGGCGATGCCGTGGCGGTAGCGCATCAGTTCGGCGAGCATTTCGGCACGCGGCACCACCGGGATGCGGCGTTCCAGCGCAGTCGCGACTTCCGGGTTGGAGGTGTTGACGGCGCTCGACACCACCAGCACATCGGCGGCAGCGGCGTTCTCGGCACGGTGGCCGATGAAGATCTGCGCACCGAAGGATTCCAGGCGCTCGGTCACCGGCGAAGCTTTCAGATCCGAACCGGACACTTCATAGCCCAGGTTCAGCAGAACTTCGGCAATACCGCACATGCCCACGCCGCCGATCCCGACGAAGTGGATGCGACGGATGCGGCGCATTTCCGGTTGCGGCATGGCTTTCTGATTCTCAACCATGGGCCACCTCCAGACAGGTATCGACCACGCTGCGGGTGGCTTCGGGTTTCGCCAGACGGCGGGCCGCTTGGGCCATTTGTTCGAGTCGTTGCGGTTGCATCAAGACCTCTGTCAGGCGCGCGGCAAGGTCCGCGGCGCCAGTCGTTCTTTGCGGCATCAGGAAGGCAGCGCCTTCGCGGGCCAAATAATCGGCGTTGCGGGTCTGGTGATCGTCGATCGCGTGGGGCAAGGGCACCAGCATCGAGGGCAGACCGGCGGCAGCCAGTTCGCTGATGGTCAATGCGCCGGCGCGGCACACCACCAGGTCAGCCCAGCCATAGGCCTGGGCCATGTCTTTGATGAACGGCTGCACCTGCGCGTCCACGCCGGCGGCGCGGTAGCGCTCTGCAGTCACTTCATCGTGGTTTCTGCCAGCCTGATGGAACACTTCCGGACGCAAGTCGGCAGCGACTTGTGCCAGGGCTTCAGGCAGCAACTTGTTCAACGGTTCTGCGCCCAGGCTTCCGCCCAGGATCAGCAAACGCGCCTTGCGTCCGGCCAGGGCCGGGCGCGGTGTTTCGAGGAACAGCTCGCTGCGCACCGGGTTACCGGTGGTACGGCGGCTGTCCGACAGGGTAAAGGTGTCGGGGAAGGCTTCACACACCCGGGCGGCGAACGGCACCAGCAACCGATTGGCGGTGCCGGCCACGGCGTTCTGCTCATGAACGATCACCGGCACGCCGGCCAGTTTGGCGGCAAGACCACCGGGGCCGGTCACGTAGCCGCCGAATCCGACCACGCACACCGGACGCAAGCGGCGAATGATCGCCCGCGCCTGCCACACCGATTTCAGCAGCATGAACGGCGCCTTGAGCAGCGACAGCTTGCCCTTGCCACGCAGGCCAGTGGCGTTGATGCGGTGCAGTTCAATACCTGCAGCCGGTACCAGATCGTTCTCGATCCCGCGCGGCGTGCCGAGCCAGTGCACGGTGTAGCCGCGCGCCTGGAATTCGCGGGCACAGGCCAGCGCCGGGAACACGTGGCCACCGGTGCCGCCGGCCATGATCAATACGTTAGCGCCCATGGTTCGGCTCCTCGGCGAAGTCGCTCTCATGGAATTCCATCTCTTCACTGCCCAGGTGGGTCCGACTCTCCCACTCGATCCTCAGCAACAGGCCAAGGCAGGCGCAGCAGATCACCAGGGAACTGCCGCCATAACTGAGGAACGGCAAGGTCAGGCCCTTGGTCGGCAGCAGGCCGACGTTCACGCCGATGTTGATCAGGAACTGGCCGATCCACAGGAACGACAGACCGTAGGCAACATAAGCGGCAAAAAACTGTTTGGCTTTCTCGGCCCACAGACCGATGTACATGCCGCGAATACACACGAACACGAACAGCGCCACGGTGCACAGCGAGCCCACAGCGCCCAGCTCTTCGGCCAGGACCGAGAACACGAAGTCGGTGTGCGCTTCCGGCAGGTAGAACTGCTTCTGCACGCTGTTGCCCAGGCCAACGCCCAGCCATTCACCGCGACCGAATGCGATCAAGGCTTGCGACAACTGATAACCGGCGCCGAACTGGTCGGCCCACGGGTCGGCGAAGTTGGTCAGACGCGCCATCCGGTACGGCTGCATCTGAATCAGCAACACCACCGCACCAACGGCCAGCACCACCATGAGCGAGAACCGGAACAGCCCGACCCCGCCGAGGAACAGCATCGCCGCCGCAGCGCCCATCATCACGACGGTGGCACCGAAGTCCGGCTCCATCAGCAGCAAGCCCGCCATCGGCAGCAGCACGATGAATGGCTTGAAGAAGCCCATCCAGCTCTCGCGCACCTCTTTCTGGCGACGCACCAGGTAACCGGCGAGGTAGATCACCACGAACACCTTGGCGATCTCGGACGGCTGTACGTTGAAGAAGCTGAAACCGATCCAGCGCATCGAACCGTTCACCTCACGGCCGATCCCCGGGATGATCACCATCACCAGCAGACCGAACGCACCGATCAGCATCATCCAGCCGAGGCGCTGCCAGGTGGCGATCGGAATCATCATCGTGACGATGCAGGCACCGAGGCCCAGCACCACGTAGATCAGGTGACGGGTCATGTAATAGAGAGCACTGCCCGACTGCGCCGCGCCGACTTCTGTCGATGCCGAGGCGATCATGATCAGGCCCAGACCGAGCAACGCCAGGCAACCGGCGAGCATCGGGAAGTCGAGGTCGATTCCGCGTCCGGTAATGAGCGGCGACGGGTATGGCTTGATGATGTTTCTCAAGCTCATGCCAGATCCTCCACAGCGCGGACGAACTGGTGACCACGGTCTTCGTAGTTCTTGAACATGTCGAAACTGGCGCAGGCCGGCGACAGCAGCACCACGTCACCCGGCTGGGCGGCGGCGCGGCATTGGGCGACCGCGTCGACCAGCGTGTTCGCACGAATCAGCGGTACGGCATCGCCGATCGCTTCGCCGATCTTGTCGGAGTCGCGCCCCATCAGGATCACGGCGCGGCAGTGGGCCGCCACCGGATCGCGCAGGTCCTTGAAGTCGGCACCCTTGCCATCGCCACCGGCGATCAGCACGACCTTGCCGTCGATGTCCGCACCCAGACCTTCGATGGCGGCCAGCGCAGCGCCGACGTTGGTGGCCTTGGAATCGTTGTAGTAACCGACGCCGTCCAGATCACGTACCCACTGGCAACGGTGTTCGAGACCGGCGAAGGTGCGCAGCGCCGCCAGCATGGCGTCGAACGGCAGCCCGACCGCGTGGCCGAGCGCCAGCGCCGCCAGGGCGTTGGACTGGTTGTGGGCGCCGCGAATCTTCAACTCGCGCACCGGCATCAGGTTCTGGAATTCGAAGGCCAGGTATTTCTCGCCATTCTCTTCGCGCAGGCCGAACGCCTTGAAATCGGGTTTGGTCAGGCCGAAGGTCCAGCACGGCTGGCCCTCGCCCATCAGCGGACGGGTCAAGGCGTCCTGGCGGTTGACCACGAACTGCTTCGCACCCCGGAAGATCCGGTGCTTGGCCAGGTGGTAGGCCGGCAGACCGCTGTAGCGATCCATGTGGTCTTCGCTGATGTTGAGCACGGTCGCCACTTCGGCGTTGAGCTGGTCGGTGGTTTCCAGCTGGAAGCTCGACAGCTCCATCACGTACAGCTCGACGTCATCGCTGAGCAGATCCAGCGCCGGCGTACCGAGGTTGCCGCCCACGGCCACGCGCTTGCCGGCCGCAGCCGCCATCTCGCCGACCAGCGTGGTGACGGTGCTTTTCGCGTTGGAACCGCTGATGGCCACGATCGGCGCCTTCGCGTTGCGCGCGAACAGCTCGATGTCGCCGGACAGCTTCACGCCACGGGCCGCGGCGGCTTGCAGGGCCGGGGTCGCCAGCGCCAGGCCGGGGCTCACGTAGAGCTCGTCGGCACGGCACAGGAATTCGACGTCCAGCTCGCCACAACGCACTTCCACGTGCGGATAGTCACGCTGGAGCGTGGCCAGTTCCGGTGGATTTTCCCGCGTGTCGGCCACGGCAAACGCCACGCCCCGGTTCGCCAGGAAGCGAACCAGGGACATGCCGCTCTTGCCGAGGCCGACAACGATGCGGAAGTGGTCAGAAGCGATCAGAGACACTCGTTCTACCTCAGCTTCAGGGTGGCAAGGCCGATCAGCACGAGAATCACGGTGATGATCCAGAAACGGACGATCACGCGCGGCTCGGGCCAGCCCTTGAGTTCAAAGTGGTGGTGAATCGGCGCCATGCGGAACACACGGCGACCGGTCAGCTTAAAGGAGGCAACCTGAATGACGACTGACAGGGTTTCCATCACGAACACGCCGCCCATGATGAACAGGACGATTTCCTGACGGACGATCACCGCGATGGTGCCCAGGGCCGCGCCCAGCGCCAGTGCGCCGACGTCGCCCATGAAGACTTGTGCCGGGTAGGTGTTGAACCACAGGAAACCCAGGCCGGCACCGATCAATGCGCCGCAGAACACGATCAACTCGCCTGCGCCCGGTACGTAAGGAATCAGCAGGTATTCAGCGAATTTCACGTTACCCGACAGGTAGCAGAAGATGCCCAGGCCACCGCCCACCATCACTGTCGGCATGATCGCCAGGCCGTCGAGGCCGTCGGTGAGGTTGACTGCGTTGCTCGAACCGACGATCACGAAGTACGTCAGCACGATGAAACCCGCGCCCAGCGGAATGCTGTAGTCCTTGAGCATCGGCAGGATCAGGGTGGTTTCCACCGGAGTGCTGGCAGTCATATAAAGGAAGATCGCCGCACCGAGGCCGAACACCGACTGCCAGAAATATTTCCAGCGACTCGGCAGACCACGGGAGTTCTTCTCGATCACCTTGCGGTAGTCGTCGACCCAGCCGATGGCGCCGAACAGCAGGGTCACCAGCAGCACAACCCACACGTAGCGGTTGCTCAGGTCAGCCCACAGCAAGGTGCTGACGCCGATCGAAGACAGAATCAGCGCGCCACCCATGGTCGGCGTACCGGATTTGGACAGGTGCGATTGCGGGCCGTCGTTACGAACGGACTGGCCGATCTGACGGTTCTGCAGGGTGCGGATCATCCACGGGCCGTAGCACAGCGACAAGACCAGCGCGGTCAGCACACCGAGGATCCCGCGCAGGGTCAGGTACTGGAAGACCGCGAAGCCTTTGTAGAACTGTTGCAGATACTCCGCTAGCAGCAGCAGCATTAATGTTTCTCCAGACTGGACCCGCACAGGGCCGCAACGATGTTTTCCATCGCTGCGCTGCGCGAACCCTTGATCAAAATGGTGGTGTTTGTGTCCTGCTCGGCGCCGAGGGCCTGGATCAGTTCGGCTTGTGTGCCGAAGTGCTGCGCCTCTTCACCGAATGCGTTCACGGCGTGGACCATGTTCGGCCCGACGGCGTAAAGCGCGGAAACCTTGCCCCGGGCGTATTCGCCCACGTCGCGGTGCCCCTGCTCCGCCCAGTCGCCCAACTCGCCGATATCCCCGAGCACCAGAACGGTGCGACCGGAAAAGCCGGCGAGTATATCAACGGCCGCGCACATCGAGGTGGGGTTCGCGTTGTAAGTGTCATCGATCACGCGCATGCCGTTTTTCGCCAGTTGCGCGACGGTGCGACCCTTGACCGGTTGTACCGCGCCAAGCCCGGTGGCAATGCCGAACAGCGACACGCCCAGGGCGTGAGCGGCAGCGGCGGCGGCCATGGCGTTGGCGACGTTGTGGGTGCCGAGCAGGTTCAGTTGAACCCGTTCCACACCTTCAGGGGTGTGAAGGTTGAACGCCGGACAACCACGGGCATCGGTGGCCAGATCGCTGGCGTAAAAATCCGCATGAGTGTTGCTCAGGGCAAACGTCAGCACCTTGCGCGCGCCGGCGCGGGTTTTCCAGATACCAAACGCCTTGTCATCGAGGTTCAGCACGGCGACGCCATCGGCCGCCAGCCCGTCGATGATCTCGCCCTTGGCTTCGACAATTTTTTCCGGACCGCCGAACTCACCGACGTGGGCGGTCCCGGCGTTGTTGAGGATCGCTACGTGCGGCTTGGTCAGCCCTACGGTGTAGGCGATTTCACCCAGACGCGAGGCGCCCAGTTCGATCACCGCCGCGCTGTGTTCCGGGGCGAGTTCGAGCAGGGTCAGCGGCGCACCCAGATCGTTATTCAGGTTGCCACGGGTCGCCAGCACCGGACCGCGTGTGCGCAGGATGCTTGCGAGCATTTCCTTGACCGTGGTCTTGCCACTGGAGCCGGTAACCGCAGCGACCGGTTTGGTGAACGCGGCACGGTTCAAGGCACCCAGCTGGCCGAGCGCCTGGCGAGTGTCCTTGACCAGCAATTGCGGCAGCGTGCTGTCGGCGACTTCGCGCTCGACCAATGCAGCAACGGCGCCTTTGGCGGCGACTTCATTCAGATAGTCATGACCGTCGAAACGCGGGCCGGTCAGGGCGATAAACAGTTGGCCAGCCTTGATCGCGCGGCTGTCGATGCTCACGCCGTCAAAACTGGCGTCGGCGCTGATCAGGCGGGCGTCGAGCGCGCTGGTCAGCTCGCTGAGTTTCAGGGCCTTAAGCATGGGCCACCTCCCACGCGGTCAGGGCGTGATCCGCCTCGACCAGATCAGAGAATGCATGGCGCTCGCCGTTGATTTCCTGATAGTCCTCGTGACCTTTGCCGGCCAGAACGATCACGTCATCCGCCGAAGCGCCGGCAATCAGTTGCGCGATGGCCTGGCCACGACCGGCCACGAACGTCACCTTGTCCACAGCCGTGAAACCGGCGCGGATGTCATCGAAAATCACCGCCGGGTCTTCGGTGCGCGGATTGTCATCGGTCACCAGCACACGGTCGGCCAGACGCTCGACCACTTCGGCCATCAGCGGACGCTTGCCGCGATCGCGATCACCGCCGCAGCCGAACAGGCACAGCAGCTGGCCTTTGACGTGCGGGCGAAGCGCAGTCAGAACTTTTTCCAGCGCGTCCGGGGTGTGGGCGTAATCGACCACCACCAGTGGCTGAGTGCCGCCGCCGAGACGCTGCATGCGACCGGCCGGGCCTTCGAGCTTTGGCAGCACCTTGAGAATTTCGTCGAGGGCGTAATCGAGACCGAGCAATGCACCGACGGCGGCCAGTACGTTGCTCAGGTTGAAACGGCCGAGCAGCGTGCTGCGCAGATGGCGTTCGCCTTGCGGCGTGACCAATGTGGCACGCACGCCTTCGTCGTCGAACTGCGCTTCACGCACATAGAGATAGGCGCTGCTGTCGAGCAGGCTGTAAGTGATCAAACGTGACTCGCGCTTTTCAGCGGCCAGTTGCCGGCCGAAATCGTCGTCGAGATTGACCACGCGGCACTTCAGGTCATTCCAGGCGAACAGCCGGGCCTTGGCCTCGGCGTACGCTTCCATGGTGCCGTGGTAATCGAGATGATCACGGGACAGGTTGGTCATCACTGCCACGTCGAATGCCAGCGCGGTAACCCGGCCTTGATCCAGACCGTGGGACGAGACTTCCATGGCCACGGCTTTGGCGCCGGCCTTTTTCAGGTCGCCCAAGGTCGCTTGCATGGCAATCGGATTCGGCGTGGTGTGCAGGCCGCTTTGCAGCGAACCGTGGAAACCGGAGCCGAGGGTGCCGACGATGCCGCAATGCTGGCCGAGCAGGTCCAGCGCCTGCGCCACCAACTGGGTCACGCTGGTCTTGCCGTTGGTGCCGGTCACGCCGATCAGGTTCAGGTGATGACTTGGCTCACCGTAAAAACGCCCGGCGATGTCAGACAGTTGCGCCGCCAGGCCCTTGACCGGAATCAGCGGAACTTCGGTGATCGGCAGCACGGTGGCGCCTTCCACTTCATAGGCCACCGCAGCAGCACCGCGCTGCAAGGCGTCGGCGATGTGCGCACGCCCGTCGAACTTGCCGCCCGGCACCGCGAGGAACAGGTCACCCGCGCGTACGTTGCGACTGTCGAGCGCCAGTTCACGAATCAACAGATCATGGCCGGCGTGGGGGAAAATCTTGTTCAGACTCAGAGACATCAGCCGCGCCCTCCATTGGCTTTCAGCGGAACGACCGGGGTGGCGTTGGCCTGTTGTGTGGTCGGCAGGTTGTCCGGGGTGACGTTCATCAGGCGCAGGGTGCCCGACATCACACGGCTGAACACCGGCGCCGAGACCAGACCACCGAAGTAGCCGGCCTTGGTCGGTTCATCGATCACCACGACGATTGCATAGCGTGGATCGCTCATCGGGCCGAAACCGGCGAACAGCGAGCGGTAAGAGTTTTCGGCATAGCCCTTGGTGCCAACCGATGTTTTACGCGCGGTACCGGACTTGCCGCCCACGTGATACGCCGGCACCTGCGCACGGAACACGCCGCGCGGGGCTTCGATCACTTGTTGCAGCATGCCTTGCATGGTTTTGGCGACAGCTTCCGGCAGCACCTGGGTGGTCTGCGGCGCCTTGTCGGTTTTGATCAGGGTCAGTGGTGCCAGACGCCCGTTATTGGCCAGCGCCGAGAACGCGTGCACCAGCTGGATCGCGGTCACCGAGATACCGTAGCCATAGGACAGCGTCGCGGTCTCGGCCTTGCGCCACTCGCGGTAGTTCGGCAGGTTGCCGACACGTTCGCCCGGGAAGCCGAGGCCGGTGTCCTGGCCGAGGCCGACTTTCTGTGCGAGGCGGAAAATGGTTTCGCCGCCGATATCGAACGCGACCTTACTCATGCCGACGTTACTGGAATTGATCAGAATGCCGGTCAGGTCGAGTACCGGACCTTCGGTCTTCGATACGTCCTTGATCGTGTATTTGCCGATCTGCAGGGAGCCCGGATACACCTCGACGGTGTCGCTCGGTTTCCAGCGGCCGGTTTCGATCGCGGCGCTCATCGAGATCGCTTTCATGGTCGAACCGGGTTCGAACACATCGATCATCGCGCGGTTACGCATCATCGCCGGTTGCAGGTTGCGACGGTTGTTCGGGTTGTAGGTCGGCTGGTTGACCATGGCGAGAATCTCGCCGGTCTTCACGTCCATGATCACCAGACTGCCGGCCTTCGCGCCGTTCTCGATGATCGCGTTGCGCAGCTCGCGGTTGGCCAGATATTGCAGGCGCAGGTCAATCGACAACGCCAAGGGCTTGCCGGCCTTGGCGTTCTTGGTGACCTGGACATCCTTGATCAGCCGTCCGCGCCGATCCTTGATGACTTGCCGCTTGCCGGGCACGCCGGCCAGCCATTCATCGTAGGCCAGTTCGACACCTTCACGACCGTGGTCATCGATGTCGGTGAACCCAACCATATGTGCGGTGACTTCACCGGCCGGGTAGAACCGGCGGAACTCTTCGATGCCGTAGACGCCCGGCACTTTCAGGTCGAGCACGGCCTGGCCCTGCTCGGGGGTCAACCCGCGCACCAGATAAATGAATTCCTTGTTGGCCTGGGCTTCGAGACGTTCGGCCAGGGCTTTCGGATCCTGCCCCAGCGCGGCGGCCAGTGCCGGCCATTTTTCTTTCGCTGTCTGCATTTCCTTGGCGTTGGCCCACAGGGTGGTCACCGGCGTACTGACGGCCAGCGGCTCGCCGTTACGGTCGGTGATCAGACCACGGTGAGCCGGAATCGGAATGTGCCGAAGACTGCGCGCGTCGCCCTGACCTTTGAGAAAGTCTCGGTCAACCACTTGCAGGTCGATGATGCGCCAGCAGATGGCCGCAACCATCACGCCGAGCAGTGCCACCATCAGACGGAAACGCCATGGGAAAAGAGCCCCCTCGAGTTTCATCATGGCGCCACCATCTTCACGTCAGCCGCGCCGGGAATGTGCATCTTCAGTTGTTCGGTGGCCAGTACTTCGATCCGGCTGTGGGCGGTCCAGGTGCTTTGCTCCAGGATCAGGCGCCCCCATTCGGCCTGCGCCTTGTCGCGCACGCTCAGTTCGTTGTACAGGGTGTTGAGCAATTGCCGGTTCCAGTGAGCGCTGTAAGACACGCCGATGGCCGACACGAGCACGCCGATGAACAGCAGCAGCATGAAGAAGCTGCCGCCGGGCAGTGGCTTGGCGAAAAGCTTGCTCACCGCAGCTTCTCCGCGACGCGCATGACGGCGCTACGGGAACGTGGGTTGGCTTTGAGTTCGGCGTCGGAGGCCGTCTGCGCTTTGCCATGGACTTTAATTTTCGGTTCGAACGCAACGTGGCGAACCGGCAGGTTGCGCGGCAGGTTGTCGGCTTCGCCTTTCACCAGCTTGCGCATGAACAGTTTGACGATACGGTCTTCCAGCGAGTGGAAGCTGATCACGACCAGACGGCCGCCCACTTCCAGGCATTCGAGCGCGGCTTCAAGACCCGCTTCCAGATCGCCCAGTTCGTTGTTGACGTGAATGCGCAGGCCCTGAAAAGCGCGGGTTGCCGGGTTCTTGCCCTTTTCCCATGCCGGGTTGGCGACTTTCAGGACTTCGGCCAGATCGGCGGTGCGCTCGAACGGCGTGATGTCACGGCGCTCGGCCACGGCACGGGCCATGCGACCAGAGAAACGTTCTTCGCCGTATTCCTTGAACACACGGGCGATTTCTTCCACCGGCGCGGTGTTGACGAACTCGGCTGCGCTGATGCCACGGGACGGATCCATGCGCATGTCCAGTGGGCCGTCGTTGAGGAAGCTGAAGCCGCGCTCGGCATCATCGAGCTGCGGAGAGGACACACCCAGATCCAGCAGAATGCCGCTGACTTTGCCGGCCAGACCCTGTTCGGCAACCACCGAACCGAGCTCGGCAAAGCTGCGCTGCACAACGACAAAGCGGCCGTCTTCGGCCGCTAGCGTTTGCCCGGTGGCAATCGCTTGAGGATCCTTGTCGAATCCGATGAGCCGACCATCCGGCCCGAGCTTGCTCAGGATCAACCGGCTGTGCCCGCCGCGACCGAACGTGCCGTCCAGATAGCAGCCATCAGGACGTACGGCGAGAGCCTCGACGGCTTCGTCAAGCAGTACGGTGATGTGGTTAAAGCCGCTATCAATAGTCACAGGATCAGATCACGCAGTTCGTCAGGCATGGCGCCCGGTTGTTGTATGGCAGCCAGGTCAGCGGCAGAAACCGCGTTCCAGGCATCTTCGTCCCACAGTTGGAACTTGTTCAGTTGGCCCACCAGCATCGCGCGCTTGTCGAGCTTCGCGTATTCGCGCAGGCGCGGCGGCACCAGGAAACGACCACTGCCGTCGAGCTCAAGGTCAACGGCATTACCAATCAATAAACGTTGCAGACGACGGTTCTCTTCACGAAGCGAAGGAAGCGCGCGCAACTTGGTTTCAATAATTTCCCACTCATCGAGCGGGTAGACACACAAACACGGATCAACGGCGTCAATGGTCACGATCAACTGGCCGGAACTGCGCGAATCGAGCTCGTCACGGTACCGGCTCGGCATGGCGAGACGGCCCTTTGCATCGAGACTGATAGCGTTAGCTCCGCGAAACACGTCTGCGTTTCTCCAATTTTTATCGTTTTGAGCTCAAAAAACCCACTTCATGCCACTTTCCGCCACTTGCGCACACTATAGGAATGCGCCCACCACACCGTCAAGGCGCGGATTAAAGGAAAACCCTTACAGAACGGAGATTTAGGAGCATAAAAGGAGGAGCAACGAGAATCTGGCGGATGCTTTTATCCAATAACTTGAAGCAGCACTGAAAGCTGCGCTCGAAAGTTAAAGTAATTTGTTAAGAGTAAGATTTTTTCGGTATTACAAAAGCGCTTCTGCTGTTGATTGAAGCAAGGTGGGAAATGGCTATTACTGCGTTTGCCGCTGCCGGGTTTCCAGCGCAGGCCTGCTGATAATAAACAGCCCTGTCGCCTTTAATTCAAGCAGGGAAAAGAAAAAGGTGGAGAGTCGATCTGTAAGCCGGGTTCTGTCTTGAACAGTCATTCGTCTACGATGGCCATCACTGGACATCTTTAGCAACCTACCCGGTCCCAGCGCGGGCCACGCCTTGGGACCCTATTTGGTCTTGCTCCAAGTGGGGTTTACCTAGCCACGAACTGTTGCCAGACGTGCGGTGCGCTCTTACCGCACCTTTTCACCCTTACCGGCGCCGAAGCGCTTAGGCGGTTATTTTCTGTGGCACTTTCCGTAGGCTCACGCCTCCCAGGCATTACCTGGCACTTCGCCCTATGGAGCCCGGACTTTCCTCCCCCCCCTAATTTTCATAGAGGGCAGCGACTGTCCGATCGACTCTCCGCCGCGCAGGTTAACGGCAGAGCCGCCGAAGAACAAGCGCTAATAGCCCGCAAACCGGTCTGCGCGACGGGTTACGCGTCTTTTTGCTGATCCAGCGCCACCTGGTACAGCACGTTTTTGCGCTCACCGGTGATTTGCGCCGCCAAGGCCGCCGCACGCTTGAGCGGCATCTCTTCCAGCAACAGATTGAGGATGCGCATCGCCTCGCTGCTGACGGCGTCTTCGGATTCCGGCGCGGTCCAGCCCGCCACTACCACAACGCATTCGCCGCGCTGCTGATTACTGTCCGCCTCGACGAACGCCCGCAACTCGCTCAACGGCAATCCCTTGAGGGTTTCAAAAGTCTTGGTGATCTCACGAGCGAGCAATGCAGGACGATCAGCGCCGAACACCGCCTCCATATCCTGCAGGCATTCAAGAATGCGATGCGGTGCCTCGTAGAAAATCAGCGTGCGCGGTTCTTCCTTGATCGCTTCCAGGCGCGCTTTGCGCCCCACGGCCTTGGCCGGCAAAAAGCCTTCGAAGATAAAACGGTCGGACGGCAGACCGGCAGCCGACAACGCCGCGATCAAAGCGCACGCGCCTGGCACCGGCACCACATTGATCCCGGCGGCACGGGCCTGCCGTACCAAGTGATAACCGGGATCGGAAATCAGCGGCGTACCGGCATCGGAAATCAGCGCGACGTTGTCTCCTGCCAGAAGACGGGTAATGAAGCGACTGCCTTCGTCCCGCTCGTTGTGTTCATGACAGGCTGCCAGCGGTGTCGAGATGCCGAAGTGCTGCATCAGCCGCTGCGAGTGGCGCGTATCTTCGGCGGCGATCAGCGCCACCTCGCGCAGGATCTTCAACGCCCGGGCGCTGATGTCATCCAGGTTGCCGATGGGCGTCGCCACCACATAAAGCGAGCCCGCAGCGGAATTCAAAGGACCTGGAGCAGTCAAAGCGCACACCTCATGATCGGTAAAAGCCGCCATTGTAGCGCGTCGTGCGCCGGACGATGCGTCCGGGTCGGACACGGTTTGTCGCACCATTGTGAGGCTGCGCACTCTTTGTATCAGCTAAATTGACGGTTTCACGCCAGTAACATCGCGCCCCGGCCAGTGCTTGGGTACAATTCGACGCTAATTTGATCGAGTATCAGGAACACTTACATGATCGCTTGCCTGCGGCTGTTCACTGCCCTCTGCCTCGCTGCCTTGTTGGCGGCTTGCGCCAGCTCCCCTTCCTCCAGCCTTGGCGAACTTCCACGGACCCCGGATGCCACCATCGAGCAACTGCTCGAACAGGCTGCCCAGGCCAAATCGCCGGACAAGGCTGCGCTGCTGCGCCTGAGTGCGGCAGATATGGCGTACCGCCAGGGCAATGCCGGACAGTCCGCGCAAATCCTGCAGCAAGTGCCGATGGAACAACTCCAGCCGGGCCAGCAGGCATTCGCCAGCACCCTGTCTGCTGAACTGGCCATGACCCGCAACCAGCCGAAAGCCGCGCTGACTGCCTTGAGCCATCCAAGCCTGCAACGCCTGAGCGAAATGTCCGTACCGCTGCAAGTTCGCGCCGGCACCGTTCACGCCCGTGCCCTTGAAGCCGACGGCCAGACCTTGGCCGCCGCCCGCGAACGCATCTTCATCGCGCCGATGCTGGAAGGCGAAGCCGCCAGCAAGAACCATGAAGCGATCTGGTCCCTGATTGCGTCGCTGCCGGCCGATCAACTGCAAGCGAACACCACCGATGACCTCGGCGGCTGGATGAGCCTGGCCCTGGCCGTGAAAACCGCCGGCACCCTGGAACAGCAGCAAGCCGCCATCGACAACTGGCGCAACCAGCATCCAAAGCACCCGGCCGCGATCAACCTGCCGCTGCCCCTGACCAAACTCAAGGAGCTGGCCAGCCAGCCCCTGAGCAAGATCGCCCTGCTGTTGCCACAGGACGGTCAACTGGCCTCGGTCGGCAAGGCCCTGCGTGACGGTTTCATGGCCGCGCACTATCAGGCTCAGCAAGCCGGCCAGAAACCACCGGCCATCGAGTTCTATGACAGCTCGAAACTGACCAACCTCGACGAGTTCTACCGCAAAGCCCAGGCCGATGGCGTGCAACTGGTCGTCGGCCCGCTGGAGAAGCCGCTGGTCAAACAGCTGAGCACTCGCCCGCAATTGCCGATCACCACCCTCGCCCTGAACTACAGCGAAGGCGATCAAGGCCCGGCGCAGCTGTTCCAGTTCGGTCTGGCCGCTGAAGACGAAGCCCGCGAAGTCTCCCGCCGCGCCCGTGCCGATGGCCTGCACCGCGCCGCCATCATGGTGCCGAAAGGCGAATGGGGCGACCGCGTCCTGCGCGCCTTCAGCCAGGACTGGCAAGCCAACGGCGGCAGCATCGTCGCCACCGAACGCGTCGACCAGCCGGTGCAACTGGCCCAGCAGATCGCCGACATGTTCCAGCTGCGTCAGAGCGAAGCCCGCGCCAAGAGCCTGCAGAATGCTGCCGGCACCAACGTTGCCGCCCAGCCTTCGCGTCGCCAGGACATCGAATTCATCTTCCTTGCCGCCACCCCGCAGCAGGCGCAGCAGATCAAGCCGACCCTGAACTTCCAGTACGCCGGTGATGTACCGGTTTACGCGACCTCCCACGTGTTCAGCGCCAGCGGCGACGTGAACCAGTACAACGACATGAACGGCGTGCGCTTCTGCGAAACCCCGTGGCTGCTGGAAACCAGCGATCCGCTGCGCCAGCAGGTTACCGCGCAATGGCCACAAGCTGCCGGCAGCCTGGGTCGCCTGTACGCAATGGGCGTTGACGCCTATCGCCTGGCGCCACGACTGGATCAGCTCAAGGCACTGCCGGACAGCCGTATCGAAGGTCAGTCGGGCAGCCTGGGCATGACCCAGTCCCAACGGGTCGTACGTCAGTTGCCATGGGCGCAGTTCGTCAGCGGTCAGATCCAGCGCCTGCCGGACACTCCACGCTGATGCCCGACAGGTCACACCTGCAAAGCGGCAAGGATGCCGAGCGCCAGGCGCTCGAGCATCTGCAACACCAGGGTCTGCGCCTGCTGGCGCAGAACTGGTTATGCAAACGCGGTGAGCTTGATCTGGTCATGCTTGATGGCGATACAGTAGTATTCGTCGAAGTCCGTTACCGAAAGAACACTCAATGGGGTGGCGCACTCGACAGCATCGATGAGCGCAAACGGCAGAAACTGATTTTCGCCGCACAGTATTTTCTTCAGCGCGAGTCGCGTTGGGCCAATTCCCCCTGCCGCTTCGACGTGGTGGCCATCGACAGCCACCAGGGTCAGCTGAACTGGTTGCAGAATGCGTTCGACAGTTGACCGCCTGCTCCGACCCGGACACTTTCACTCAACATTTTTGCTCTTTGCTTTGCGGGCTGCACATTCACGTGCCGGACAGCCGCGCTAATTAAGGTCACACAGATGGACATGCAATCCCGAATTCGCCAGCTTTTCCAGGCCAGCATCGACACCAAGCAACAGGCGATGGACGTACTTGCACCGCACATCGAGCAAGCCAGCCAGGTGATGGTCAACGCCCTGCTCAACGAGGGGAAAATGCTCTCATGCGGCAACGGCGGCTCGGCCGGCGATGCCCAGCACTTCTCCTCGGAACTGCTAAACCGTTTCGAGCGTGAGCGCCCTAGCCTGCCGGCGATCGCGCTGACCACCGACAGCTCGACCATCACCTCGATCGCCAACGACTACAGCTATAACGAAGTGTTCTCCAAGCAGATCCGCGCACTCGGCCAGCCGGGTGACGTGCTGCTGGCAATTTCGACTAGCGGCAACTCGGCGAACATTATTCAGGCGATCCAGGCCGCACATGATCGCGAAATGATTGTCGTAGCATTGACCGGACGCGATGGCGGCGGCATGGCTTCGCTGCTGCTGCCCGAAGACGTAGAGATTCGCGTACCGGCCAACGTCACCGCACGTATTCAGGAAGTCCACTTGCTGGCGATCCATTGCCTTTGTGATCTGATCGACAGCCAACTGTTCGGGAGTGAAGAATGACCCCTAATCGCCTTGGCCTTCTGGCCTTGACCCTGTGCCTCGGCATCAGCGGCTGCACCTCTGTGGTGAATGCCAGCCGTGAAGCGCCGATCGAAGACGACCGCGGCACCCGCACTTTCGGCAGCAAGATCGATGACTCGCTGATCGAAACCAAAGTCGGCGTTAACGTGGCCAAGGCCGATCCGGCCCTGGACAACGACTCGCACATCGTCGTCACCAGCTTCAACGGCGTCGTTTTGCTGGCTGGCCAGACCCCGCGCGCAGACCTCAAGGAAAAGGCCGAACAGGCCGCCGCCAACGTTCAGCGCGTGAAAAAGGTCCATAACGAACTGCAAGTGCTGCAGCCCTCCTCCCTGCTGGCCCGCCAGAACGATGCCTGGCTGACCACCAAGATCAAGACCCAGATGCTCACCGACGCCAGCATTCCCGGCTCGCGGATCAAGGTCGTGACCGAGAACGGCATCGTCTACCTGCTGGGCCTGCTGACCAAACAGGAAGCCGCCCAGGCTACCAACCTGGTGCAGGGCGTTTCCGGCGTACAGAAGATTGTGAAGTTGTTCGAATACATCGACTGATTCGCAACTCGCAGGCAAAAAAAAGGCGATCCAACCGGATCGCCTTTTTTATTACTTCACCACTTTCAGGCTTGGCCGGCCGCTTGGGCGCGGCGGCTCGCTGTCCGGTGGCGGAACGTCGTCGTCCTGCTCGATCTCGTCCTCGTCATCCATCGGTGACTCGAGATCGAACACCATGCCCTGACCGTTTTCCCGGGCGTAGATGCCCAGGATTGCAGCAATCGGCACGTACAGACTGTGCGGGACGCCGCCGAAGCGACCTTCGAAGGTCACAACGTCGTTGTCCATGTGCAAATGCCGCACGGCACTTGGCGAAATGTTCAGGACAATCTGCCCGTCGCTGGCAAATCCCTGTGGCACCTGCACCGCCGGGTACTCGGAATTGACCAGCATGTGCGGGGTGCAATCGTTATCTACAATCCACTCGTAGAGCGCGCGGACCAGATAAGGTCGACTGGAGTTCATAGCGGCTCCTTAAGCCTCAGCGCATGTCGCGTTCGACACCAGACAGACTCGCCTGGAATGCCTCACGCGCAAATTGACGCTCCATATAATCAAGCAGCGGCTTGGCCGGCCGCGGCAGTTCTATACCCAGAATCGGCAAACGCCAGAGTATTGGCAATAGGCAGCAATCCACCAGACTTTGTTCCTCACTGAGGAAAAACGGCTTGTCGGCAAACAGCGGCGACACGCCGGTCAGGCTTTCACGCAATTCCTTGCGCGCTACGGCACGGGCCGCTTCCTTGGTGCGCGAATCCAGAATCAGATCCACCAGACCACACCAATCGCGCTGAATACGATGAATCAGCAGACGGCTGTTGGCACGCGCCACCGGGTACACAGGCATCAACGGTGGATGCGGGTAACGCTCATCCAGATACTCCATCACCACGGTCGACTCCCACAACGCCAGGTCACGATCGACCAGCGTGGGCAGACTGCCGTAAGGGTTCACTTCAATCAGTTTAGGCGGCTGACGACCAGCCTCCACAAAAATGATTTCGGCGCTGACACCCTTCTCTGCAAGCACGATGCGCACTCGGTGGGAATAGTGGTCGGCGGGGTCGGAGTAACAGGCCAACCGATTGGTCACGCCCATGGCGATCCTCCTCGCTTGTTGAAATAGTCGGAGCCGGAAAAACGCGCGCGCCCAGAGGGCGCCTCCCGCAACGGCTGGCGAACCAGACGTTGCGTTTTCAGAGGCGCCCTTGGGCGCGCGCGATTAACAGCAATTGCTTTGAAGCGTATCAGTGCACGTCTTTCCAGTATTCACGCTTGAGCAGATAGGCGAACACAAAGAAGAACGCCAGGTACAGCAAGACGTAAGTACCGATGCGCTGATGTTGCAGCTTAACCGGGTTAGCCGAGTAAGCCAGGAAGGTTACCAGATTCTTGACCTTCTCATCGAACTGCTCTTCGTTGAGGGTTCCGGTTTTCGGCACGATGGTCAGCTGATCGCACGCTTCATGAGTCAGAGGCGTACCGGTCAGCGGGTCATATTGCTTCTTGCCGTCCTCGACGATCTGTACCTGTTTGCAACCCACGACCTGGCGACCTTGCAGGCCGACCAGCACGTTAGGCATGCCGACGTTCGGGAAGACCTTGTTGTTCACGCCCCATGGGCGTGCAGGATCTTCGTAGAACGACTTGAGATAACCGTAGAGCCAGTCGGTGCCGCGAACACGAGCCACCAGCGTAAGGTCCGGCGGCGCGGCGCCGAACCAGGTCTTGGCGTCGGCCGGTTGCATGCCGATGTTCATGTGATCGCCGATCTTGGCACCGGTGAACACCAGTTTTTCCAGCATCAGCTCGTGCGGAACACCGAGATCATCGGCCACACGCTCGTAACGCTGGAACTTGGCACTGTGACAACCCATGCAATAGTTGGCGAACGTACGCGCACCATCCTGCAGGGCAGCCTTGTCGGAAACGTCGATGTCGACCTTTTCCAGTTCCGGACCACCGTGTTCGGCCGCGAAAGACAGCACTGGCAGAGCAGCAAAAATCAGAGCAAAAAATAACTTTTTCATCAGCCAGTCACCCTTTCCGGAACCGGTTTGGTCTTCTCGAGCCTGGTGTAGAACGGCATCAGAATGAAGTAGGCGAAGTACAGGAAGGTGCAGACCTGCGACAGCAGCGTACGGCCTGGCGTCGGGGCCAGAACGCCCAGAACGCCGAGGATCACGAACGAAATGCAGAACACCACCAGCCAGATCTTGCTCATCCAGCCTTTGTAGCGCATCGACTTGACCGGGCTGCGGTCCAGCCATGGCAGGACGAACAGCACCGCAATCGCGGCACCCATGGCGATAACGCCCATGAGCTTGTCAGGGACCGCCCGCAAGATTGCGTAGAACGGTGTGAAGTACCAGACCGGTGCAATGTGCTCTGGCGTCTTGAACGGGTTGGCCTGCTCGAAGTTAGGCTTTTCGAGGAAGTAACCGCCCATTTCCGGGAAGAAGAACACAATGAAGCAGAAGATAAACAGGAACACCACGACACCGACGATATCTTTCACGGTGTAATAAGGATGGAAGGCAATGCCGTCCAGCGGGATACCGTTTTCGTCTTTGTGCTTCTTGATGTCCACGCCGTCCGGGTTGTTCGAACCGACCTCGTGCAGCGCCAGGATGTGCAGCACCACCAGACCGAGAATTACGATCGGCAGCGCAACCACGTGCAGGGCGAAGAAGCGGTTCAGGGTGATCCCGGAAATCAGGTAGTCACCACGGATCCACTGGGTCAGGTCGTTGCCGATGACCGGGATCGCACCGAACAGCGAAATGATCACCTGGGCACCCCAGTAGGACATCTGGCCCCAGGGCAGCAGGTAACCCATGAAGGCTTCGGCCATCAGCGCCAGGTAGATCAACATACCGAAGACCCACACCAGCTCACGCGGTTTCTGGTACGAACCGTAGAGCAGGCCACGGAACATGTGCAGATAGACCACGATGAAGAACGCCGAAGCGCCGGTGGAGTGCAGCAGGCGCAGGATCGAACCGTACTCGACGTCGCGCATGATGTATTCGACGGAAGCGAACGCTTCTTCCGCCGACGGGGTGTAGCTCATCGTCAGCCAGACGCCGGTGACGATCTGGTTGACCAGAACGAGCAGCGCCAGCGAGCCGAAGAAATAGAAGAAGTTGAAGTTTTTTGGAGCGTAATACTTGCTGAGATGGTCTTCCCACATTTTGGTGGCAGGGAAGCGTGCATCAACCCAATCCATGAACTTGCTCATCACGCTTTCTCCGTATCGACGCCAATGACAATCAGGTCATCGGTCTCATAGGAATGCGGGGGTACTGGCAGGTTCAAAGGCGCAGGTTGCGACTTGTAGACGCGGCCAGCCAGATCGTAGTGGGAACCGTGGCAAGGGCAGAAATAACCGCCTACCCAGTCTTTGCCCAGATCCGCGGGTGCCACTTCGGGACGGAAGGTCGGTGAGCAACCCAGGTGAGTGCAGATCCCGATCAGCAGCAGGATTTCCGGCTTGATCGAACGCACTTCAGGGTCGACATAAGTGGGTTGCGTGGAGTTTTTGGAGGTCGGATCGGAGAGTTGGCCTTCGATCTTTTTGAGATTCCCCAGGATTTCCTCGGTACGGCGGACAATGAACACCGGCTGGCCGCGCCATTCAGCAATCATCTGCTGTCCTGGCTCGATTTTGCTGACATTCACTTTCACCGGTGCTCCGGCAGCCTTCGCCTTGGCACTGGGAAACCATGACCCCACGAACGGGACCGCAGCCCCCACCGCTCCTGCAGCACCCACCACGGATGTGGCTGCTACCAAGAAGCGACGCCGGCCTGCATTCACGCCGTCATTGCTCATTCAGTCCTCTCCCATCAGCTTTGTGGCCTGTTAAATCAGGCGTCTACTAAATTGAAACTATGTACTTATAAAAATTTTGCCGAATGGTAATGAAAACCCCCAATTCTGACAAGGTAATTACCCGGAGGGCTGGCCCTCAAGCCTTGTAGTATAGGGGGTCTACGAATGTGGCAAGTTGTCACAGCGCAATTATTCAAGAAATCGCACGCATAAAAAAACGCCCGGTTCCGTGAGGAATCGGGCGTTCTTTTTGAACGTGGAAGCGAAATTAACGCTTCGAGTACTGCGGACGCTTACGCGCTTTACGCAGACCAACTTTCTTACGTTCAACTTCACGAGCGTCGCGAGTAACGAAGCCAGCTTTGCGCAGAGCGCCACGCAGGGTTTCGTCGTAGTCCATCAGAGCGCGAGTGATGCCGTGGCGGATTGCGCCAGCCTGACCACTTACACCACCACCGATGACGGTGACGTAGATGTCGAACTTCTCGACAGTCTCAGTCAGTTCCAGCGGCTGACGAACTACCATGCGGGCAGTTTCGCGACCGAAGAACGTGTCCAGGGAGCGGTTGTTGATGGAGATGTTACCAGTACCCGGACGCAGGAAAACGCGTGCGGTTGCGGTCTTGCGACGGCCAGTGCCGTAATTTTGAGTCGCCGACATAATGAACTATTCCGTTAAATCTTCAGTTCTTGGGGCTGCTGAGCAGTATGAGGGTGTGCAGCGCCCGCATAGACTTTCAGCTTACGGTACATGTCGCGACCCAGTGGGTTTTTAGGCAGCATGCCTTTAACCGCGGTCTCGATCACGCGCTCAGGGGCCTTGGCGATCAGCTTTTCAAAGTTGATCGACTTGATGCCGCCCGGGAAACCGGAGTGGGAGTAGTACATTTTGTCAGTGGTTTTAGCGCCGGTAACACGGATCTGCTCAGCGTTGATTACGACGATGTAGTCGCCGGTGTCAACGTGAGGAGTGTACTCAGGCTTGTGCTTGCCACGCAGACGGCTCGCGATTTCGGTGGCCAGACGACCCAGGGTCTGACCAGCAGCGTCGACGACAAACCAGTCGCGCTTTACTGTTTCCGGTTTAGCAGTAAAAGTTTTCATTCTTTATAGCCTCAGGGGCCGCCTGTAAATAAGACGGCGGATCTTACTGAATAGTGCGTACTTTGACAAGTCAAAGGCAGCCGGATACAGACGCTTTCGGGGGCTCGGGTCGGCGCGTCCGTTCAACGGCAAGATTCTTCGGCGGCGGGGCATCACTTCCACTGCAGAAAGAGGTCGGCAATTATGCAGATTGCGAAAAAAATTTCAACCTGCTTTTATGCTTGTTTTGCCCAAGGAGCACCCGATGGACTATCGCCAACTAGGCCGTACCGACCTGAACGTGAGTGCAATCTGCCTCGGAACCATGACCTGGGGCGAGCAGAACACTGAAGCTGAAGCCTTCGCCCAGATCGAACGGGCAAAAGAGGCCGGGATCAATTTCCTCGACACCGCCGAGATGTACCCGGTGCCACCGAAAGCCGAAACCTACGCCACCACCGAGCGCTACATCGGCAATTACTTCAAGAGCCGCGGCGACCGCGCCGACTGGATCCTCGCCAGCAAGATCGCCGGCCCCGGCAACACCATCGACTACATCCGCGACAAGAATCTGCGCCACAACCGCCAGCACATCACCGAAGCCGTGAACGCCAGCCTCCAGCGCCTGCAAACCGACTACATCGATCTGTATCAATTGCACTGGCCGGAGCGCAGCACCAACTTTTTCGGACAACTGGGCTACAAGCACCAGACCGAAGCCAACCTGACGCCGCTGGAAGACACCCTCGAAGCACTCGATGAGCAGGTGAAGGCCGGCAAGATCCGCCACATCGGCCTGTCCAATGAAACGCCGTGGGGCACCATGCGTTTTCTCGCCCTGGCCGAAGCCCGGGGCTGGCCGCGCGCAGTGTCGATCCAGAACCCGTACAACCTGCTCAACCGCAGCTTCGAGATCGGCCTGGCGGAAATCGCCATCCGCGAACAGTGCGGCCTGCTCGCCTATTCGCCGCTGGCGTTCGGTTTCCTGTCGGGCAAGTACGAAGGTGGGGCGCGTCCGCCGAAAGGCCGCCTGAGCCTCTACAGCCGCTTCAGCCGCTATTTCAACCCGCAATCGGAAGCGGCGTGCAGCCGTTATGTGGCTCTGGCTCGGGAACACGGTCTGGATCCGGCGCAAATGGCCCTGGCGTTCGTGAACCAGCAACCGTTCGTCACCAGCAACATCATCGGGGCGACGACGCTGGAGCAACTGGACAGCAACATCGCCAGCTACGAGCTGAAACTGTCGAAGGAAGTGCTGGAAGGAATCGAAGCGATTCACAAGGAGCATCCGAATCCGGCGCCTTGATCCAAGACGAAGATCGCTCCCACGCTCAGCGTGGGAGCGATCACACTGCATTACAGCGACCGCGCAATGATCTCCTTCATGATTTCATTGGTGCCGGCATAGATCCGCTGCACCCGCGCATCCGCCCAGGCCCGGGCCACCGGGTATTCCCACATGAAACCGTAACCGCCATGCAGTTGCACGCACTCGTCGAGCACCTTGCATTGCAGATCGGTGCCCCAATACTTCGCCATCGCCGCCGTCGGCACGTCAAGTTTGCCTTGCAGATGTAATTCGAGACAGCGGTCGACGAACACCCGGCCGATCTGAATCTCGGTGGCCATTTCCGCCAGTTTGAAGCGGGTATTCTGGAAGTCGGCAATCGACTTGCCGAACGCCTTGCGCTCGCGGGTGTAATCCAGCGTCCATTGCAGCGCCGCCTCGGCTGAAGCCAGACCGCCAATCGCCACAGTCAGACGCTCCTGCGGCAGCTCCTGCATCAGATAGGCAAACCCCGCACCGGCCTGACCCAGCAGGTTTTCCTTCGGCACGCGCACGTCCTGGAAGAACAATTCCGACGTGTCCTGAGCCTTCATTCCGACCTTCTCCAGGCGCTTGCCCTTGTCGAAGCCCGGGGTGTTCGCCTCCACCAGAAACAGGCTGGTGCCCTTGGCGCCGGCCTTGGGATCGGTCTTGGCGACGACGATCACCAGATCCGCCAGGAAGCCATTGGTGATAAAGGTTTTCGAACCGTTGATCACATACTCGTCACCATCCAGCACCGCCGTGGTCTTGACCCCTTGCAGGTCGGAGCCGGCGCCCGGCTCGGTCATGGCGATCGCGGTGACCATCTCGCCGGACACCAGTTTCGGCAGGTACTTCTGCTTCAGCGCCTCGCTGCCGTAATGCAGGATGTACGGCGCAACGATGTCCGAATGCAGTGAGAAGCCAATGCCGGTCAGACCCAGCCGCCCCACTTCCTCGATGACAACCGCGCTGTAAAGAAAATCTGCGCCCAACCCGCCGTATTCCTCCGGCAGGTGCGAACAGAGCATCCCCGCCTCCCCCGCCTTGTTCCACAGTTTGCGGTCGATGTAGCCTTGTTTTTCCCATTGCCCATGGAACGGCACGGCCTCTTTTTCGAGGAATGTTCGTACGCTGTCGCGGAACAATTCGTGCTCGGAGCTGAACAAGGTTCTGGGAATCATGCGTCACCTTTTCTTTATTGTTTGAGGGATCAGACCTTCAGAGACTAAGCCTCGCTTCCGATACAGGACACTGGACACATCCGACAAAAAATAAGACGATCCAGCCGTCTGGTGACCACTTTCCCTTATAAAAACAAAAGTTGAATTATGTCCAAGCAAGTCTCCACGCCCTTGCGGCGCGTCAGCATCCTGGCGATCGACCGGGTTTTCGCTTCCACCCTCATGCAGGCCAAGGATTTCTTCCACCTGGCCAGCCTGCGTTACGGCAAACAACTGGGCCACGGCCTGACTCCGGCGTTCGAAACCCGCCTGGTCAGCCCCGACGGCAAACCAGTGAACAGCTTCAGTGACGTGATCATGCCGGTGGACGGCGGCCTGGAAAACGCCGACGTCATCATCCTTCCGGCCTTCTGGGACGATTTCGATACCCTGTGCCAGCGTTATCCCCAGATCCTGCCGTGGCTGCGCGAACAGCATGCCCGGGGCGCCGTGCTCTGCGGCGAGGCCACCGGTGTGTTCTGGCTGGCCGAAGCCGGGTTGCTCAACGGCAAGGAAGCGACCACCTACTGGCGTTTCTTCAACGCCTTCGCCGAGCGTTTTCCGCAGGTCTATCTCAATCAGGACAAGCACCTGACCGACGCCGATAACCTGTATTGCGCCGGCGGCACCACCTCGGCCTGCGATCTCTACATCTACCTGATCGAGCGCTTCTGCGGCGCCAATGTGGCCCAGGCAGTAGCTCGCGACATTCTCTATGAAGTGCAGCGCAGTTATGCACCGGGCCGCATTGGTTTCGGCGGACAGAAACTGCACCAGGACGTGATCATCCTGCAGATCCAGCACTGGCTCGAAGAGCATTTCGCCGACAAGTTCCGCTTCGAAGACGTGGCCCGCGAGCACGGCATGAGCATCCGCAACTTCATGCGCCGCTTCCAGACCGCCACCGGTGACAAGCCACTGCACTACCTGCAACGGCTGCGCATCGAGACCGCCAAAGGCCTGCTGTCCGGCAGCCGCAAGAGCATCAAGACCATCAGCTACGAAGTCGGCTACGACGATGCGAGCTTCTTCGCACGACTGTTCCGCCAGCACACCGAACTGTCGCCGAACCAGTACCGGCAGCAGTTCCAGCAAGCTGCCTGACGACTCGACCAGACACAAAAAAGGGCCTGCATCTGCAGGCCCTTTTTGTTTGCCGAATCCGCTTAAGGTTTGTGTGCCCGGGACAGGAATTCGTGGGATTGCATCTCCAGCAGACGGCTGAGGGTGCGCTGGAATTCGAACGTCAGACGTCCGCCGGTGTACAGGTCTTTCAACTCGACTTCGGCAGAAATGATCAGTTTGACGTTACGGTCGTAGAACTCGTCGACCATGTTGATGAAGCGTCGGGCGATGTCGTCGGTGGTGACGCTCATCTGCTCCACGCCACTGAGCAGCACGGCGTGGAAGATCTTGCCCAGCTCGATGTAGTCGTTCTGGCTGCGCGGGCCGTCGCACAGTTCGCGGAAGTCGAACCAGGCCACGTCGTCGCAAGTGCGCAGGGCACGGATTTCGCGGTTCTCGATGATCAACACATCGTTCTCCACCGCCGCCGTGCATTCCGGGGTCAGTGCCTTGAAGCTCTTGCGCAGGCTTTCGTGAGCAGCTTCGTCGAGCGGGAAGTGGAACAGTTCCGCTTGTTCGAGATGGCGCAGACGGTAGTCGACGCCGCTGTCGACGTTGACGATTTCGGTGTTCTGCTTGATCAGCGCGATGGCCGGCAGGAAGCGCGCGCGTTGCAGGCCGTCCTTGTACAGGCCGTCCGGCACGATGTTCGAAGTGGCGACCAGGGTCACGCCGTTCTTGAACAGTTCTTCCATCAGCGTGCCGAGGATCATGGCGTCGGTGATGTCGGAGACGAAGAATTCATCGAAGCAGATGACCCGTGATTCGGTCGCGAAGCGCTTGGCGATGATGGTCAGCGGGTTTTTCTCGCCGCCGAGGGTCTTCATCTCTTCGTGCACGCGCTTCATGAAGCGGTGGAAGTGGGTACGGGTCTTTTCCTTGAATGGCAGCGCTTCGAAGAAGGTGTCCACCAGGTAAGTCTTGCCGCGACCCACGCCGCCCCAGAAATACAGACCCTTGACCGGCGTCTGATCCTTTTTGCCAAACAGCTTGCCCAGCAAACCCGGCTTGTTCTGCTCGGCCGCGATCAGATCGTCGTACAGGCGTTGCAGATGACGCACGGCAGTTTCCTGCGCCGCATCATGGAAGAAGTCCGGGCGTTTCAGATCAGCTTGATATCGTTCTAGGGGCGTCATAATTCGTTAGCAAGGCAACAAAAACGGGCCGTCACTGTAGCGATGGCCCGTGGGAATGGCAATCGGCCCTTGGTCGGGCCGGCCCGTTGATTATTCCTGAACCGGTGTCAGAGCGATCCGCAACGCCTCGACAGCCGCATCCCGCGCAGCCACGTCGGCGAACGCCGGGCTGTCGCCGACGCACTCGCCTTCCAGCCAGACACTGAAGCTCAGGTCTTCGCTGCGTACATCCAGCGCCTGACCCGATTGCAGCTGCTTGGTCACCTGACCGGCGGTTTTACCGTCGGCGAAGTTGCGCGACAACAGCAGTTGCTCGCCGTCGGCCGCCAGCAGACGGAAACGGAAGCTGCCGTCGTCTTCACGGAAGCTGACGAAACGTGCGGCTTTCGCGGCTTTCTTCTTGGTGGTCGCGGCCACCTGAACCTGATTGACGAAGGAGCGCAGGCCGACCGCTTCGCGCAGCTCGTTGAGGAACGGCGTCGCCACCGCACGGGCCTTTTTGGCGCCGTGTTGCAGGATGTCTTCCAGATCTGCCGGACGTTCGATCAACTGGTGATAACGCTCGCGGGATTCGCCCAGCTCGTTGTCGAGCAGCTGGAACAGACGGTTCTTCGCCTCGCCCCAACCCAGGCCACCCAGCAGCTCGCTGCGGAATTCGTCGGCCTGCGCCGGCGTGGAGAAAGCCTGGAACAGGGTGAACAGGTGCGAGTTGTCTGGATCTTTTGCTTCGCCAGGCGCGCGGGAGTCGGTAACGATGCGCGAGATCGCGTCCTTCATTTCCTTGGCGCTGGAGAACAGCGGGATGGTGTTGTCGTAGCTCTTGGACATCTTGCGACCGTCCAGGCCCGGCAACGTGGCCACGCTTTCCTCGATCAGCGCTTCGGGCATGGTGAAGAACTCCTTGCCCCGGCCGAACAGGTGGTTGAAGCGCTGGCCGATGTCACGGGCCATTTCCACGTGCTGGATCTGATCGCGACCGACCGGCACCTTGTGCGCGTTGAACATCAGAATGTCCGCTGCCATCAGTACCGGATAGCTGTACAAACCCATCGTGATGCCGGCATCCGGGTCTTCGCCGGTCTCGACATTCTTGTCCACCGAAGCCTTGTAAGCATGGGCGCGGTTGAGCAGGCCCTTGGCGGCGACGCAGGTCAGCAGCCAGGTCAGCTCGGGGATTTCCGGGATGTCGGACTGACGGTAGAACGTCACGCGATCCACATCCAGGCCACCGGCCAGCCAGGTCGCGGCGATTTCCAGACGCGAGCGCTGGATGCGCAGCGGGTCATCGCACTTGATCAGGGCGTGATAGTCGGCCAGGAAGTAGAACGAATCGGCATTACTGTCGCGGCTGGCGAGAATCGCCGGGCGGATGGCGCCGGCGTAGTTGCCCAGGTGCGGGGTGCCGGTGGTGGTGATGCCGGTGAGGATGCGGGTACGGTTCGTCATGGGTAATCGCTTGTCAGACTGCAATCAATTCGAGAGACGCGGCAGGATCAGATCCTTGAGATCGGTCAGCTTGCCATGAAAAAAGTGTCCGCATTCTGCCACTTTCAGCAGCTCATGGGGGCGCTGGAGTTTGTCAGACCAGTCGTAGACCAGCTGCGGATCGATCACTTCGTCGGTTTCCGGCTGGATCACGGTCAACTCGCCCTGCTGCGGCAGTTGATCCTGCTCGCCCAGGCGCATCACCGCCGGCGCGACCATGAACAGATGCTTGAGCTGAATGCCTTGGGCTTCGAGACGGCCGCCGAGACTTGCTGCAACAAATCCGCCGAAGGAGAAACCGAACAGGGTCAGCGGCAGATCCGGATGCTTTTCCAGCAACCAGGCGGCAGCGGCCTGGGCGTCGTCGACCTCACCAGTGCCCATGTCATGGGAACCTTCGCTGGCTCCGACGCCGCGATAGTTGAAGCGCAAGGTGATCAGGCCGGCGTCGCGTGCGGTGCGCTGCAGGGTCGAGACGACCTTGTTGAGCATGGTGCCGCCCTGCACCGGGTTAGGATGGCAGATCAACGCGATGCCGCGCGGCTGCTCGTTGTCGAGGTACAGGCTCTCAAGTTGACCCACCGGGCCATCAATCAATACAGGGGTTTCACGCATCAGCAAGGAAGGAACTCCGTGACCTCGGATCGGGTCGACTCGTCTAGCAAATTGTCTGTGCCAGTCTATTGCGAGTGAATCGCGGTATACAGCGCAGGTTCGAGCCGTTAACGTAAAGCAAAGCCGTTTATAGAGGAAGGACTCGTGGAACACTCGCTCTTAGTTTGGTTGTTACCGACTCTTGCCCTGGTTGTGGGTGTCGCCATTGGTTTCCTGATCGCTCGCGTTGCGCCGAACGCCGCGCCAAGCCGCACGCAGCGTCAACTGGATGATATTCAGGAACGTTTCGACAGTTATCAGAACGAAGTGGTAACCCACTTCAACAGCACCGCCAATCTGGTCAAGAAACTGACCCAGAGCTATCAGGAAGTGCAGGATCACCTCGCCGAGGGCGCCAACCGCCTGGCCCTGGACGAGCAGACTCGTCAGCGTCTGCTGGCCTCGCTGCATTCCGAAGCAGCACAGGCTCCACGGGAACGCCTGACGCCACCACGGGATCAGGAACCGCCGCGTGACTACGCGCCGAAGACCCCGAACTCGCCGGGCATGCTTGATGAGCATTACGGCCTGAAGAAGTAATCAGCCTTCGCGCCAACAAAAAGCCCCCGGACAATCACTTGTCCGGGGGCTTTTTTGTACCTGACGGTTACGGGTACTGCTGAACCGTGCCCGGTTGTTGCTGACCACCGTACTGCTGGCCCGGGATCGCCTTGAGGTTGACCTCGACGCGGCGGTTCTGCGCCCGGCCGTTGACGTCACCATTGCTGGCAATCGGATTATCCGGGCCGGCACCGCGGGCGCTCAGGTTGGCACCGCTGACGCCTTGCGAAGTCAGGTAGGTGGCCACGCTCTGCGCACGACGCTGGGACAGGTCCATGTTGTGCTGACGGCTGCCGGTGCTGTCGGTGTAGCCGACGATTTCGATCTGGTTCTGGTTGAACTCTTTGAGCGAGTTGGCCAGGTTGTTCAGCGGCTGATAGAAGCTGGAAGCGATGTTCGCCGAATCGGTGGCGAACGTGATGTTGCCCGGCATGATCAGCTTGATCTGGTCGCCCTGACGCTGCACTTCAACCCCGGTATTGGCCATGCTGGCGCGCAGTTTTTTCTCCTGCTGGTCGGCGTAGTAGCCGTAACCGGCGGCCGAGGCACCGACCACGGCCGCGCCAATCAGCGCACCCTTGCCGCGGTTGTTGTGGTCGATGGCGGCACCGGCCAGCGCGCCGGCCAAAGCACCGAGGCCACCGTATTTGGCGGTTTTGCTCATGCCCTGGGAGCCACCGTCGGCCTGACCCTGATTGTCATACGGGTTGGGCGAGGCGCAGCCGGACAAAACGGCCACGGCAGTAGCGACAATAATCAAACGACGCGTGGTGAACATGGAGTGCTCCTACATTTTGCATTCTGTGGTGCAGCGGACATTGGCAACTGGCCCGTGCGGGCGTTGGATCATGACAATGCACAAAAATTCCACTGGGCACCCGTGACAAAATGTTTAGGCACGCACAAACGGGTTCTCGCGCATTTCATCCCCCAGACGCGTATCCGGACCATGCCCGGCCACAACGGTCGCGTCTTCATCCAGGGTATACAGCCGCTGCTTGATCGATCGCACGATGGTCGCCTGATCGCCGCCCCACAAATCCGTGCGCCCTACTCCGCGACGAAACAACGTGTCGCCGGCTATCAACAGCTTAGCCTCGGAAAACCAGAAGCTCATGGAACCTGGCGTATGCCCCGGTGTGTGCAGCGCCACGCCACAGCCGCAGGCCAGCTCCTCGTCGTCGCTCAACCAGCGATCCGGTGACGGCACCGGGGTGTAGGGCACGCCGAACATCTGGCATTGCATCTCGAGGTTGTCCCACAGGAACTGATCCTCTTTGTGCAGGTGCAAGGTCGCGCCGGTCTTTTCTTTCATTTGCCCGGACGCCAGGAAGTGATCGAGGTGCGCGTGGGTGTGGATGATGCTGACCACTTTCAGGCCCAGAGCATCGAGCCGGGCCATGATCAGGTCAGGGTTGCCGCCCGGGTCGACGACGATGGCTTTTTTGGTAACTGGGTCACCGATGATCGTGCAGTTGCACTGGAGCGGGCCGACGGGAAAGGTTTCGCGGATGAGCGCGGGATTTGCAGCGGTCATGGGGGATCCTGAACAGAAATTGAAGACAACGCGCAGAGGCCGATTTCCGCCATTTTACGTTGTTGGCTCGCAGGATGCCGACACAGCGCAAAACAGCAGATTCAGTTCAACACCCCCAGCTCTTTCGCCCGCGCCACCGCCTGCGTACGCCGTTCCACACCCAGCTTGCTGTTGATGTGACTGGCATGGGTTTTTACGGTGTGCAGCGAGATGAAAAGCTGATCGCTGATTTCCTGGTTCGAACAGCCCTGCGCGATCAACCTCAGGACGGCGAGCTCACGGCTGCTGAGCGATTCGGTCGTCGTGGATTCCGCTGCAGGGCGAGCCGGCGCTTGGGGGAAATGTTCCAGCAATTGCTGACCGGCAGCTGTCGGTGCAGTCAGTGACAGTTGCCCGCGCAACCAGTCAGCATGCTCTTTGACCAGCACATCGAAAGGCTGCAGGACGCCCCCGGACGCAGCTTCCAGTGCCTGACTCAACGCCTTGCGCGCTTCAGGCTCGCGTCCGGCTGCCAGCAGCAACGCCACTTTTTGCGTCAGTGCCATCACGCTGAGCAGTTGCCGTCCGGTTTGCTGGCCGTTCTCCAGCAGCACGTTCAATCGCCCTTCGGCGAGCATCGGTTGCCCCTGTATGACGTCCAGCAACGCCTGTTGCAGTTCGACGTGCAGCGGCAGCTGTGGATGAAATTCCGGCGGTGCCGCCGCGCGTTCACCGGTGTAGGTCTGGCCCAGTCGCGCCAGCCACGCTTCGGCCAGATCGATGCGCCCTTGGGCCAGCCACAGTTCGCATTTGACCAGGGTGATCATCGCCAGGTAGTAGATTGGCGGCACGTCCCAGATATGCATAAGACGTTCGGCCTCAGCCAGCTCGGCGAAGGCCTTGGCGAAATCTCCATTGTTTCCGTCCAGACGGGCGATCACGCAATGGCCGATCAGCACGCTGATGTCACGACAGGCCCTTGCTTCAGTCAGACCCGCCTGCAATCGCGTCCTTGCCGCCTGCGGCTGCAGCCGCATGGCCAGCAGAAAACCCTCGTACAGCGTCAGTCGCGCACGCACGGCGTACAACCGCTGTGCGGACAAGCCGCGCAAGCGCTCCAGCCCTTGGTGCACTTCATCGAGCGCGCGCAGGATTTCGCCGCGCGCCTGCAGGACGCGGGCACGATCATAGTGCGCCAGCGCCTCGAACAAGGGATTGCCGACGCGCTGCGCCAGTTCAAGCGACTCACGGTTCAAGCCCCGTGCACGCCACAGATCACCATCGGCAATCGCAAGGTTGGACAGGGTCGACAGACACATCAGGCGCTGACCGTAACGCTTGGCCGGCAGGCTTTCCAGTGCCTCGCTGCAATACTCGATGGTCTGCTCGCGATGGCCCCGTCCACGGGCGATGATGCCTTTGAGCGCCAGCCATTGGGCGAGCATCGACTTCTGGGCGGTTGCCGATGGCGCCGGCAGAAACCGGCTCAGGTGACTGGCAAGTTCTTCGGCCGCGTCGAGTTGACAGGCCAGCCCCAACGCCCAGCTGTACAACACGATCAGGCGCGGGGTGCTGATCAGCAGGCTGTCAGGCAAGTCCATTTTCCAGCGCAGCAGCATGCCGACGTTCTGCTCGGCCAGCAGTTGTTCCTCGGACAGGTTCTGTACCAGATTGGCTGCGACATCCAGATGCCCCGCGCGCAGGGCCTGCTCCACCGCTTCATCCAGCAGGCCCTGGGCATTGAACCAGCGGCACGCGCGCAAGTGCAGCGTGGCGGCCGGGACTATCGCCCGGGTGATCGGCCGACTGCGCAACAGATCGGAAAACAGATGGTGATAGCGATACCAATGACCGTGCTCGTCCAGCGGCACCAGAAACACCTGATGCGCCAGCAGGAAACGCAGGATTTCGGCACTGTCGTGGGCTTCGCGCACAGCATCGCAAAGCTCGCTGCAAAAGCGCTCCTGCGGTGCGGTGTCATAAAGAAACGCCTGCACCTCGGCGGGCAGGCAGTCGATGACTTCCTCCAGCAGGTATTCACGGATCAGCCCTTCCCCGCCGTTCAAAGCCTGCGGCAACGCCGATTCGGTACCTGCTTCAGAAATCGCCAGCAACCAGAATCGCAACCCCGCCACCCAGCCCTCACTGCGCTGGATCAGGTTTTCCAGGGCTTCGCCGCGCAAGGAGCTGCTGTGGCGATCGAGTAACGTGAGGGCTTCGTCGTGGGTCAGGCGCAGATCCTGCTCGTGCAGTTCCAGCAACTGCCGGGACAGGCGCAGACGGGCCAGATGCCAGTCCGGGCGCTGACGGCTGGTGACCATGACCAGCAGACCATCGGGCAAATGGTTGAGGAAAAATTGCAAGCAACGATCGAGGACCGGCCCTTGGGCGAGGTGGTAATCGTCGAGTACCAGCAGCAGCGGTGAGGTCGGTAGCAGGTGCAGTGCCAGCTCATCGAGCAAGCCGTCGAGCCATTCTTCGAAGGCGAACGGCTGATGACGCTGGCGCATTTTCAACAAACCGAGTGCACGGCTGCCGAGTTCGGGAAAGTAGTCCTGCAGTCCCTCGAGCAAGCGTTCGAGGAAGCGTCCCGGGTCACTGTCGCGGGCGCTCAGGCCCAGCCACAGACTTTGCCAGTGCGCCGGCAAACTCTGGCAGAACTCCACCGCCAGCGAACTCTTGCCAAAACCGGCCGGAGCGCTGACCAGCAACAGGCGCCCTCCGAGCCCCGCACTCAGGCGCTCGCACAAACGGGGTCGCAGCACGTAGCCATCGGGTAGCGGCGGGCGAAAAAAACGCCCGTCCAGTGCCGCGACGGCAACGCTTGCGGGACCCGGAAGTGGGGACAGATCAGTCATGGCCGGCTCTTGTTCGTATGGCTGTTGGCGGCGTAGCAGATGTCCGCAGACTAGCCTTAAACGGAGCGGTTATGAAGGTCGTTGCTACAAATGGCTACAAAAAGCCTACGGAAAAACTGATAGCAAAAAAAACGCCCCGAACCAGTCGGGGCGTTTTCACGAGGATGCGGCCTCGATTTACAGGAGCTTAGCGAACACCATCCTGACGCAGGGCGGCCGGGGTGAAGTCGCTGGTGGTGGCGGTGAAGCCGAAGTCATACGCCGACTTCTCTTCGTTCTTCATGCCCAGCGCCAGATAACGGCCGGATTGCAGATCGTAGAGGGTTTCCAGGGCATACCACGGCACTTGCTTGTCGTAGTAGTTCTCGGCGTGCGCTTCGGCGACGCGCCACAGTTGGCCACGACCGTCGTAGTGGTCGATGACAGCGGCTTGCCAGGTGTCTTCGTCGATGAAGAAGTCACGCTTGGCGTAGATGTGACGCTGACCTTCCTTCAGGGTTGCGGTCACGTGCCAGACGCGACGCAGTTCATAACGCGCCAGATCCTGGTTGATGTGCCCGGCCTTGATGATGTCGGTGTACTTGAGTTTCGGATCGTCGAGCTTGTAGCTGTCGGAGGCGATGTACATCTCCTGCTTGCCCACCAGTTTCCAGTCGTAGCGATCCGGTGCGCCGTTGAACATGTCCAGGTTGTCGGAAGTACGCAGGCCATCCGCCGCAGTACCCGGGCCGTCATACGACACTTGCGGTGCGCGACGCACACGACGCTGACCGGCGTTGTAGACCCACGCCGAACGCGGTTCCTTCACCTGGTCGAGGGTTTCGTGCACCAGCAGCACGCCACCGGCCAGACGTGCCGGCGCGGTCACTTTCTGCTTGAAGTAGAACAGGATGTTGCCCGGGTTCGCCGGATCGTAATCCTTCATCTTGTCGCGGAACACGAACTGATCCTGGAAGTACACCAGACTGAACGAGCCGTTCGGTTGCGGCGTGGCCTGGGTCACCAGACGCGTCACGCTGCCGCCGCGATAGCGGGTGATGTGGTTCCAGATGACTTCCACACCGGTTTTCGGAATCGGGAATGGCACGGCGGTATCGAAGTTTTCCAGGCCGTTGCCGCCCGACACCAGGGTCGTGGTGGTGGCGTTCTTCTTGATGGCTGCGAACACGGCATCCGGCACGGTGGCACCGCGATGGGACGGATAGACCGGCATCTTGAAGGTGTCGGGATAGCGCTGGAACATCGCGTACTGGCCCGGCGCGAGCTTGGCCTTGTACTGATCGACGTTCTGCTTGGTGATGGTGAACAGCGGTTTCTCACTGGCGTACGGATCGGACAGGAAGCCTTTACTGTCGACGGTGCCGGCATTCTTCGGCATCGGTTTCCAGGCCGGGATCGAACCGTCGGCGTTACCGGCCATTTCGGCGCCCATCGGGGTCAGGCTCTTGCCCAGCTTGTCCGCTTCGGCGGCAGGCACCGCCGCCATGACGCCGGTCGCCAGCAGCGACAGGCTCAGAACACCGGCGTGGAACAGACTCTTTGTTATTTTCATAAATTCGTTCGTCCTGAAATGCAGTGCTTAGAAGTTCACGCCGAGGCTGAGCGCCACGAAATCGCGGTCATCCACGGTGGTGTACTTGCCGTCGAAGAAGTTGGTGTACGCCAGGCTCGCGGTGTAGGTGTTCTGATACTCGGCATCGACGCCCAGACTGACGGCCTTGCGACCTTCCTCGAAGTTGCCGCCAGGGCCTGGCGAGTAGCCGCTGACGTCGTGGGACCAGGCCACGTTCGGCTTGAGGTTCACACCGGCGAAGACATCGTTGTATTCCCAGATCGCACGGCCGCGGTAGCCCCAGGACATCGACGTGGTGAAACCGTCGTTGTCGCAATTGCGGCTGCGGTTGTTCTGCGGCGAACCTGGTCCGGCGCCGTTGATGGTGCCGTTGTTGAGGATGTTGACGCAGGTATTGGTGGTACCGGTGGCTGGCAGCTCGCCCGGGCCATAGACCGGATCGCGGCCATAGCGCTTGTCGGATCGGCTTTCGAGGCCGCCCACGTAAGTCATGCCCACTTCACCCACGAGGGTCAGACGGCTGGCGCCCATGACCTGATCGAAGAAGTGCGTGAAGGTGGTTTGCAGTTGAGTGATTTCCTTGCGCTCGTAGCCATGCAGATCCTGACCCGGCACGCCATTGAGCAGCGATGCGTTGGCGTAAGGGCCACCCAGCGGACGCACGCCGGCGAACAGGATGTCGGTGGAGTTCAGTTGCACCGGTGCATTCGGGCGATAGCTGATCTCACCGCTCCACGCCGTACCGGTAGGCAAGGTGGTGGAGAAGCTCAGACCGTAGAGGCGGATGTCTTCAGGGTATTCGACGAAGTACTTCGAGTTGCCCGCGACCAACAGTGGCCCGAGCGCCTGAAACGGGCCTGGCAATGCGGCTACGGTGTTGTACACCGACTGCGGCGCACCGGTGGCACTGAAGATCGGCGCCCGGCTGTGGTAGTTCATGAAATAGGCACCGAATTCGGTGTCCAGCGGTTCGAACATGTACTTGAGGGACGCGCCCCACTGGCCGCTGTCGCGCGCATCGCGATCGCCGCCGCGCGGCACCAGCACGCCTTCTTCATTGACGTTGACGCCGTTGGCCGCCAATGGCCCCAGGGCAATGGCCGGGATCTGCGAGCGCTTGTTCAGCACCCGCAGGTTGTCGGTGCAACCGTCGGCAATGATGTCCGGCTGGGAGAAGAACGTACCGCAGTTGTCGACGACGGTCTGGTCCCACTCCAGCTGATAGAAGGCTTCTGCCGACAGGTTGTCGGTCAGGCTCTGGGACACGTAGAACATGTTGACCGGGATCAGGCCTTCCTTGATCTCTGCGCCCGGACGACGGAAAGCGGAAACGTCGATCGGGTTGATCGAGTTGATGCCGCCGCCGATGAAGGTACTTTCACCCCAGCTCACCACCTGTTTGCCCAGACGCACGGAGCCCGGCTGATCGGCAATCGCGTAGTTGTGGTAGACGAAGGCGTCGAGGATCTGACCGCCGGCGGACTTGGCGCCTTCCTTGCGGTTGCTGTCGCTGATGTCCTTGAACTCGCGGCTCTCGTCCTTCAGTTCGAAGTCGTACCAGTATTTGCCTCGGACGAACACGCCGGTGTCGCCGTATTTCAGTTCGAGGTCATGGATGCCCTTGAAGATCTTCGAGAAGGTTTCGCCGCTCTTGAAGTTGGCATGGCCGTCGTCGGAAGTCTGGGACAGACCGTGACCGCCGTTGTTGACGCCGATGAGGTTCTTGTTCGGGCTCTGGGTGGACCAGCTGGCACCGATCGACAGGGAGGAGTCGAACTGGCCTTCGATTTCACCGACGTTGAAACTGACGCCGAATGCGGGCCCGGCGAGCGAAGAAGCAAGACTGACGGCCAGAGGCAGCTTTGCCCGGCGCCAGAACTGGTTTACTGAGGTCATCGACGCTACTCCATGTGCATTATTGTTATGGCAGTGAGTACTTTTAAAAACGCCTGAAGGACCGGGTGCCAGAGGCTTCCCGAAATCGCTTCAATGTTGCATCGCCCCGTTTGTGCGTGTGCCCCGTTCTTAAAAATCCTTGAGCGGACTATAGCCAGCAGGTGGTACTGCTTGATCCCTCTAAAGTGTGATTTGCAGCTGCCGGCCACTCTGGAACAGTCCTTTCGCCAGTCCGACACATGTCGGCACGGCAAGGATGGCTGAAAATTCGAATTTCACAAGCCAAGCGCTTGCTTGGTGGGTCTGGCGCGCCGTTTTCGGCGCGCCAGCGGACGCTCAGAGCGTCGAGAGGAAGGTGCTGTTGTTGGCCTGCCATTCGGTGATGTCGAGGCGGATGCGCTTCTTGTCGAGCTTGCCGACACTGGTCTTGGGAATTTCAGTAACAAGCGCGATCTGGCTTGGTATCGCCCACTTGCTCAAGTGCCCCAGTTCAACGAACGGCTTGAGGTGTTCCTTCAGCTCGCGCGCCCCGATGGCGTGACCTTCACGAACCACCAGCAAGGCAAACGGACGCTCGCCCCACTGCGGATCGGCGATCCCCACCACTGCTACTTCACGTACCGCGACGTGACGACTGATCAGGTCTTCGAGGTCCAGCGAGGAGATCCATTCGCCGCCGGTCTTGATCACGTCCTTGATCCGGTCGCGGATGTCGATCACACCCATGGCGTCGAGCGTCGCCACGTCGCCTGTGTGCAGCCAGCCGCCGGCCCACAGCTCGGCGCCCTTCTGCGGTTCGTTGAAATAGCCTTCTGTCAGCCACGGTGCGCGCAGTACCAGTTCGCCCTGGGTCTCGCCGTCGGCCGGGAGAAAATTGCCTTCGGTATCGACGATCGCCGCTTCGACCAATGGCCCCGGCACGCCGGCCTTGATCCGATAGGTGGTGCGCTCGTCTTCGGTGCCCGCCATCAACTCATCATTCAGATGCGCGCACGAAACCAGTGGCCCGGTTTCCGACATGCCGTAAGCAGCCGTCAGCTGAATGCCTTTGCTCTTGGCCGTTTCATACAGCGTGCGGTTCAGCGCACTGCCGCCGATGACGATTTTCCAGCCGCCGAAATCGGTGCCCTGCGCGCCCTTGGCATTGAGCACCATCTGCAGGATGGTCGGCACGCAATGGGAGAACGTGACCTTTTCCTTGCGCCACAACTCGACCAGGAATTCCGGGTCGTAACGCCCCGGATAAACCTGCTTGAGCCCGAGCATGGTCGCCACATACGGCAGACCCCACGCATGCACGTGGAACATCGGGGTGATCGGCATGTACACGTCGTTGGTGCCCAGCAGCCGCACGCTGTCGATGGCGCCCATGATGGTCGACACGCCCATGGTGTGCAGCACCAGTTGCCGATGGGTGAAGTACACGCCTTTCGGATTGCCGGTGGTGCCCGTGGTGTAGAACGTGGTGGCGACCGAGTTCTCGTCGAAATCCTGAAAGTCGTACTGCGGACTCGCGGCCGCCAGCAGTTGCTCGTACTCGCCGACCAGATTCGGCAGATCGGCGGTTTTTTCCGGCAGATCGGTCAGCAGCAGGGTTTTCTCCACCGTGGTCAGGTGTGGCGCAATAGCCTGGTACAGCCCGACGAACTCGCTGTTGACCAGCACGAAGCGGTCCTCGGCGTGGTTCATGGTGTAGAGGATCTGTTCCGGCGACAGGCGCACGTTGATGGTGTGGATCACCGCGCCGATCATCGGAATCGCAAACATGCACTCCAGGTATCGATGGCTGTCCCAGTCCATCACCGCCACGGTGTCACCGGCCTTGACCCCGGCCGCCGTCAGTACGTTGGCCAGCCGCGCGACCCGCTCGATCAGGGTCGGGTAGCTGTAGCGCAGCTGGTCACGGTAGATGATCTCGCGGGTTTTCTCGTAACGGGCACCGGACATCAGCAGCCGTTTGATCAGCAGTGGATACTGGTACGCCCCTTCGGCGGGCGGAATGACGCGAGTCTGCAACATAAGAATCCCTTTTCTGACTGCACGGTGTTGGCTTTGGAGTTTCGTACTCTAGAACCGTTATACGTCAGCCAAATCAGCCAAAGGAATGATTTGCAGAGCCGTACAAATGCTAGCTTTGCGCCAGCATTTGCCGAAACAGATGACAGCGCAGAAGGATCAATGCATCTCGGTGAACGCGAGTTTCACGCCGATGGCGATCAGCACCGCGCCCATGGTGCGGTCGAACCAGTGGCCCATGCGGGCGAAACCGGCGCGCACGCGCTGCTGGCTGAACAACATCGCTACCAGGCAGAACCAGGTGGCGGTCGCGGCGGCCAGATAAATGCCGTAACCGGCCTGTACTGTCAGCGGTGTGTGCGGGTTGATCACCACGGTGAACAACGACAGGAAGAACAGCGTGGCTTTCGGGTTCAGGCCGTTGGTCACGAAACCCGAAGTGAACGCGCCACGTGCGGTGCGCTCGCCGGCCTCTTTGTGCAGATCATCGGTCACGGTTTTCGCCGGTTGCGCACGCAGGGCCTTGAAGCCGATGTACAGCAGGTACGCGGCCGCCGCCCATTTCAGGGCGTTGAACAACACGATTGATTGGGAAACGATCAGGCCGATCCCCAGCAAGGAATAACCGACGTGCAGGAAAATCGCCGTGCCCACGCCCAACGCGGTCCAGGTCCCGGCGCGTCGACCATGGGTCACGCTTTCACGCACCACCACGGCAAAATCAGGACCGGGGCTGGCGACGGCCAGCAGGTGAATCAGGGCAACGGTCAAGAATTCGGTCCAGTACATGGGGGCTCCTTTCGGCCAAGCGTAACGAGTTGTTTCATCTGGTAGGCTCGGCAGATTACGCCTTCCCTTCAAAGCACGACAGGTACAGTTGATGACGAACGCCCACCGCGCCGTATTCCTCGATCACCCTTCGCTGGATCTTGGCGATCTCGATCTGAGCCCTTTGCGTGACTGCTTCAGCGACCTGCAACTGTTCGCCCAGACGCTGCCTGCGCAAGTGAGCGAGCGCCTGCAAGGTGCAACCGTGGCGATCAGCAACAAGATCCTGATCGACGCCGCCGCCATGGCCGCCAACCCACAGCTGAAGCTGATCCTGATCACCGCCACCGGCACCAACAACGTCGATCTGGCCGCCGCCCGCGCCCACGGCATTACCGTGTGCAACTGCCAGGGTTACGGCACCCCGTCGGTGGCGCAGCACACGATCATGCTGCTGCTCAACCTCGCCACGCGCCTGGCCGATTATCAGAAAGCCGTCGGTGAAGGTCGCTGGCAGCAGGCGAAACAGTTCTGCCTGCTGGACTACCCGATCGTCGAGCTGGAAGGCAAAACCCTCGGCCTGCTTGGACACGGCGAACTCGGCGGCGCGGTCGCGCGTCTGGCCGAAGCCTTCGGCATGCGCGTGCTGCTGGGACAGATTCCGGGGCGCCCGGCTCGTCCGGATCGCTTGCCGCTGGAAGAATTGCTGCCGCAGATCGACGCTCTCACCCTGCACTGCCCGCTCAACGAACACACTCGGCACTTCATCGGTGCCCGCGAACTCGCCTCGATGAAACCTGGCGCGTTCGTGGTCAACACCGCCCGTGGCGGGCTGATCGACGAACAGGCCCTGGCCGACGCCTTGCGCAGCGGTCATCTGGGCGGCGCGGCCACCGATGTGTTGAGCGTCGAGCCGCCGACCAACGGCAATCCGCTGCTGGCTGCCGATATCCCGCGCCTGATCGTCACCCCGCACAACGCCTGGGGCAGCCGCGAGGCGCGGCAGCGAATCGTCGGCCAACTGGTGGAAAACACCCAGGCGTTCTACAGCGGTAAGGCGCTGCGGGTCGTCAGTTGATAAACTGCGGCACTTTTTTTCACAGGAGCAGTTATGGATCCGCGCAGTGAAGTACTGCTTCGTCAGGCCGAGTTATTCCAGGGTTCGGTGTTGCTGGCCGGTTTGCCTGCCGATGATCTGCTGGGGCGCCTGCCCGAGGCGTTTGGCTGGTGCTGGCACGCCGGCGACCAGGCTGCACTCGATGCGCGCTTCGAAGGGCGCAGCCATTTTGGCGTGAACGTGCCGGAGCGCTCGTTCGACACGGCGGTGGTGTTCCTGCCCAAGGCCAAGGACCTGACCGATTACATCCTCAATGCCGTGGCTTCGCGTCTGGCCGGGCGCGAGGTGTATCTGGTCGGGGAAAAACGCAGCGGTATCGAAGGCGCCTCCAAACAGCTCAACCCGTTCGGCAAGCCGCGCAAGCTCGACAGCGCGCGCCATTGCCAATTGTGGCAAGTGACGGTGGCCAACGCTCCCGAAGCCAAACCGCTGGAAAGCCTGGCGCAGACCTACGAACTGCCGCTTGCCGAAGGCCCGTTGAAAGTCATCAGCCTGCCGGGTGTATTCAGCCACGGCCGACTGGATCGCGGCAGCGCCCTGCTGCTGGAACATCTGGACAAACTGCCGAGCGGCCATCTGCTGGACTTTGGTTGCGGCGCCGGCGTGCTGGGTGCGGCGGTCAAGCGTCGTTACCCGCACAATCAGGTCACCTTGCTCGACGTTGATGCCTTCGCTGCCGCCAGCAGCCGTTTGACCCTGGCGGCCAATGGTCTGGAAGCCGAGGTGCTGACCGGTGACGGCATCGACGCCGCGCCGATGGGTTTGAACGCGATTCTGAGCAACCCGCCGTTCCATGTCGGTGTGCATACCGATTATTTCGCTACCGAAAACTTGCTACGAAAAGCGGCCAAACATCTGAAAAACGGCGGCGAACTTCGCTTGGTTGCCAACAGTTTCCTGAAATATCAACCGCTGATCGAAGAGCATCTCGGGGTCTGTGCGATCAAGGCCGAAGGCAATGGATTCCGGATTTACCGGGCCAAGCGCGGCTGAAAATTAGCACTTGCCGAATGGATTCCGCCTAGGCAGAATCCGCTCCGTCCTAGGGGAGTAGTCTCCCACGAGCGCCATGCTCGTCCGGCATACGTCAACATACTTGATCCTCAGATCATGGCGTATGCGACCCAAGCGTCCGCAGCAGACGGATCGCAGGGTTTGACAAGACCTATGACACGCACACCTTACCCGGGGCGGGAAGGCTGTACGTGTCATAGCCGTGTCGACCCGCCCCTTAGGAAATCCTGATGCTGGACTCGTTACTCGTTCCCACCGCAATCGTTGCCTTGGCCGAAATCGGCGACAAGACGCAACTGCTCGCGCTGATTCTCGCCGCTCGCTTCCGCAAACCCTGGCCGATCATCGCCGGTATCGTAGCTGCGACCCTGGCCAACCACGCGGCAGCCGGTGCGGTCGGCGCCTGGTTCGGCAGCTTCTTCTCCGATTCGGTCCTGCACTGGATTCTCGCCGCGAGCTTCGCCGCCACCGCCCTGTGGACGCTGGTGCCGGACAAGATGGACGACGATGAAGCCAGCACCGCCCGCAAGTTCGGGCCATTCCTGACCACGCTGATTGCGTTCTTCCTCGCGGAAATCGGTGACAAGACCCAGATCGCTACCGTGATGCTGGCGGCGCAATACCCGGAGCTGTGGCTGGTGATCATCGGCACCACGGCGGGCATGCTGATCGCCAACGTGCCGGTGGTACTGGCGGGTAATTTTGCAGCGGAAAAACTGCCGCTGACCCTGATTCGTCGACTGGCGGCCTCAGCGTTCCTGATCCTGGCGATTGTCGCTGTATACAAGGCGATGCAGAGCAGCGGCTGGGTTTGATCCGGCAGATCGCTCCCGCACCGAGTGCGGGAGCGATCATGGTTTCAGGACTTGGGCGCTTTCTCGTAAAGCGGCATGACCTTCGGAATCGCCGCCTGCAACGCAGCCGTGCGGCTGCTGGAAGACGGGTGAGTGCTCATGAACTCCGGCGGCGCGCCTTCAGAGGCCTTGCTCATCTTGTCCCACAAAGTGATGGCGGCGTTCGGGTTGTAACCGGCACGTGCAGCCAGCTCCAGACCGATCAGGTCGGCTTCGTTTTCGTTGGCGCGGCTGTTGGGCAGCGTCATGCCGTAGTTGGCCACGGTGTCGGCCAGCGCCAGGCTGTCCTGACCCAGGCCGAGCAACGCACCGGCGCCCTGCTTGGCCATTTCGATGCCATAGGCCTTGGACATCGCTTCCCGACCGTGCTCGCGCAGGGCGTGGGCGATTTCATGGCCCATGACTGCGGCGATTTCATCGTCAGTGAGTTTCAGGCTGTCGATCAGCCCGGTGTAGAAAATGATCTTGCCGCCAGGCCCGCAGTTGGCGTTGAGCTCGTCGCTCTTGATCAGATTCACTTCCCATTTCCACTGCGCCGCATCCGGACGGAAGTTCGGTGCCTGGGCAATCAAGCGGTTGGCAATCGCCTGAACACGCTTGGCATCGTTGCTGGTCTTGTCCAGCACGCCTTTGCTGGACGCCTCGCCCACGGTCTTCTGATAGGACTGGGCATACATCTGGTCGACCTCTTGCGAGGACAGCATGCTGAACATGTACTGCTTGCGTTCCACGCCCACGGCACCGCCGCTGGTGGTGTTGACCGACTGACAACCGGCCAGCAACAGCGCTGCGCTCAGTGCACTTACAACCAATGTCTTGTTCATTCAAAAGCTCCCTGAAAACCTGTCGCGTATCCTAGGCGGGTAATTGTATCGGCGCCAGATACAACGGACGTGATGCACCTGTTTTCAGAACACGCCCGCCAACCCTGCAGGAAAAATTCACATCCACCGCCGAGCCCGCTGCAACTGCGTCGTGCACTGGTCCATTTGCGACATCCGGCTGTAATCACTTGCTCCGCACCTCATGGCGCAATCGTGGCTGCCGATACAACAGCGCAGACGTCCTCTCGCGTGCGGAGCTCCCATGAAGTTCAAGTCGATCCAGTTTTCCGTGGCCGCCCTGGCCGGCGCCATCGTACTCAGCGTGGTCGCCGCGCTAGTGCTGTATGCGCTGTTCTCCGGTGCCCGCACCCAGGAAATGGTCCAGCAACGGACCCAGGCCCAGTTCGAGCAAGTCATCGAACAGCGCCTGACCTCGCTGGCGCAGACTCAGGTCAGCCAGATCCAGCGCGAACTCGAAGCGCCGCTGCTGATTGCCGGCGGACTGGTGCGGGTCAACGCCCTGCTCGGCACACCGGGCGCCGACGGCCAGCCGCGACTGTCCGTCAGCCGTGAGCAACTGATCAGCCTGATCAAGGAAAACGTCGAGAAGAATCCGAAGATTCTCGGCACTTACATCGGCTGGGAAAAAAACGCACTGGATCACAATGACGCGGCCTACGTCGGCACCCAGGTTGTCGGGATTGATCCTGGCAACGGGCGCTTCCTGCCGTGGTGGTTTCGCAATGACGACGGCACCCTGGGCCTGGACAAACTGGTGGACGTCGACGACCAGAAAGTCCTGTCCACCGGCGTGCGCGCCAGCGAGTACTACCTGTGCTCGAAAGAAACCAAAAAATCCTGCGTGATCGATCCGGCCCCGTACAAGGTCGGCGACAAGATCGTCATGCTCGCCTCCTTTATCGAACCGATCATGCTCAACGGCGCCTTCCAGGGCATCGTCGGCGCCGATCTGTCGGTGAACTTCATCCAGGAAATGCTCCTGAGCGCCAACCAGAAACTGTACAGCGGCGCCGGGCAAATGGCCCTGATCGGCGGCAACGGCCGGATCGTCGCCTACACCAAGGACACGAGCAAATTCGGCGAGAAGGTCAGCGACATCCTCGACGCCCAGCAGATTGCCAACATGGCCAATCTCAAGCGCGGCGAAGTGACGTACACCGTCAATAAAGAGCAAGGCCGGATCGAGTTGTACCTGCCATTCGGCATCGGCCAGACCGACGCACGCTGGACGCTGATGCTGCAACTGCCGCTCGACGCGGTGATGGCCGATCTGCAAAAGCTCCAAGGCGACCTCGACGCCCAGCGCAAATCCGACACCTTCGGCATGGCCATGGTCGGTCTGATCATTGCCGGCCTCGGCCTGCTGGTGATCTGGCTGGTGGGCCACGGCATCGCCCGTCCGCTCAAACAGATGGTGACCATGCTCGATGACATCGCCCAGGGCGAAGGTGATCTGACCCGTCGTTTGACCAGTGATCGCAAAGACGAACTCGGTTCAATCGCCAAAGGTTTCAATACCTTCCTCGCCAAATTGCAGGGGATGATCACGCAGGTGGTGTCGTCGGTGCAGAGCGTCAGCGATTCCTCGGAGCACACGGCGGACATCGCGATCCGTACCAATATCGGCATTCAGAAGCAGATGGCCGAGATCGATCAGGTCGCCACCGCCGTGCAGGAAATGACCGCCACCGCGCAAGACGTGGCACGCAACGCGACCCAGGCCGCGCAAGCGGCCAGCCACGCCGATCAGGCAGCCAGTCAGGGCATGCAGATCGTGCGCGACACCTCCCATTCGATTGGCGTGCTGGCCGTGGAAATCGGCAAGGCCGTGGACGTGGTGCAGACCCTGGCCAAGGACAGCGAAAACATCAACGCGATCCTGATCGCCATTCGCGGGATCGCCGAGCAGACCAACCTGCTGGCCCTCAACGCGGCGATCGAAGCGGCCCGTGCTGGTGAACAAGGACGCGGTTTTGCGGTGGTGGCCGACGAGGTGCGCAACCTGGCACAGAAAACCCAGAAAGCCACCGAAGAAATCCAGAGCATGATCCAGCAACTGCAACAGGGCACCCGCGATGTGGTGCGGGTCATGGAAGACAGCCAGAACCGTACAGACGAAAGCGTGCAGCACGCGGCCAAGGCGGCCGAAGCGTTGGAGACCATTACTCAGGCGGTATCGGTGATCAACGACATGAACACCCAGATCGCCAGCGCTGCCGAGGAACAGAGCGCGGTGGCCGACGATATCAACCGCAACGTGATCAATATCGGTCAGGTGGCCAATGAGGTGGCCGGTGGTGCGGATGAATCGAGTTCGGCGAGTGCCGATCTGACCAAACTGGCGGAGCAGCAGCGGCGGTTGATCAACCAGTTCAAGGTCTAGCCGACAGTGATCGTTCCCACGTCGAGGCGTCGAACCGTCCGCGTGGGAATGCCTCAACGGACGCTCCGCGTTCGGCTCTGGATCTGGGGCGCGGAGCGCCCCGGGCTGCATTCCCACGCGGAGCGTGGGAACGATCGAAGGTCTGACCGATCAGGCCGGGGTCAGGCACTCCGGCCCGTTGAGCTTCGGATCATTGACCAGGTTCGCCAGCACCCGCTCGCGCAGGGCGGCAGGTTCACTGGCGAGCAGGCCTTGCAGGACATGCAACGGCGTTTCAGGATCAAGCCATGCCGCCTGCCCCGCCTCATCGAGAATCAACGGCCGGCGCTGACTGGCCGCCGACTGAGTGATCACCGCCGTGCTCAGCCAGACTTGTTCCTGCACCGGATACGCCTCCCAGATCGCCGCAAAAAACAACGAAGCCCCCTCTCCCGGTGTCAGCCAGTACGGCCGCTTGCGCACGTTGCCGCGCCATTCGTAAAACCCGTTGGCCGGCAGCAGACAACGACGCAAGCGCAGGGCTTCACGGAACATCGGCTGTTCGGCGACGGTTTCGGCCCGGGCATGAGCCGGCGTGCGCGACATGTCGGTCAGCCACGGCGGTGTCAGCCCCCAACGGGCACGGGCCAGCGTGCGCTGGCCGCCGGGTTCGGCGCGCAGCATCAACACCGAATCGTTGGGGGAAATGTTCCACTGCGCCTGCTGATCGGCAGGAAAACCTGGCAGGCTCGCGAAATCGCGGTTCCAGCGAAACAGGGCATAACGTCCACACATGGGGCAGCACGACTCACAAATAAAACGAACGCCAGCCTAACAGACCAGCGTCCCGGGATAGCTGTCCGGTTCATCGCCGGGCAGCGGCAGCGCGGCATTGTACGCACTGATCAGCTCACGGGCGTATTCGGCCTGGTCGTTATCGACCGACAGGCCCAACAGGCCAAAGATCGGCAACTCGCCCGTGCCGCCCAGCAGATCGCGCCCGACCAGATGCGCCTCGATGCCCTCGCTGGCGAGCATACCCTTGAGCATCTCGCCTTCCATCAGGTTTTCCGGTTCGTAGATTCGCTGCATGGCCGCGCCTCACTCGTTTTCGCTGAAGACTTCCAGAAACCAGTCCTCTCCATGGACCTGCAACACAAAGGTGATCGGCCGACAACACACCTGACAGTCTTCAATATAGGTCTGGTCGCCACCGGAGAGATCCACCGTCGTCTCGACCTCTTCACCACAATACGGACATTCATATAGTGCGCTTTCCAGCATCGCGGTCTCCCGGGTGACTTGTGCGTATAATCGCCGGTCTATTTGCAGGGCTATTTTTGTCTGGCTACTTTTTCAGACCGTGCCCCGTTGGTTTTCGATCAAAACCTTTACTTACCCTAGCCGTTTCCAACAAGAGAGCATGATGGGCGAATTCGATGCCATCCGACCTTACGACGACAGCGAAGTACCTGCGGTACTGGCGCGACTGCTCGGCGACAAGGCGTTTCTAGATATCCTCACCCACTTCCGCTTCCCGCGTTTTGCCGGTGCCTTCGGCTGGATGCTCAAACCACTTATAGCCCATCGGCTGCGTCGTGAGTTTGCCGACGTGACCTCCGTGGCCACTTTGCAGGACAAGGTCGAGTTCTACGTCGATCACACCATCGAGCGCGCCACCGACGGCGTGACCTACACCGGTGTCGAGCAATTCAAGTCCGGCAGCGCTTATCTGTTCATCGCCAACCACCGCGACATCGTGATGGACCCGGCCTTCGTCAACTACGCCGTGTACCACGCCGGCTTGCCGACGCCGCGCATCGCGATTGGCGACAACCTGCTGCAAAAGCCGTTTGTCAGCGATCTGATGCGTCTGAACAAGAGCTTCATCGTGCACCGTTCGATCACCGGGCGCCGCGAGAAAATGGCCGCGTATCAACTGCTGTCGGCGTACATCAACCACTCGATCCGCAACGATTGCGCCTCGATCTGGATCGCCCAGGCTGAAGGCCGCGCGAAGGACGGCGACGACCGTACCGAGTCTGCGATCCTCAAGATGTTCCACATGAGTCGCAAGGACGAGCCGTTCGGCGAAGTCATTCAGTCGCTGAACCTGACCCCGGTGTCGATCAGCTACGAATACGACCCGTGCGATCAGGCCAAGGCCCGCGAGCTGTACATCCGCGCCACCACCGGAACCTACAGCAAGGCGCCGGGCGAGGATGACGTGAGCATCGCCAAGGGCATCACCGGCTACAAGGGCCGGGTGCACGTGAACTTCGCCGCGCCGATCACCGAGCTGTTCGAAGACACCAAGCAATTGGCGGTCGAGATGGACAAGCAGATTCTCGGTGGCTACCGGTTGTTCCCGGTGCATTACCTGGCGTACGCGCAGTGGGCCGATGCCGATCCGCAATTGAACGTGCCGAAGGCTGCCGAGGTGTTTGGTGCCGAGGAACTGGCCAAGGCCCAGGAAGAATGGCGGAGCCGTCTGGACGCCTGCCCCGAGGAGCATCGTCCGTATCTGGTGCTGCAATATGCGACGCCGGTGCGCAATCAGTACCGGGTCAAGGCTGGACTGCCGCTGTAAGCGGTGTCGGCTGGATACAAGAACGGCGCCTTCGGGCGCCGTTTTTCGTTCAGAAGCGGGTACTGATCCAGGACACCAGCAACGCCAGGCCCAGGCAGGCAAAACCGAAGCGGTAGAAGAAGCGGTTCATGCGCAGGGTCGCCCAATCGAGCACCGGCTCCCGATCGGGTTGGTTCTGGCGCTGGGCTGCGATACTGGCCATCGCCCTTTGTTCACGGCGACGGGTCGCGTGCAGCAGCCAACTGCCGGGAAAGGCCAACAGCAGGGCCAGCAGATTGATCAGTTTGGCGGGATGGGCGGTAAACAGCGTCATCAAGTGCAGCGACATCACAGACCTCAATCTAAACCGGTATGGCGAGCGCCAGACCGACGACCGCGGCGCGGATTCTACCGGAACCCTCCCCGCCAACCCCAATCTTTACGACAAATAACCCCACAATCGACCGATGGCTGTCCTGTGTCACGGCATCGTCATTTGTTTCAGTCACCCTGCGCGCCTCGAAACCGACACGGAACGCGACATGCTTCACGCTGAAAACCAGGATCGCCTGTACCTCATCTCTCCGTCCGACGAGCAGCAAGCCCTCGTCGGCAGCCTGGCCTTCAATGTTCAGGACCGCCACTGGCTGGTGTATTGCGCCCTCGGCGGCCATCAGCACGCGGACTTGCCCGAGACTGATTTGCTGACCGGCGTCAGCGTTCTCGACCTCTATTCACAAGCCGCCTGAACGAAAAAGCCCGGAGCCATCACTGGCCCCGGGCTTTTTCACATCAACCGAACACTTACTCGGCGAGGACCTGACCCACGGTCGGATCCTTGAACAGACGGGTCAGCGCATCGCTCAGCACGTCGCTGACCAGTTTGGTGTTGGTTTCCTGGTTCGGCGCCATACCGAAACGCTGGTCCAGCGAGGCACCGTAACGGCCGCTGTAGCGACGGTTGGCGTTCTGCACGTCGGAGCGGAAGGTGGCGCCGATGGTGGCTTCGGTCACGTACATGCCTTCCTTCGGCGACTGGTATTTCAGTTCGGCCAGGGTCACGGTCAGTTGCGGTGCATTGGGCGCGTTGTTGGTCGGGGTGAACCCGAGCAGACGCACGGCGGCTTCAGCCTGGGCCTGCAGCTTCGGCAGGATCTGCTCGCGCTGCACGGTGATGGCGCTGGTTTCCGGGTACAGGCCGCCACGGGTGCCGAGGGTTGGCGACGGACGACCGTCGACGACGCGAACCACGACAGGCTGGCCGTGGCCGACCGGTGCCAGCTGAGTGGTCAGCTTCGGTTCCGGGCTCAGTTGTTGCGGGCTGTGGGCGCAGCCAACCAGGGTCAAACTGGTCACAGTGATCAAACCGAACAACAGGCGTTGCAACATGCTCTTCTCTCCAGAATCAGGCACAGACAGGCCGGCAGTATAGCGGTGGGCCACTGTGGGTCACCAGCACTGAAATCTCTGACAAAACCCGCTGCCAGCGGTTCCTGTCACACATTCGTCACCCCCCATACACGTGCGCGTCACGGCCCTTTGCCAATCTTGCTCACAGATCCCCAAAAGGAGCACTGCCATGCGCTATCTGATCTCGTTGTTCGCCCCCCGCCCGCTGCACCGCAGCTTCGCCCTGCTCGACCGCAACGGCCATTGCCAGGCCTTCAAGCAATGCAGCCTGCAACCGATGGGTGATGGCTGGGTGGAAATCGAGGAAATCCGTCTCAACTGGCTGCACCAGCCACTGCCCGCCAGCGCCCGGGTCGAACAGCAGCGCCCACGCGCACGGGCTCAGGCGATGTTGAGCATCTGACCGGATGCCTAATAAAAGTCATTAAACTCGACCAACTCCGCGCATTTCTTCGATACAATCTCCCCCCGATTATAAGGACGTCTCCTGATCGGGCCCCGCAACAGCGTCAATGCGCTTGCATTGGCATCCAAATCGCCCACAGAGAGCCGCCCACACAGATCGAGTGAAGCTGGCGTGCTTGCTGTTTCCCTGGCAAATCCCGCTTTTCGCGAATCTGCAGAGCTGTCATGACGCTCGGCCACTGAGTTGTTTGCCCCTCCGGGCACGGTGCCAGCCCCGGACAGCCCTTTTTGAGGTTCACGTCTTCAAAAGAGCGTGAAAAAAACGGGTTTTCACAACTTCACAAGAGTGTGGCGAGCAAATGAATAGTTTTGCGTCTGAACATGCACCATTAGCGTCTGAAACAGCCCAACGACACAGGAACGGGAACGCCTCGACTACCGGAGCCTGAAGCCTGTCCGCTACGGATTTGGTTGCACAAACGGATGTCTCGACCATAAGTCGAATTGCCAGCCCCGTGCCGAAATGAGTTCATGGGACTCTTGAAGCCAGGCCGCACGCATCCGTCGAAGTTGCGAAAAATTGCGAAGATTCGGACATGGCACACCTGACCAAGGATACCCGGGGCTCAACTGACCTGCCCTGGACGCCTGGCAGCCATGCCGACAATTTGGTGCTGCAGATTTTGGAGACGCGTTAAATGGCGCATAACGAAGCAGTCGACGTAGTTCTGGTTGGGGCCGGCATCATGAGTGCCACCCTCGCAGTACTGCTCAAGGAACTCGACCCGGCGATCAAGCTGGAAGTCGTCGAGCTGATGGATTCCGGTGCCGCGGAGAGTTCCAACCCATGGAACAACGCCGGTACCGGCCACGCCGGCCTGTGCGAGCTGAACTACACGCCGCAGGCTGCCGACGGCACCGTCGACATCAAGAAAGCCGTGCACATCAACACCCAGTTCGAGGTGTCGAAGCAGTTCTGGTCGTACCTGACCAGGAAAGGCACGTTCGGCTCGTGCAAATCCTTTATCAGCCCGGTGCCGCACCTGAGTTACGTCGAGGGTGAGCAAGGCGTGTCGTTCCTCAAGGAACGTTTCAATACGCTGCGCAAGCACCACGCCTTCGCCGACATGGAATACACCGAAGACAAGGCGAAGATGACCGAGTGGATGCCGCTGATGATGCCGGGTCGTCCAAAAGACCAGGTACTCGCCGCCACCCGCGTGATCAACGGCACCGACGTCAACTTCGGCGCCCTGACCAATCAGTTGCTCAAGCACCTGACCAGCGCCCCCGATGCCCAGGTCAAGTACTGCAAGCGCGTGACCGGCCTCAAGCGTAACGGCAATGGCTGGACCGTCAGCATCAAGGACGTCAACAGCGGCAGCAGCCGTGAAGTCGACGCCAAGTTCGTGTTCCTCGGCGCCGGTGGCGCGGCCCTGCCGCTGCTGCAGGCTTCGGGCATCGAAGAAAGCAAAGGCTTCGGCGGCTTCCCGATCAGCGGCCAGTGGCTGCGCTGCGACAACCCGGAAGTGGTCAAGCATCACCAGGCCAAGGTTTACAGCCAGGCCGCCGTGGGTTCGCCACCGATGTCCGTGCCGCACCTGGACACCCGCGTGGTCGACGGCAAGAAATCCCTGCTGTTCGGGCCATACGCCGGCTTCACCACCAAGTTCCTCAAGCATGGCTCCTTCATGGACCTGCCGCTGTCGGTTCGCGCCGGCAACATCGGGCCGATGCTGGCCGTGGCGAAAAACAACATGGACCTGACCAAGTACCTGGTCAGCGAAGTGATGCAGTCGATGGAACAGCGCCTGGAATCCCTGCGCCGTTTCTACCCCGAGGCGAAAGCCGAAGACTGGCGCCTGGAAGTGGCCGGCCAACGGGTGCAGATCATCAAGAAAGACCCGAAAAAAGGCGGCATCCTGCAGTTCGGTACCGAACTGGTGGCCGCGAAGGACGGCTCCCTCGCCGCCCTGCTCGGCGCTTCGCCGGGTGCTTCGGTGACCGTTTCGATCATGCTGGAACTGATCGAGAAGTGCTTCCCGGCCAAGGCCAAGGGTGAATGGGCTGCCAAACTGGCGGAAATCTTCCCGGCCCGTGAAAAGGTCCTGGAAACCGACGCGGCGCTGTATCGCAAGATCAACACGCAGAACAACATTGCGCTTGAACTGGTGGAAGAAAGCAGCGAGACCCCAAGCTTCGCTTGATATTGCGACATAAAAAACGCCCCGCACTCAGTGAGTGCGGGGCGTTTTTTTATGCCTTGGGAACGCCGCGGATATCAGCCGCGCGCTTTCTCGATCAGCTCGATGTATTCCGCAGCGTTGCGTTGATCGCGGATCTGGTCGATGAAAGTCTTGCCGTGCTCGTCCTTGCCATCGACGTCATAACCGGCTTCGACGAAGAACGTCAGGAAGCGTTCGAAATCGTCGATGCGCAGGCCACGGTAAGCCTTGACCAGTTTGTGCAGCGACGGCGAGGTGGCGTCGACCGGCTCAAAATCGAGGAACAGCTTGATCTGCTCATCGCCGATCTCGTCACCAATCACTTGCTTCTTATCTTTACGCATTGCCGACTCCAGCTCGCAGACATTTCACGGGGCGGGCAGTTTACCCCTGCGCAGGCACAAGGCTCAACGCGAGCGCGTACTGCCGGTGTGCAAATCGGCCCAGATGTGGCCGTTGGCGTAACTGAGAAATTGCACGTAGACCGTATCGTTGCGCAACAGATCGATCACCACCCGGTACTGGGCCAGCGGGTAGTAGAGCGTGAGGGTCTTGCTCTTGTCGTCATACACCGGTTTTTTCAGGCTTTTGCTTTCGCCATCGAAGTTGACCAGCACCTGATTGATCGTCGCCCCCTTGTTCAGGGATTTGCCTTTTAGGCGGATCATCAACGAAGAGGTGACCGGAATCGGCTGCTGATTGGACTGGCGCTGGGCCCCCACCACCACGGAATAATCGGTGACCTGCAACAGTTGCTGCTGCTCGGGTTCGGCATCGCGCAGGGTCAGGTCGTCCGGCGGCAGGAATTGACTGTGCATCGGGGCGGCGGCCAGGGGCAGGCTGAGGGTCAGCAACAGGGCGGCGCAGCTGCGGATCAAGAGGCTCATGACAGGCTCCGGGGGCGGGGCCGAGCACTTTAGCAGCCTTTAAAGCAAAAGATCGCAGCCCGGGGCTGCGATCTTTCAGGGGTTCTCACATGCCTTTGACGGCGAAGATCCCGTTAGCGTTGCGCCAGTAGCCTTTGTAGTCCATGCCGTAACCGAAGATGTAACGGTCGATGCACGGCAGACCAACGAAGTCGGCTTTCAGGTCAGGACGGGCCTTGCGGTCGTGATCCTTGTCGATCAGCACCGCGGTGTGCACTTTGCGCGCGCCGGCGTGACGGCAGAAGTCGATGATCGCGCCCAGGGTGTGACCTTCGTCGAGGATGTCGTCGATGATCAGCACGTCGCGGTCGATGAACGAGACTTCAGGCTTGGCTTTCCAGAACAGGTCGCCGCCGCTGGTTTCGTTGCGATAGCGGGTGGCGTGCAGGTAGGACGCTTCCAGCGGAAACTGCAGATGGGTCAGCAGTTTGCCGGAGAAGATCAGGCCGCCGTTCATCACGCAGAACACCACCGGGTTGCTGTCGGCCAGTTGTTCGTTGATTTGTGCACCGACACGGGCAATGGCAGCCTCGACTTCAGCTTCGGTGTACAGGCAGTCAGCCTCTCGCATGATTTGACGGATATGCTCGAGATCAGCGGACATGGCGCTCTCCAGGGGGGTCTGTTTCGGAAAAGCGAGCAAAGGTACGCATCCCGCACGGCCGAATCAAGCATTTGTGGACTAACGTACTGTATGTCCTATAGGACATCACCGTCGGATAGATTAATCTAGGCCGGTTTTTTTGCCCGCCGCCGGAGCCTTTCCCCATGTCCATCCAAGAGATCCGCCATCCGCTGATCCGTCACAAACTTGGCCTTATGCGCCGTGCAGACATCAGCACCAAGAATTTCCGCGAACTCGCGCAGGAAGTCGGTGCCCTGTTGACCTATGAAGCGACCAAAGACCTGCCGCTGGAAACCTACGATATCGAAGGTTGGTGCGGCACCGTGTCGGTCGAGAAAATCGCCGGCAAGAAGATTACCGTCGTGCCGATCCTGCGTGCCGGCATCGGCATGCTCGAAGGCGTGCTCAGCCTGATCCCGGGCGCCAAGGTCAGCGCCGTCGGCGTTGCCCGTAACGAAGAAACCCTGCAGGCCCACACCTATCTGGAAAAACTGGTTCCGGAAATCGACGAACGCCTGGCCATGATCATCGACCCGATGCTTGCCACCGGCAGCTCCATGGTTGCGACCATCGACCTGCTGAAGAAGGCCGGTTGCAAGGACATCCGTGCGATGGTGCTGGTTGCCGCGCCGGAAGGCATCGCCGCTGTCGAGAAAGCTCACCCGGACGTGATCATCTACACCGCGTCCATCGATCAGAAACTCAACGAGCACGGTTACATCATTCCTGGGCTTGGCGATGCCGGTGACAAGATCTTCGGCACCAAGCAGAAGGACGCGTAAGCATGCAGCAAGAGTTCAACGATCCGCTCTGGCGCACCGTGCTGTCCGGCGCACAGATGCTGTTCGTGGCTTTCGGCGCCCTGGTGCTGATGCCACTGATCACGGGCCTGGACCCGAACGTGGCACTGTTTACCGCGGGTCTGGGAACGATCCTGTTCCAGATCGTCACCGGGCGTCAGGTGCCGGTATTCCTCGCGTCGAGCTTCGCCTTCATCACCCCGATCATTCTCGCCAAAGGCCAGTTCGGCCTCGCCGCGACCATGGGCGGCGTGATGGCGGCCGGTTTCGTCTACACCTTCCTCGGCCTGGCCGTGAAGATCAAAGGCACCGGGTTCATTGACCGTTTGCTGCCGCCGGTGGTGATCGGCCCTGTGATCATCTCCATCGGTCTGGCCATGGCGCCGATTGCCGCGAACATGGCGATGGGCAAGGCCGGCGACGGTTCGGAACTGATCCATTACCAGACCGCCATGATGATCTCGATGCCGGCGCTGCTGACCACATTGATCGTGGCGGTGTTCGGCAAGGGCATTTTCCGTCTGGTGCCGATCATTTCCGGCGTGCTGGTGGGTTTTGCCCTGTCCTTCTACTTCGGCGTGGTCGACACCGCGAAAATTGCCGCAGCACCGTGGTTCGCCCTGCCGGCCTTCACCGCACCGGAGTTCAACTGGCAGGCAATCCTGTTCATCGTCCCGGTAGCTTTGGCCCCGGCCATCGAACACATCGGCGGCGTGATTGCTGTCGGCAGCGTGACGGGTCGCGACTACCTGAAGAAGCCAGGCCTGCATCGCACCCTGCTCGGTGACGGTATCGCCACCACCGCAGCCGGCCTGTTCGGCGGCCCGCCCAACACGACCTACGCGGAAGTGACCGGCGCAGTGATGTTGACCAAGAACTACAACCCGAAAATCATGACCTGGGCGGCGATCTTCGCCATCAGCCTGGCGTTCATCGGCAAGTTCGGCGCCCTGCTGCAAAGTATTCCGGTGCCGGTGATGGGCGGGATTCTGTGCCTGCTGTTCGGTTCGATCGCGGCGGTGGGGATGAACACCTTGATCCGTCACAAGATCGACCTGGGTGAGGCGCGCAATCTGGTGATCGTTTCGGTGACCCTGGTGTTTGGTATCGGTGGCGTGCTGGTCGGCACCGGCACCGGTCCCGACGACTTCGGTCTCAAAGGCATCGCGCTGTGCGCGGTGGTGGCAATTGCGCTGAACCTGCTGCTGCCGGGTAATGACGGCTGGAAGCAGAAGAAGGCGGATGAGCCGCTGATCTAACGACGGATCGTTCCCTCTTTGATCGTCATGATCGTTCCCACGCTCATCACCTCACACTGATCGTTCCCACGCTCCGCGTGGGAATGCAGCCCGTGACGCTCTGCGTCACTGGACGCGGAGCGTCCCCAGAGGCATTCCCACGCGGAGCGTGGGAACGATCAATCATCGACGATCATTAAAGGGCCAATGGCGCCCGTTCACAAAGTGTTGCCAACGCCTTCGCCCATTGCGGGTCATCATTCAGGCACGGCACCAGCACCAGCTCCTCTCCCCCCGCTTCGCAGAACTGTTCCTTGCCGCGATCGCCGATCTCTTCCAGGGTCTCGATGCAATCGGCAACAAACGCCGGGCACATCACCAGAATCTTCTTCACGCCGCTTTTGGCCAGCTCATCCAGCCGCGCTTCGGTGTAGGGCTCGATCCATTTCGCCCGGCCCAGCCGCGACTGAAACGACACCGACCACTTGCCGTCCGGCAGCCCCATGCGCTCAGCGAACAACGCCGCTGTGCGCAGACATTGGGCGCGATAACAGGTGGCCAATACGGCAGCCGAGGCGTTCTTGCAGCAATCTTCATTCTTGAAGCAATGATTGCCGGTCGGGTCGAGCTTGGTCAGGTGCCGCTCAGGCAAACCATGGAAGCTCAGCAACAGGTGATCGTAATCCTGCTGCAAGTGCGGTTTGGCGCTGGCCACCAGGGCGTCGAGGTATTCCGGTTGATCGTAGAACGGCTGCAACACCGACAGTTGCACATCGAGTTTTTTCTCGCGCACCACCCGCTTGGCTTCTTCGATCACCGTGGTGGTGGTGCTGTCGGCGAACTGTGGATAAAGCGGCGCTAGGGTGATGCGTCTGTGCCCCGCCGCGACCAGCTTCAACAGGCTTGTCTCAATCGACGGCTCGCCGTAACGCATGGCCAGCTCAACCGGACCGTGAGTCCACTGCGCCTTCATCTGCTGTTGCAGGCGACGACTGAGTACCACCAGCGGCGACCCTTCGTCCCACCAGATCGAGGCGTAGGCGTGGGCCGACTGCTCCGGGCGCTTGATCAGAATCAGCGACACCAGCAGACGCCGCACCGGCCACGGCAGGTCGATCACGTAAGGATCCATCAGGAATTGATTGAGATAGCGGCGCACGTCGGCCACCGAAGTGGAGGCCGGCGAACCCAGGTTGACCAGAAGCAAGGCGTGATCGGTCATGCAACGTCCTATTTCAGAGGCGGCTGGAAAGATCGTCCAGGGCCGCGCGTAAATCCGTGAACCGGAAAGTGAATCCCGCTTCCAGCAAGCGTTTGGGCGTGGCCCGTTGGCCACCCAGCAACAGCAATGACATCTCGCCGAGCCCGACCTTCAAGGCGAGGGCCGGCATCGGCATGAACGCCGGGCGGTGCAACACGCTGCCCAGGGTCTTGGCGAATTCGCGATTGCGCACAGGTTTCGGCGCGCACGCATTATAAGGACCGCTCGCCTGATCGCGGTGCAGAAGAAAATCAATCAGGGCGATTTGGTCATCGATATGAATCCACGGCATCCACTGCCGACCGTTGCCCAAAGGCCCGCCCAGCCCGAGCTTGAACGGCAGCAGCAGGCGCGACAAAAAGCCGCCCTCGGCCGACAGCACCAGCCCGGTGCGCACCAGCACCACGCGAATGTCCATCGCTTCGGCGCGTTGCGCGGTTTCCTCCCAGGCGATGCATAACTGGCTGGCGAAATCGTCAATCACCGGTGGGGAGTCCTCGGTCAACTCGCGCTCGCCGCCGTCACCGTACCAACCCACGGCCGAGCCCGAGATCAGCAGCGACGGTTTCTGCCCGCGATGTTCCAGCCACGCCAGCAACGCTTCGGTCAGCGTAATCCGACTGCTCCACAACAACGCCTTGCGCCGATGGGTCCACGGCCGGTCGGCAATCGGCGCGCCGGCCAGGTTGACGATCACGTCGACCGGTTCGTCGCCAAGGTCCTCCAGACGCGCAATGCCACGCACCTGGGCGCCACAGATTTTCGCGACTTTTTCCGGACGACGACTCCAGACCGTCAGGCGATGCCCCTGTGCGGACCAGTGCCGGCAAAGCTGACGTCCGATCAATCCAGTACCGCCGGTCAGCAATATGTGCATGACTTCTTCCTCGCGTGGCGTTTTACCCCGATCACTAGTCTATTTTTATAAACAGGGATCTTTTCTATCGGGCAGGCTCTATTGTTTAACCATAGGCCAAGCTGTCAGAACAAGAACGCTGGAAGTTATACCAAAAAACATAATTGTACAGGTTTCATCCACGGCGTAGTCTGTACAGAAAGGTAAACGAGGCCCCTATGACTGTACCTATCGCAATCATTGGCACCGGCATTGCCGGACTCTCCGCCGCCCAGGCGCTGACAGATGCCGGGCATACCGTTCAGTTGTTCGATAAAAGTCGCGGCAGCGGCGGGCGCATGTCGAGCAAGCGCAGCGATGCCGGTTCGCTGGACATGGGTGCGCAATACTTCACCGCCCGTGATCGGCGCTTCGTGACCGAAGTCCAGCGCTGGCAAAGCAAAGGCTGGGTCGCCGAATGGGCACCGCAGCTCTACACCTTTCATGGCGGGCAGTTGAACCTGTCGCCGGACGAACAGACCCGCTGGGTCGGCACGCCGCGCATGAGCGCCATCACCCGGGGCCTGCTCGATGGCCTGGAAGTGCATTTCGCCTGCCGGATCACCGAGGTCTATCGCGGCGAAGAACACTGGCACCTGCAAGATGCCGAAGGTTTCACCCACGGGCCGTTCAGCCACGTGGTGGTCGCCACTCCGGCGCCTCAGGCTACTGCCCTGCTGGCCTCCGCACCGAAACTCGCCGGTGCCGCCGCCGGCGTGAAAATGGACCCGACCTGGGCCGTCGCCCTCGCCTTCGATACACCGCTGGATACGCCAATCGAAGGCTGCTTCGTCCAGGACAGCGCCCTCGACTGGCTGGCTCGCAACCGCAGCAAACCGGGACGCGACACCACGTGCGACACCTGGGTCCTGCACGCCACCAGTGCCTGGAGCCGGCAGCACATCGATCTGCCCAAGGAAGCGGTGATCGAACAATTGCACGGTGCCTTCGCCGAGTTGCTGCACAGCGCCATGCCGGCCCCGACCTTCAGCCTCGCCCACCGCTGGCTCTATGCCCGGCCGGCAAGCAGTCATGAATGGGGCACCCTGGCCGACGCCGACCTGGGCCTGTATGCCTGTGGCGACTGGTGCCTGTCGGGTCGGGTCGAAGGGGCATGGCTCAGTGGTCAGGAGGCGGCAAGACGCTTGCACGAACACCTGCAGTGAATCGCATCAATCCGCGCAAATTGCTGCTGTCGAAATGGACAGCAGCTCACCCGCAAAACCGTGAAAAACATTTTCTGGTGACCGAACTGTTCCGCGACGAGGACGGCACGGTGCTGGAAATCGAACTGCAGGCGGTGCTGACCCGGCGTACCGAGCAATGCGACTGGCATGCCCTGCAGGATGATTCACGCTGGAAAATGGGCTGGCGCTAAAAACCTCAAAAAAACTTATACAAACAATTTGACTTGTACACCCATGAATCTATGCTGAAGGCATGTTGTACAGATCAGATTGCCTGTACAGGTTCAGATTCGAGGTTGCTGCATGTCCGACTCATCGACGTCCCTACCGAAAATCGCCATCAGCGCCTGCCTGATGGGCGCCGAAGTGCGCTACAACGGCGGGCACAAGGAATCGCGGCTGTGCAGCCGCACCCTGGCCGAGCATTTCGAATTCGTTCCCGTCTGTCCTGAAGTAGCGATTGGTCTGGGGATTCCCCGCGAGCCGATTCGTCTGGTGGGCGATCCGCAAAAGCCTGATGCAGTCGGCACCGTCAATCCGTCGATCAACGTCACCCAGCCATTGGCCGCCTACGGCGAGAAAATGGCCGGGGAGCTCAATGACATCTGCGGCTACATCTTCATGCAGCAATCGCCGTCCTGCGGACTTGAGCGAGTCAAGGTCTACCACGCCAACGGCGCACCGGTGAATGGTGGTGGGCGTGGCATTTACGCCGAGGCGTTCTGTGCACAGCATCCGGATCTGCCGGTGGAAGAAGCCGGGCGTCTCAACGATCCGGTGCTGCGGGAGAATTTCATCACCCGCGTGCTCGCCTACCGCGAATGGCAGCAGGTGCTCGAGCAGGGCTTGAGCCGCCGTGCACTGACCGAATTTCACTCGCGCTACAAATACCTGCTGATGGCCCACAACCCGGTGCAATACAAGGCGCTGGGCAATCTGCTGGGCAACATGGGCCAGACCGACCCGGCCGAGCTGGGCCCGCGCTATTTCAGCGAACTGATGGCGGCACTGAAAAAATGCGCCACCCGCCGTACCCACAGCAACGTCCTGCAGCACATCAGTGGCTACCTGAAACAGGCGATCAGCCCTGAAGACAAACAGGAAGTGCAGCACATCATCGGCCAGTACCGGCACGGCATCGTTCCGCTGGTGGTGCCGCTGACCCTGCTCAAGCATCACTTTCGCCTCCACCCGGATCCCTACATTGCGCAGCAGGTGTACCTGCAACCGCATCCGGAAAACCTCAGCCTGCGAAACGCCATTTGATGAATGACTCACTCGACACCAGCGCCCGTGAAGACCTCGGCGCCGACTTCAAGAAAGCCCTCGACGAGGGCTGGCTGCCGATCCGCGAAGTCGCCCGTCAGACCGGCGTGAACGCCGTCACCCTGCGCGCCTGGGAACGGCGCTATGGGCTGATCGTTCCGCAGCGCACGCCCAAGGGTCATCGCTTGTACAACGCCGAGCATGTGCAACGTATCCAGAACATCCTTACCTGGCTCAACCGTGGCGTAGCGGTCAGCCAGGTCAAACCGCTGCTCGACACCGCGCAGACGTTCAACGAACCGGCGCAGGACGAATGGCATCCACTGCGCCAGGCCGCCCTGCTGGCGGTTACCCACCTGAACGAGCGCAGCCTCGACGACGGCATCAACCAGGCGATGGCGCTGTATCCGCCACGCACTCTATGCGAGCAATTGCTGCTGCCGCTGCTAAGCGATCTTGAACAGCGCTGGCAGGGCCAGTTCGGCGCGCAGATGGAGCGGGTGTTCTTTTATGCCTGGTTGCGCAGCAAATTCGGCGCACGCATCTACCATAACAATCGTCAGTTGCGCACCGCGCCGCTGCTGCTGATCAACCAGTCGGACCTGCCACTGGAGCCGCATCTGTGGCTCTGCGCCTGGCTGATCAGCAGCGCCGATTGCCCGGTGCAGGTATTCGATTGGCCGCTGCCGGCCGGCGAACTGGCGTTGGCAACCGATACCCTGCAAGCCCGTGGCGTACTGCTGTATTCCAGCAAAGCCCTGAACCTGGCGCAGCTACCGAAACTGTTCAACGGTGTCAGCTGCCCAAAACTGATTGTCGGACCAACGGTGTGTATCCACCACGCCGAGCTGTCCACAAAGACTTCCGAACTCGCTGATCTGTTCCTGGCCGAAGACCCCCTTTCGGCACATCGGGCACTCATTGAGCGTGGGTTGATTTAATGATTTCGACAGAGACCGACATGCAATTGATCTGGCTGCGCAGCGACTTGCGCCAACATGACAACACCGCCCTCGCGGCCGCCGCCGAGCGTGGCCCGACCGTCGCCGTGTACCTGTTGAGCCCGCAGCAATGGCAGGAACATGATGATGCTCCGTGCAAGATCGATTTCTGGCTGCGCAATCTGCGTGAGTTGAGCAAAACCCTTGGCGACCTGAACATCCCGCTCCTGATCCGCACCGCGCCTCACTGGGATCAGGCACCCGCCGTGCTGCTCGAACTGTGTCGGCAACTGAAGATCGAGGCGGTGCACGTCAACGAAGAATACGGCATCAACGAAAGCCGTCGCGACGAGGCAGTTGCCAAAGCGTTGCAAGCGGCAGGCATAACCTTCCACAGCTATCTCGACCAATTGCTGTTCAAGCCCGGCAGCGTGCTGACCAAAACCGGCACTTACTTTCAGGTGTTCAGCCAGTTCCGCAAGGTTTGCTACGAACGCCTGCACCGCTCGATGCCGTCGCTGAAACAGCCGCCGGGCAAGCAATCGGCGCTGAATATCACCAGCGACCCGGTCCCGGCAGCCATCAAAAGTTTCCCGACACCCGGCGAATCCCTGCGCGCCCTGTGGCCCGCCGGTGAATCCGAAGCCCGGCGTCGCCTCGACACGTTCGCCGATGCACAGATCGATTACTACAAGAGCGAACGCGACTTCCCGGCCAAACCCGGCACCAGCCAGCTTTCGGCCTATCTGGCTGCAGGCGTGATCTCGCCGCGCCAATGCCTGCACGCCGCCCTGCAAAGCAATCAGGGTGAATTCGAAAGCGGCAAGGTCGGCGCCGTCACCTGGATCAACGAACTGCTGTGGCGCGAGTTCTACAAACATATTCTCGTCGGTTATCCGCGGGTTTCACGCCATCGCGCATTCCGTCCGGAAACCGAAGCCCTGGCCTGGCGCGACGCCCCGGAGGATCTGGCCGCCTGGCAAGAGGCGCGCACCGGCTTGCCGATCATCGACGCCGCCATGCGCCAACTGCTGGAAACCGGCTGGATGCACAACCGCCTGCGGATGGTGGTGGCGATGTTTCTGACCAAGAACCTGCTGATCGACTGGCGTGAAGGCGAACGTTTTTTTATGCGCCACCTGATCGACGGCGACCTGGCTGCCAACAATGGCGGCTGGCAGTGGAGTTCCTCGACGGGCACCGATTCGGCGCCGTATTTCCGCATCTTCAACCCGCTCAGCCAGTCGGAAAAATTCGATAGCGAAGGTCTGTTCATCAAGCACTGGTTGCCGGAGCTGGCCGGGCTGAACAAGAAAGAAGTGCACAACCCGGCCAGTGCTGGCGGGTTGTTCGGCGTCGCCGACTATCCGGCGCCGATCGTTAATCTGAGTGCATCACGGGAGCGGGCGCTGGCAGCGTTCAAGAACCTGCCGTCGCGCGCATCTCAAGGAGCGAGTGATGAGTGAATTTCTACGCAGTTTCGCCCAGCGGTTCGCACAGTTGAACAAAGACAATTTGCGCACCCTGGACGAACTGTACAGCGAGGACATTCACTTCACCGATCCACTGCATGAAGTGCAGGGACTGACGCAATTGCGCGGTTACTTCAGCGAGTTGTACGCCAACGTCAACGAACTGCGCTTCGATTTCCACGGCTTCGACCAGATCGGCGAAGGCGAAGGCTATTTGCGTTGGGTCATGAGCTACCGCCACCCGCGTCTGAGCGGTGGGCAACTGATCCGCGTCGCCGGCTGCTCGCATCTGCTCTGGCGCGACAAGGTTTACCGCCACCGGGATTATTTCGATGCCGGAGCGCTGCTTTATGAACATTTACCCGTATTGGGTCGGGTGATTGCCTGGCTGAAAAGGAGATTGGGATGAGTCGTACAGCTCCACGGCGTTATTGGCTGACCGGTGCCAGCAGTGGCATCGGCGCAGCACTCGCGGAAGACATTCTCAAAAGCGGTGCACAGCTGGCGGTCAGTTCCCGCCAGGTCGCGCCGCTCAAGGTTCTGTCACAACGGTATCCGGGACAGGTTCTGGTGGTGCCCGGCGATCTGACCAACAGCCAGACCGTACGCGAAATTGGCGAACAGATAGCCGCGGACTGGGGCTCGCTGGATACCGTCATCCTCAATGCAGGGACCTGCGAATACGTCGACGCTCACCAGTTCGACGCCTCGATCATCGAGCACGTGGTGCGTACCAACCTGCTCGCCAGCAGCTATTGCATCGAAGCCGCCCTGCCCTTGCTGCGCAAAGGTACGGCACCGCATCTGGTGGGGATGGCCAGCTCGGTGACCTATGTGCCGCTGCCACGGGCAGAAGCCTATGGCGCGTCGAAGGCCGGGCTGCGTTATCTGTTCGAATCCCTGCGCATAGATCTGGCGGACGAAGGCATTGAAGTCACGGTGATCAGTCCCGGTTTCGTCGACACGCCGCTGACCGCCAAGAATGACTTCCCGATGCCGCTCAGCTGGCCTGTGGATAAAGCCGCGCGGCATATCTTCGCCAAGCTGAAAGACCGGCCACTGGAAATCGCCTTTCCGGCGTTGTTCATGGCGGTCCTGTGGCCCCTGTCGAAAATGCCCGCCCGAGTACAACTGGCGATTGGCAAACGCATGGTGCGCAGCAGCCCGCCGCTAAGGGATGCGACATGAAAATCGCCATCGTCGGCAGCGGCATCGCCGGTTTGACCTGCGCGTACCTGCTCGCACGCCGACACGAAATCACCGTGTTCGAAGCCGACGCCCGGATCGGCGGCCATACCCACACGGTGCCGGTCACCGTGGACGGGCGCGAGTACGCGGTGGACACCGGATTTATCGTGTTCAACGACTGGACGTATCCGAACTTCATTCGTCTGCTTGGCCAACTGGGTGTGACGTTCAAACCCACCGAAATGAGCTTTTCAGTCAACGACCCGGACTCCGGCCTGGAATACAACGGCAACAACCTGAACAGCTTGTTCGCCCAACGCAGCAATCTGCTGTCCCCCGGATTCTGGGGCATGTTGCGCGACATCCTGCGGTTCAACAAAGAGGCTCGGCGCGACCTTGCCGAACAGCGGATCGCCACCGACACCACCCTCGACGATTACCTCAAGGCCGGCGGTTACGGCGAGCGCTTCATCCTGCATTACATCGTGCCGATGGGCGCGGCGATCTGGTCGATGCCGATGGCTGAAATGCTCAATTTTCCGTTGCAGTTCTTCGTGCGTTTTTTCGAGAACCATGGGCTGTTGTCGGTCAGTAACCGTCCGCAATGGCAGGTGATCGAGGGTGGCTCCAGTGCCTACATCGCACCGCTGACCGCATCGTTCAAGGAACGCATCCGCCTGAACTGCCCGGTGGGCCGGATCGATCGCGATGCGCACGGTGTGGTTATCCACAGCCCGGCCGGTATCGAACGTTTCGACAAAGTAGTGCTGGCCTGCCACAGCGACCAGGCCCTGCGACTGCTGGGCAACCCCGACAAGGTCGAACGGGAAATCCTCGGCGCCCTGCCCTACGCCGACAACGAAGTGGTGCTGCACACCGACACCCGCTTGCTGCCCACGCGCAAACGGGCCTGGGCCAGCTGGAATTATCGCCTCGGCGGAGCGGGTCATACCCGGGCGGCCGTGACTTATGACATGAACATTCTGCAAGGCCTGCAGAGCGGCACCACGTTCTGCGTCAGCCTCAACCAGAGCGCTGGCATCACGCCGTCCAAAGTGCTGGCGCGCTTCACCTACGCCCACCCGCAATTCAGCCTCGCGGCGGTGACGGCACAGCAGCGCTGGGCTGAAATCGACGGCGCGCAACACACGCATTATTGCGGCGCCTACTGGGCCAACGGTTTTCATGAGGACGGCGTGGTCAGCGCCCTGCGCGTGGCCGCGTCCTTCGGAGAAAGCCTGTGAACAGCGCGCTCTACAGTGGCTGGATCGCCCATCGGCGATTTGCCCCGCGCCGTCATGAGTTTCGTTATCGGATCGGCATGCTGTATCTCGATCTGGCTGAACAGGAGACCGTACTGGGCCTGTCCCGCCTGGCAGGCACCAGCCGCTTTGCGCCGTTTTCATTCCGCGAAACCGACTACCTGAAAACCTTCACCGGCCGGGGCGTGCGCCTGAGCGATGCGGTGCGCCAGTTGGTCGGCGAAGCCGTGGGCCATGCACCGCAAGGTTCGATCTGCCTGCTGACCCAGCCGCGCAGCTGGGGTCTGTCGTTCAACCCGGTGAGTTTTTTCTATTGCCACGAGGCCGACGGCCAACTGGCGGCGATTCTCTGCGAAGTCCGCAACACTCCGTGGCGCGAGCGTTATCACTACGTGCTGCCGGCTCGAGCGCTGACCCATCTGCAGGACTTCCACCAGCATTTTGCCGTGGCCAAGGCGTTTCATGTCTCGCCATTCCTGCCGCCGGACCTGGAATACCGCATGAGCTTCAGCCCTGCTGCGCAGAACCTGGGCGTGCACATGGCCGACTGGCAAGGCGAGCAAAAACTGTTCGACGCCACCCTCGATCTGCGACGCGAAACCCTTGACCGGCGCCACTTGCACCGGCACCTGTGGCGCTTTCCCTGGATGACCGCCAAGACCGCGCTGGCGATTTATTGGCAGGCGCTGCGCCTGTTGCTCAAGCGCACCCCGGTGTATGACCACCAGCGCGCCGACGACCATTTTCGAACCGCCACCGTACCGACCGAGGAACGCCACCATGAAATCCACTAGCGTCTCGGCCAAAGCCAGCCTGCTCAGCCCTCACGGCCTGAGCGGTTCGCTGCTGCGCCGGGGAGTACTGCGCCAGCTGGAGCAGCTCAAGCAGGGTCAACTGATCGTCATCGAGGACGGCGAACGCCACGTCTTTGGTACGCCGGGCAGCACGCTGGTGGGGGAAATTCAGGTACTGGATCCCGCCGTCTGGGGGCTGGTCGCCGGCAATGGTTCGATCGGTGCCGGTGAGGCCTTTATTCATGGCTACTGGCGCTCGCCGGATCTGACGGCGGTGGTGCGTGTGTTCGTCAGCAACCTTGAAGTGCTCGACGCCATGGAAGGTGGCCTGGCCCGGCTCGGTCGCCCGCTGGTGCGCGGGCTGCACTGGCTCAACCGCAATACGCGCAAGGGCTCGCAGAAAAACATCGCCGCACACTACGACCTCGGCAATGACCTGTTCGAGCAGTTTCTCGATCCGACCATGATGTATTCCGCCGCGCAGTTTCTCAGCCCCGACGACAGCCTGGAGCAGGCGCAACTGAACAAACTGGAGCGGATCTGCCAGAAACTCGCGCTCAAGCCCGGTGACCACCTTCTGGAAATCGGCACCGGTTGGGGCAGCATGGCGCTCTACGCGGCGCAGCACTACGGCTGCAAAGTCACCACCACCACGCTGTCGAAGGAGCAGTTCGCCTTCACCGCGGCCCGCATCGAACGCCTCGGTTTGCAGGATCAAGTGACGCTGCTGCTCAAGGACTACCGCGACCTCACCGGCCAGTACGACAAACTGGTGTCGATCGAAATGATCGAGGCGGTCGGCCACCGCTTCCTGCCGACCTACTTCAAACAGTGCGCGCACCTGCTCAAGAACAACGGCCTGATGCTGTTGCAGGCGATCACCATCCGTGAACAGCGCTACGAACAGGCGCGCCGTGGCGTGGACTTCATCCAGCGCTACATTTTCCCCGGTGGCGCCCTGCCCTGCGTGCAGAAAATGCTCGAAATCGTCGGCCGCGACACCGACATGAACCTGTTGCACATGGAAGATTTCGGCCTGCATTACGCCCGCACCCTGCGTCTGTGGCACGAGAACTTTCGCCATGCTCACGGCCGTCTGAGCGAACTGGGCTATGACGATTACTTCCTCAGGTTGTGGGAGTTCTACCTGTGTTACTGCGAGGGTGGATTTCTCGAGCGCACCATCGGCACCGCACAACTGGTGCTGGCCAAACCGGCGGCGATGACCGCGCCTTTGCTGGGCCGGTTCGATGCTTGAACGGTTGGCCAACGCGGTGCTGTTCCAGATCGGCTGGCTGGCCTGCGTGCTCGGTGGCGACAGCCTTTGGTTGCTGCTGGCGCTGGCGGTGCTGGTGATCCATCTGCGCTGGATCAGCAACTGGGCGCAGGAAGGTCGATTGATCCTCGGTGTGGTGATCATCGGCACGGCTGTAGACAGCGTACTGCGCGGCCTTGGGGTATTCGAGTTCAAGGACCTGTCGCCGCTGATTCCGCTATGGCTGATGTTGCTCTGGGCGTTGTTTGCCACGACTTTGCGTCATTGTCTGCAATGGAGCGCGACGCCGTGGTGGCTGGCCAGTCTGCTCGGCGCGGCAGGTGGCGCGCTGTCCTATGGCGCCGGCGGACGACTGGCCGGCGTGCAGTTTCCGTTCGGTGAGCTCCCTACCCTGATCGGCATCGCGCTGCTGTGGGCGTTGCTGTTTCCGCTGCTGCACCAGTTGTCCCGGCGGCTGGCGCGTTAAACGCCTGTCAGGCCTTTCACACGGTCATCGGCCACTGCCGTACACTGGCGCCATGAAAACCATTCCCCATCGACAAATTGCCGAGCCCGAGGTCACCTGCTCGACCTGTGCGGCCTGCTGCTGTCAGCTTGAAGTGATGCTGATCACCGACACCGGCGTACCCGAGCGTTTTATCGATACCGACGATTGGGGTGGTGAGGTGATGCTGCGTCTGGACGACGGCTGGTGCGCGGCGCTGGATCGCGACACGATGATGTGCACGATTTACGAGAAGCGCCCGCTGATCTGTCGCGAGTTTGAAATGGGCGCACCGGAATGCATCGACGAACGCCAGGGGATTGCTACGGCGTACCGCTGAGCACAAAAAAAAGGAGCGCCTGGCGCTCCTTTTTTCTTGAACTGACTTTCCGGGTGCTTACAGCGGCATCGTGTAATGCAATGCGTAGCTTTCCACCCCATCGTTGTCGCTGCTCAGACCGGCGTTGGAATAGTGCGTCGCACGGATCCCCACCTCATGCCCGCCATTGAAGCGCAGGCCGAAACCGATACGGTCTTCGAACTGAAAGGAGCCGCCGAGCTTGTTGTCTTCGTATTCGGTGTTGGAGAACAGCGCCACGCCGATCCCTGCCTCGACATACGGTTTGACCGACTGACCGGCAAACTCGTAAACAAATACCGGCGAGAACGACAGGCTGTTGTTGCTCGACGTCTTGTCGCCTTCCCAATAAGTGTAGGCCCCGCTCCAGTAACCGGTCAGACGACCGACGTCACTTTGCAGCCAGCTCTTGTCCCAGTCGAAATTCATGCCCAGGCGATAAGTCATGGTCGAATCGCTGGTAGCACCCACTGCAAACTCGACGCCAGCAGCCTGTGCGGTAAAACTTTGCCCCATCAGTGCAGCCGCAATCGCGGCCAAGCAGAATAGTCGCTTCACTTTGAAACTTCCTTTTCCGGAACGATCGTTTGGTTTTCTAGGTCACTCTGCGCTATAGAAATCTGCGCTTGGTCAGAAGTTCAGCTGAATTTTTAGTTATTTCACATTTTTTTTACAAGTTGAATTTCTCGACTTCGCCGGCGACTTGCCCCAGCAGGACCAAGGTGTTGCGTAAAGACGCGGGATCGGCACTGGTCCAGAATCTGACCGGTCGGTTCGGACCTACGGCGAGCAGATCACGCTCGGCCAGCAGCCGCTGCAGTTGCCGCGCTACCGCCGCGCCGGTATCGATCAGGCTGATGCTCTCGGGGATCATCGACTTGAGCATCGGCTTGAGAAACGGGTAATGGGTGCAGCCCAGAATGATCGTGTCGCAGCCGCTGGCCAGTAGCGGGTCAACATAGTGCTTGAGCAATGCACGCAACTCGGGGCTGTGCAGGTCGCCGCTTTCAATGCGCTCGACCAGTCCGGGACACGGCTGAGTGATAACCCGCACATCCGTGGCGAAGCGGTCGAGCAACGCGGCGAACTTGGCGCTCTGCAAGGTGCCGGTGGTGGCAAGTACGCCGACCACGCCGCTGCGGGTGGCGGCAGCGGCCGGTTTGACCGCTGGCTCCATGCCGACAATCGGCCAGTCAGGAAAATCCCGGCGCAGATCGGCGACGCCGGCCACGGTGGCGGTGTTGCACGCGATCACCAGCGCCTTGGCGCCCTGCTCGCGGAAAAAACCGGCCATCACGCTACAACGCTGGCGGATGAATTCCGGGGTTTTCTCGCCATAAGGGATGTGGCCGCAGTCGCCGAGGTACAGCAGCGATTCATTCGGTAGCAGATGCTGGATTTCCGCCAGTACCGACACGCCACCTACGCCGGAGTCGAATACGGCGATCGGCGCTTCACGCATGCTGCGAACCACAGACGCTGCAGCCGGGGTCGCGCTTGACCCGTAGCTCACGGAAGCGCGACCCCAGCGCATCGATCAAAAGCAGACGGCCCACCAGTGGTTCGCCAAAACCCGCCAGCAACTTCAAGGCTTCCAGCGCTTGCAGGCTGCCGACCAGACCGACCAGCGGCCCGACCACGCCGGCTTCGCTGCAAGTGAGTTCGGCTTCGCTGCCGTGACCGTACAGGCAGTGGTAGCACGGGCTTTCGGCGCGACGCGGGTCGAACACCGAGAGTTGCCCCTCGAGGCGGATCGCCGCGCCGCTGACCAAGGGCTTGCGCGCCGTCACGCACGCGGCGTTGACCGCTTCGCGGGTGGAGAAATTGTCCGAGCAGTCGAGCACCAGATCCACCGCCGCCACGGCTGCAGCGAGGGAATCCTCGTCCAGCGCCTGACGATGAGGCACCAGTTTGATTTCGGGATTGATCGCGCTCAGGCGCTTGAGCGCCGAGTCGACCTTGGTCATGCCGACGCTGTCGGTGTCGTGGATGATCTGGCGTTGCAGGTTGGTCAGGTCGACCGTGTCGAAATCCGCCAGGTGCAATTCACCGACACCCGCCGCCGCCAGGTACAACGCCACCGGCGCGCCGAGACCGCCGAGGCCGACGATCAATACCCGGCTGTCCTTGAGCTTCAACTGGCCATCGATGTCGATGTGTTGCAGCAGGATCTGCCGACTGTAGCGCAACAATTCCTGATCATTCAGCACGGCAGGCGCCCCAGGCTGATCCGTTGATGGCCGCCCAGATCGGTGCGGCTGTGGACTTCTTCGAAACCTTGCGTCAGCAGCAGATCGCGCACGGCGTCGGCTTGATCATAACCGTGTTCGAGCATCAGCCAGCCACCGGCCTCGAGATGCGCCGGCGCCTGGGCGATGATCAGCCGCAGATCGTCGAGCCCGTCGATGCCGGCCACCAAGGCGCTTTCCGGCTCGAAGCGCACATCGCCTTCCACCAGATGCGGATCGGCCGCGCGGATGTACGGCGGGTTGCTGATGATCAACTCGAAACGCTTGCCTTCAAGGGCGCTGAACCAGTGACTGCTCAGCACCGTCGCATTGTTCAGGTGCAGGCGCTGGCGATTGCGTTCGGCCAGGGCCACGGCTTCCAGCACACGATCCACGGCGGTGACTTTCCACGCCGGGCGTTCGCTGGCCAGGGCCAGGGCAATCGCCCCGCTGCCGGTGCCGAGGTCAAGCACTTTGGCCGGGGTCGCCGGCAGCAGCTCCAGCGCAGCTTCCACCAGCAGTTCGGTGTCCGGGCGCGGGATCAGCGTGTGCGGTGCGACTTCCAGATCGAGCTTCCAGAAACCTTGCTGGCCCAGAATGTAGGCCACCGGCTCGCCGCTGCGGCGGCGTTGCAGGTACTCGGCGAAGACCAGTGCGGCTTCGCTGGGCACGATGCGCTCGGGCCAGGTGTGGAGAAAACTGCGCGACTTGCCCAGCGCGGCGGCCAGAAGCAATTCGGCGTCCAGACGCGCGCTGGGCGAATCCGGCAATTCGGCGGCGCGCAACAGGCTGGCGATGATGGTCATTTACTCACCTATCGCTGCGAGCTGGTCGGCCTGGTATTCGGCCAGCAACGGCTCGATCACCGCTTCGACGCCACCGGCGAGGATTTCGTCGAGGGAATACAGGGTCAGGTTGACGCGATGGTCGGTGACCCGGCCCTGGGCAAAATTGTAGGTGCGGATGCGCTCGGAGCGGTCACCGGAACCCACCAGCAATTTACGTTCGCTGGCGATGGCGTTGGCCGCCGCAGCCGTCTGCTGGTCGTTGAGCTTGGCCGCCAGCCAGGCCATCGCCCGGGCGCGGTTCTTGTGCTGGGAACGTTCTTCCTGGCACTCGACAACGGTGCCGGTCGGGATGTGGGTGATGCGGATCGCCGAATCGGTGGTGTTGACGTGCTGACCACCGGCCCCGGAGGAGCGGTAAGTGTCGACGCGCAAATCCGCCGGGTTGATCTCGATGGCTTCACGCTCGTCCGGCTCGGGCAATACCGCCACGGTGCAGGCCGAGGTGTGGATACGGCCCTGGGATTCGGTGGCGGGTACACGTTGTACGCGGTGCGCGCCGGATTCGAATTTCAGCTTGCCGTAAACGTTGTCGCCTTCGATGCGGGCGATGACTTCTTTATAGCCACCGTGTTCGCCTTCGTTTTCCGAAAGGATCTCCACCCGCCAGCCACGCCGTTCGGCGTAACGCGAGTACATGCGGAACAGGTCGCCGGAGAAGATCGCCGCCTCGTCGCCACCGGTGCCGGCGCGGATTTCGAGGAACACGTTGCGCCCGTCGTTGGGATCCTTGGGCAGCAGCATGCGTTGCAGGTCGGATTCCAGCGTGATCAGCAATTCCTTGGCTTCGCGGACTTCTTCCACGGCCATTTCACGCATGTCCGGGTCGCTGTCCTTGAGCAGCGCCTGCGCGCCTTCAAGATCGCTTTGTACGCCGAGCAGCTTTTTATAGCCTTGTACCACCGGCTCAAGTTCGGCGTATTCCTTGGAATAGGCGCGGAATTTTGCTTGATCGGAAATCACTTCGCCGTCGCCGAGCAGCGCGGTCAGTTCCTCGAAACGGTCCTGGAGAATGTCCAGCTTATTGAGCAGTGACGCTTTCATTGCGGTTTTTTATCCGAAAAGCTATCCGGTGAGCCCTCGAGGGCAAAGAGTTCCTGAGCCATGGCCAGCGCATCGAGGCGGCCTTCGGCAGAAAGCTTTTTCAACTGCACGCTCGGGGCGTGCAGGAGTTTGTTGGTCAGGCCGCGGGCCAATTGCCCGAGGACGTCTTCGGCGTTGCCGCCGTTGGCCAGCAGGCGCAGGGCCTTTTGCAGTTCTTCGTCGCGCAGGCGTTCGCTCTGTTGACGATAGGCCTTGAGCACATCGACCGCCGCCAGCTCGCGCAGGCGCACCATGAAATCGTCGGCGCCGACCGAAACCATCTCTTCGGCCGCCTGCGCTGCCCCCTGACGGCTCTTGAGGTTTTCGGCGACCACTTCGTGCAGATCGTCGACGCTATAGAGGTAAACGTCGTCGAGTTCGCCGACTTCCGGCTCGATGTCACGGGGAACGGCGATGTCGACCATGAAGATCGGTTTGTGCTTGCGCAGCTTCAGCGCGCTTTCCACCGCGCCCTTGCCGAGGATCGGCAACTGACTGGCGGTAGAACTGATAACGATGTCGCTGCGTACCAGTTCGGCCGGAATGTCCGAGAGCAACACCGCGTGGGCACCGAACTGCTCGGCGAGCAGGCTGGCGCGCTCCAGCGTCCGGTTGGCGACCACGATGCGCTTGACCCCCAGTTCATGCAGATGGCGGGCGACCAGAGTGATGGTCTCGCCGGCACCGATCAGCAGGGCCTGGCTGCGCTGCAGGTCGCTGAAAATCTGCTTGGCCAGGCTGACAGCGGCAAATGCCACGGACACCGGGTTTTCGCCGATGGCGGTGTCGGTGCGCACCTGCTTGGCGGCATTGAAGGTCGCCTGGAACAGTCGCCCGAGCAGCGGCCCGATGGTGCCGGCCTCGCGGGCCACGGCGTAGGCCGATTTCATCTGGCCGAGAATCTGCGGTTCGCCCAGCACCAGCGAGTCGAGCCCGGAGGCGACGCGCATCATGTGACGAACGGCCGCATCATCTTCATGCACATAAGCACTCGCGCGCAGCTCTTCGAGGCTCAATTGATGGTATTCGGCCAGCCAGCGCAACACGATGTCCGCCGACACGTGATCCTGTTCTATATACAGTTCACTGCGATTGCAGGTGGAGAGGATCGCAGCTTCGCGGCTGTCGGTGAGTCGGCAGAGCTGTTGCAAGGCCTCCACCAACTGCTCAGGGGTAAATGCCACGCGCTCGCGGACGTCTACTGAAGCAGTCTTGTGGTTGATACCGAGTGCAAGGAAGGCCATTCAAGGTCGCTGATGGTGACGTGAAGCCGGCAATTGTCCTACTTCGTCAGATTCAGAACAACTACCGCTGACTATTGTCCCAATTGCCGGCCCCTATAATGGCCACAATCGAGACTCGGTTATGTTTGGCCGAAGGCTTGTGTCATGATGATCCGACCGCAGGTTAGTCGTCCTCTTCCTATATGAATAGATCTTCCGCGTTGCTCCTCGCTTTTGTCTTCCTCAGCGGCTGCCAGGCCTTGGCCCCCGTTCCGCAGGACGGTGCCTCACCGGTCGAAGACACCACGCCGGCCCCTGAAAAGCCCAAGGTTTACAGCTCGTTCAGCCAGGAGACGGTGTTCAGCCTGCTGAGCGCCGAACTCGCTGGCCAGCGCAATCGTTTCGATATTGCCCTGGACAACTACGTGACCCAGGCCATCAACACCCAGGATCCGGGTGTTTCCGAGCGTGCGTTCCGCATCGCCGAGTACCTGGGCGCCGACCAGCCGGCCCTCGATACCGCGCTGATCTGGGCGAAAAACGCCCCGGACGACCTCGAAGCGCAACGCGCCGCCGCCGTGCAACTGGCCCGCGCCGGGCGCTATGACGACTCGATGGTCTATATGGAGAAAGTCCTGCAGGGCAAGGGCGACACCCATTTCGACTTCCTCGCGCTGTCGGCTGCCGACACCGATCAGGAAACCCGCAACGGCCTGATGAAAAGCTTCGACCGCCTGTTGCAGCGTCACCCGAACAACAATCAGCTGATTTTCGGCAAGGCCCTGCTGATGCAGCAGGATGGCGACACCAAAGGTGCCCTTGCCCTGCTCGAAGACCATCCGCCGGAAGACGGCGAGATCGCCCCGATCCTGCTGCGCGCGCGCCTGCTGCAAGGGCTGAATCGCGGCGACGAAGCGCTGTCGCTGCTGCAAAAGAGCATCAAGAAGTATCCGGACGACAAGCGCCTGCGCCTGACCTACGCGCGGATGCTGGTGGAACAGGACCGGATGGACGACGCCAAGGTCGAGTTCTCCACCCTGGTTCAGCAATACCCGGAAGACGACGAACTGCGTTATTCCCTGGCGCTGGTCTGCCTGGAAGCCAAGGCCTGGGACGAGGCCAAGGGCTATCTGGAAGACCTGATCGCCCGGGAAAGCCATGTCGATTCGGCGCACCTGAACCTGGGCCGCATCGCCGAAGAGCGCAACGACCCGCAAGGCGCGCTCATTGAGTATGCCCAGGTCGGCCCGGGCAACGACTATCTGCCGGCGCAACTGCGTCAGGCCGATATTCTGATGAACAACGGCAAGACCGCCGAAGCCCAGAGCAAACTGGCCGCCGAGCGTGACGAGCAGCCAGATTACGCGATCCAGCTGTACCTGATCGAAGCCGAAACCCTGTCCGCCAATAATCAGGGCGACAAGGCCTGGAAAGTCCTGCAACAAGCCTTGCAGCAGTACCCGGACGATCTGAATCTGCTTTACACCCGCGCGATGCAGGCGGAAAAACGCAATGACCTGGCGCAGATGGAAAAAGACCTGCGCCTGATCATCAAGCGTGATCCGGACAACGCCATGGCCCTCAACGCCCTCGGCTATACGCTGTCCGACCGCACTACCCGCTACGCCGAAGCCAAGGCGCTGATCGAGCAGGCGCACCAGATCAACCCGGAAGATCCGGCAGTGCTCGACAGCCTCGGCTGGGTGAACTTTCGCATGGGCAATCTGGAAGACGCCGAGAAATACCTGCGTCAGGCCCTCGAGCGTTTCCCCGATCATGAAGTCGCCGCGCATCTGGGCGAAGTGCTGTGGGCCAAGGGCAAACAGCGCGAAGCAAAACAAATCTGGGGCAAGTTCCTCAAAGACCAGCCTGACAGCACCATCCTGCGCAGCACCATCAAGCGCCTGACCGGATCCGAGACTCTTTAACTCATGTTTTTGCGCCACGTCATAGTTTTCAGCTTCATCGCCCTGCTCGCCGGTTGCGCGGGCTTCGGTGCCCGTGAATCGGTCGAAGGCCACGGCAATCCGGGCCAATGGCGCGAGCACAAACAGCAATTGACCGGCCTCGACGGCTGGCAGATCGACGGCAAGATCGGCATCCGCGCCCCGAAAGATTCGGGCAGCGGCACGTTGTTCTGGCTGCAACGTCAGGATTACTACGACATCCGCCTGTCCGGCCCGCTGGGTCGTGGCGCGGCGCGACTGACCGGCCGTCCGGGCGCGGTGTCGCTGGAAGTGGCGAATCAGGGCCGTTATGAAGCGCCGACTCCGGAAGCGCTGGTCGAAGAGCAACTGGGCTGGAAACTGCCGGTCTCGCATCTGGCGTGGTGGGTTCGCGGCCTCCCGGCACCGGACAGCAAAAGCCGTCTGACCCTGGATGGCAACAGCCGTCTGGCCAATCTGGATCAGGATGGCTGGCAGGTCGAATACCTCAGCTATGCCGAACAGAACGGTTACTGGCTGCCCGAGCGAATCAAGCTGCACGGCACCGATCTGGACGTGACGCTGGTCATCAAGACCTGGCAACCGCGCAAATTGGGGCAATAACGCATGACCGCTCCACGCCTCACTTTGCCTTCGCCGGCCAAACTCAATCTGATGCTGCACATTCTCGGTCGCCGTGAAGACGGTTATCACGAGTTGCAGACGCTTTTTCAGTTCCTCGACTACGGCGACGAAATTACCTTCGCCGTGCGTGACGACGGCGTGATCCGCCTCCACACCGAATTCGATGGCGTGCCCCACGACAGCAACCTGATCGTGCGCGCGGCGAAGAAACTGCAGGAACAATCCGGATGCTCGCTCGGCATGGATATCTGGATCGACAAGATCCTGCCCATGGGCGGCGGCATTGGTGGCGGCAGCTCGAATGCGGCCACCACCCTGCTCGGCCTCAATCATTTGTGGCAACTGGGTTGGGATGAAGATCGACTGGCTGCACTGGGCCTGACACTGGGCGCGGACGTGCCGGTGTTCGTGCGTGGCCACGCAGCTTTCGCCGAAGGTGTCGGCGAGAAACTGACCCCGGTCGAGCCCGCCGAACCGTGGTACGTCGTGCTCGTTCCGCAAGTCTCTGTTAGTACGGCAGAAATTTTTTCAGATCCTTTGTTGACACGTAACACGCCGCCCATTAAAGTGCGCCCCGTTCCCGAGGGAAACAGTCGAAATGACTGCTTGCCGGTGGTCTCGAGGCGTTATCCAGAAGTACGTAACGCATTGAATTTGTTAGGTAATTTTACCGAAGCAAAACTCACCGGAACTGGAAGTTGTGTGTTTGGGGGCTTCCCAAGCAAAGCTGAAGCTGATAAAGTCTCGGCCCTTCTGACAGAGACCCTTACAGGGTTTGTAGCAAAAGGAAGCAACGTTTCGATGTTGCATCGCAAGCTGCAAAGTCTGCTCTAAAGGAATCAAGTGCCCGGCACTTGCAAGCAACAGATACAGGGGCGTCGCCAAGCGGTAAGGCAGCAGGTTTTGATCCTGCCATGCGTTGGTTCGAATCCAGCCGCCCCTGCCATTTTCCTATACTCATCCAGGTATACCCTCAGCCTTCAGGTACTGCGCGTGTCCAAGATGATGGTCTTTACGGGGAACGCTAACCCCGATCTGGCTCGGCGTGTCGTACGTCAGCTGCATATCCCTCTCGGTGACATCTCTGTCGGTAAATTCTCCGACGGCGAAATTACAGCCGAGATCAATGAAAACGTTCGCGGTAAAGACGTCTTCATTATTCAGCCGACTTGCGCTCCGACCAACGATAACCTGATGGAACTGGTAGTGATGGCTGATGCCTTCCGCCGCTCCTCGGCTACTCGTATCACTGCTGTTATTCCTTATTTTGGTTATGCCCGTCAGGATCGCCGTCCGCGTTCCGCACGTGTGGCTATCAGCGCGAAAGTCGTTGCTGACATGCTTACCGTAGTCGGCATCGACCGTGTTCTCACGGTTGATCTGCATGCTGACCAGATTCAGGGCTTCTTCGATATTCCGGTAGATAACATCTACGGCTCCCCGGTTCTGGTGGATGACATCGAAGATCAGCGCTTCGAGAACCTGATGATCGTGTCCCCGGACATTGGTGGCGTCGTGCGTGCACGTGCCGTTGCCAAATCCCTGGGCGTGGATCTCGGGATCATCGACAAACGCCGTGAGAAAGCCAATCACTCTGAAGTGATGCATATCATCGGTGATGTCGAAGGGCGTACCTGCATCCTGGTCGATGACATGGTCGATACCGCCGGCACTCTGTGCCATGCGGCCAAGGCCCTGAAAGAGCATGGCGCAGCCAAGGTCTTTGCCTACTGCACACACCCTGTGCTGTCGGGTCGGGCCATCGAGAATATCGAAAATTCCGTGCTGGACGAGCTGGTGGTCACTAACACCATCCCGCTGTCCGCTGCAGCACAAGCCTGTGCACGTATCCGTCAACTGGATATCGCACCGGTTGTTGCCGAAGCGGTTCGCCGCATCAGCAATGAAGAATCGATCAGCGCGATGTTCCGTTAAGGGCCCTGCCCTTCTCGAAATGTCTCGTTGACGAAAAGCGCCCCGCCCCGGCATTCCTGCCGGGGCGGGGCTTTTTTGCCCATACCGTGTTCGGCGCTGGTCGCAAACGCCACTCGGTCATGGCTATTTTGGAGATACAAAATGAACGATTTTACTTTGAATGCTGAACTGCGTTCCGACCTGGGGAAAGGTGCGAGCCGCCGCCTGCGTCGTCTCGCTGCCCTGGTTCCAGCTGTTGTTTACGGTGGCGACAAAGCCCCTGAATCCATCAGCATGCTGGCCAAAGAAGTTGCCAAACTGCTCGAAAACGAAGCTGCCTACAGCCACGTTATCGAACTGAACGTTGGTGGCACCAAGCAGAACGTGATCATCAAGGCTCTGCAGCGTCACCCGGCCAAAGGCCACGTGATGCACGCTGACTTCGTACGCGTTGTAGCTGGCCAGAAACTGACCGCTATCGTTCCTGTGCACTTCATCAACGAAGCTGCTCCAGTGAAGAAAGGCGGCGAAATCTCGCACGTTGTTGCCGAGATCGAAGTTTCCTGCCTGCCGAAAGATCTGCCTGAGTTCATCGAAGTCGACCTGGCTAACGCTGAAATCGGCACCATCGTTCACCTGTCGGACATCAAGGCTCCTAAAGGCGTTGAGTTCGTTGCTCTGGCACACGGCGATGACAAGGCTGTTGCCAACGTCCACGCTCCACGTGTTGCTCCAGAAGCTACCGAAGAAGGCGCAGCAGAGTAATTCACTCTGTCATGCCTGAGTGAGCAGGTAACATCGCGGACTGGAACGTAGCGAGAAAGCGGGCGGGAACGCGGAGTTTACATCCATGGTAAATGAGCATTTTTCGTCCACTTTCGCCGCCTTCCCTGATCGCGGCGATGTTATCCACCACTCAAAGGAAGGGCCCCTATCGTGACTGCCATCAAACTGATCGTTGGCCTGGGAAATCCAGGCGCTGAATACGAACAGACCCGGCATAACGCAGGGGCCCTTTTTGTTGAGCGCATCGCCCACGCACAGAACGTGAATCTCGTGGCCGATCGCAAGTATTTCGGCCTGACCGGGCGTTTTTCGCATCAGGGTCAGGATGTTCGTCTGCTGATTCCCACCACCTACATGAACCGCAGCGGCCAGGCCGTGGCGGCACTCGCCGGTTTCTTCCGCATCAAGCCCGAAGAAATCCTGGTGGCACACGACGAACTCGATCTGCCTCCGGGCGTCGCCAAACTCAAAGTCGGCGGCGGCCATGGCGGTCACAACGGGTTGCGCGACATCATTGCGCAATTGGGTAATCAGAATACGTTCCACCGCCTGCGGCTTGGCATCGGCCACCCGGGCGTCGCCAGTATGGTTTCAAATTTCGTCCTGGGTCGTGCGCCACGCGCCGAACAGGAAAAACTCGATGCCAGCATCGACTTTGCCCTCGGCGTGCTGCCGGATATCCTCGCCGGTGAATGGAACCGCGCGATGAAAAACCTGCACAGCCAGAAGGCCTGACTCTAATCCGAGGGGAAACACCATGGGATTCAATTGCGGCATCGTCGGCCTGCCTAACGTCGGCAAGTCCACCCTGTTCAACGCCCTGACCAAATCCGGGATCGCGGCGGAGAACTTCCCCTTCTGCACCATCGAGCCGAACAGCGGCATCGTGCCGATGCCGGATCCACGTCTGGACGCTCTGGCGGCCATCGTCAATCCGAAGCGCATCCTGCCGACCACCATGGAATTCGTCGACATCGCGGGCCTGGTTGCCGGCGCGTCGAAAGGTGAAGGTCTGGGCAACAAGTTCCTGGCCAACATCCGCGAAACCGACGCGATCGCTCACGTCGTGCGCTGCTTCGAAGACGAGAACGTGATCCACGTTTCCAACAGCGTCGACCCGAAGCGCGACATTGAAATCATCGACCTGGAACTGATCTTCGCCGACCTCGACAGCTGCGAGAAGCAACTGCAGAAAGTCGCGCGCAACGCCAAGGGCGGTGACAAGGATGCAGTGGCCCAGAAGGCTCTGCTGGAACAACTGATCCCGCACTTCAGCGAAGGCAAGCCTGCGCGCAGCCTGATGAAGAACATGAGCGCCGACGAAAAAGCGATCATCAAGGGCTTCCACCTGCTGACCACCAAGCCGGTCATGTACATCGCCAACGTCGCTGAAGACGGTTTCGAGAACAACCCGCACCTGGACGTGGTCAAGGCCATCGCCGAAGAAGAAGGCGCGATGGTTGTTCCGGTCTGCAACAAGATCGAAGCGGAAATCGCCGAGCTGGACGACGGCGAAGAGAAAGACATGTTTCTCGAGGCCCTGGGCCTGGAAGAGCCTGGCCTGAACCGCGTGATCCGCGCCGGCTACGAAATGCTGCACCTGCAGACCTACTTCACCGCCGGTGTCGAAGAAGTCCGCGCCTGGACCGTCCGCGTCGGTGCCACCGCACCGCAAGCCGCTGGTGTGATCCACACTGACTTCGAGAAAGGCTTCATCCGCGCCGAAGTGATCGCCTACAACGACTTCATCCAGTACAAGGGCGAAGCCGGTACCAAGGAAGCCGGTAAATGGCGTCTGGAAGGCAAGGATTACATCGTCAAGGACGGCGACGTGATGCACTTCCGCTTCAACGTGTAAAAGCAGCACCCAAGAAAAAGCCGCGTTTGATACGCGGCTTTTTTGTGCCTGAAATTCGGCCCGTCAGGCCTTCCTGGTTCTCGGCAGGAAGATCGCCAACACCCCGAACAGCGGCAGGAACGAGCACAGGAAGTACACGTATTCGATGCCGTGAATGTCCGCCAGATGCCCGAGCAACGCCGCGCCAATCCCGCCGAAACCGAACATCAGACCGAAGAACACCCCGGCAATCATGCCGACGTTACCCGGCACCAGCTCCTGCGCGTACACCACAATCGCCGAGAACGCCGAAGCCAGGATGAAGCCGATCACCACGCTCAGGACGCTGGTCCAGAACAAGTCGACATGGGGCATGAGCAGCGTGAACGGTGCCACGCCGAGGATCGAAAACCAGATCACCGCTTTACGCCCGATCTTGTCGCCAATCGGCCCGCCGAAGAACGTTCCCGCCGCCACCGCGCCGAGGAACAGGAACAGATGCAGCTGCGAGCTTGCCACCGACAGGTCGAACTTCTCGATCAGGTAAAAGGTGAAGTAACTGGTCAGGCTGGCCATGTAGAAATACTTGGAGAACACCAGCAGACCCAGCACCACCAGCGCACTGACCACCCTACCCTTCGAAAGTCCATGAGTGGCGGCCTGGCCGGCCTTGAGCTTGAACAGGTTCAGGTGATGGGCGTACCAGCGACTGATGCGATAGAGCACGAACAACGCAAACACCGCGAACAGCCCGAACCACGCCACGTTGCCCTGCCCGAAAGGAATGATGATCGCCGCCGCCAGCAACGGGCCGAAGGCCGAGCCGGCGTTACCGCCCACCTGAAAGGTCGATTGCGCCAGACCGAAGCGCCCGCCCGACGCCAGACGCGCGATACGAGAAGCTTCAGGGTGGAAGGTCGAAGAGCCGATACCGATCAACGCCGCCGCCAGCAAGATAAGAGGGAAACTGCCAACCATCGACATCATCACAATGCCGATCAGCGTGCACACGGAACCTGCCGGCAAAAGCCACGGTTTCGGATGCCGATCGGTGTGATAACCGACCCACGGCTGCAACAGCGACGCGGTCAACTGGAAGGTCAGGGTAATCAGGCCGACCTGGGTGAAGCTCAGGCCATAGTTGGCCTTGAGCATCGGATAGACCGACGGCAGCACCGACTGGATCAGGTCGTTGATCAAATGCGCCAGCGCCACCGCGCCGATGATGCGCATCACCAAAGGGCTGCTCTGGGGAGGAGCGGACGCCGAGGCAGCGGCGGTCTGAACGTTGCTGATAGCCATGGGAATTTCCGGACTGCAGATGGGTGCACGCGGGCAGGTGCGTCAATGTGCCATTTTTCGGTGCGCCAGCGCCATCCCCTTAGCCAGCTAACGAACTATTCAGTCGTCGCGCCACAAGTGATAGCGCAACGCCATGGTCTGAATCTTGCCTTGCTTATCCGCTTGAACGCGGCGCCCTTACAAAGGGTATCGAGAATGGGAAGTTTCGCTACAGAGCCGGCCTACAGAGCGGGCAAGGGTGAACTTTCGAGGCCTTTTAGCAGGGCACCAATCCCGGTCGCAACGACCGCGATGCACGCCGATGGTGCGTGGTGTCCAGAGGAGTCATGGGGCATGCAGGCTTTTTTATCACCGGGGATCAGGTTGCTGGGGCGATTTGGCTTCGCGCGTAAATTCCAGTTGTTGTTTCTGCTGTTTATCCTGCCGTTGGCCGGCAGCCTGTTGATGATCGGCCAGGACTATCGCGACAAACTCAACCTGATCGCCGGCGAACGTGCCGGTGTGCGGCAGTTGCTCGCCCTCGATGCACTCGACAACCTGCTCGCCGCCCAGCGCGATCGCGCCGCCCGCTGGCGCGCCACGGAAACCAACCGCCAGCCGACACCCGCGACTCTGGCCGCCGTGGCCGCCTTCGATGGCGTGCAGCCTGCTGTTGCCCAGGCGACGCTGGAGCTGGGCAGTGCCTTGCAAGCCGAAGGCGCGGAAGGTGAAACCCTGACTCGCTATCAGGCCCTGCAAGCCGCGCTCAATGGCCTGGACTCGAAAAGCCTTTCCGGTGTCGGTTGGTGGCCGGACGGTTACGACCGCTTCACGAACGCCCTCAGCGCGCTGCAAGCCTTGCGTGAGCAGATCGCGATGGACAACCGTCTGATCCTTGCACCGTGGCTGGAAACCTATCTGCTGACACAGATTTCCACCCAGCACGCACCGGACCTGATCGAGCGGGTCGGCCGACTGGCAGCCGTCGGCCAGGCGTCCGTGGTTTCCGGTCAGTTCACCCTGCAAAGCCGTCTGCAACTGCGTGACCTGCGCAGCCGCATCGGCGATGCGCGCGAGCAGTTGGTGAAAACCGCGAGCCTGCTTGAAGCGCGTCTGCCGCCAGCCCTGCAAAACTGGGCCGGGCAATATCACGACAGCCTCAAACAGCTGGACGCCGGATTGAAAGTGCTGGATGACGGCGTGTTCGGCGGCAGCATCAATCTCAAACCTGAAGAGTTCGAGCGCACTCTCGATGCCCTGCTCGGCAACCTCGCCACGCTGCGCCAGCAATCGCTGGTGTCGCTGGATCAGCGGCTGGATGACTACCACGGATCGGCGATTCGTCAGTTCATCGTTGTCGCGGCGGTCTTCGGTTTCCTGTTGCTGGCGGCGCTGTATTTGTTCGTCTGCCTGCAAGCCTCGATCCGCCGCAGCGCCAGCGGCATCACGCTGCTGGCCGAAGCCCTGCGCGACGGCAATCTGAGCCTGCAAGTGCCGGTCGTGGGACGTGATGAACTGGCGTCGATCAGCACCGCGCTCAACGTGGCCGTAGTGCAACTGCGCACCAGCCTGCTGGGTGTCGATCACGAAACTTCGCAACTGAGCAACGCGGTGCGCAGCCTCAACGATCACTCCAGCGGCGCTCTCAGCGAAGTCGAAGCGCAACAATTGCAGATCAGTCAGATCGCCGCAGCGGCCACGCAACTGGCAGCGACTTCCCAAGGCGTGGCGCAGAGTTGCGAACAGGCTTCCGGCAGCGCCCAGCACACCCGGCGCATCGCTGCCGACAGCAGCCGTGACAGTCAACGCACCACGGCGAGCATCCAGCAGCTCAATCAGCGCCTGAACGAAACTGCCGCAGCGCTCGGCCGGGTCAGCGAGCAAGGGCAGCAGATTCAACTGGTGGTCGACACCATTCGCGGCGTCGCCGAACAGACCAACCTGCTGGCGCTCAACGCCGCCATCGAGGCCGCGCGGGCTGGTGAACAGGGTCGCGGTTTTGCGGTGGTGGCCGACGAGGTGCGCAGCCTGTCGCAACGTACGCAATCGTCCACGGCGCAGATCGCCGGTACGGTCGACAGTCTGCGCAATACGGTCAACGAAGCCGTGAGCCTGATGGAGGCTGCGTGCGGTCAGGCGCAATCAGACGCGGAAGCGGTCACCGGACTGGGCGAACGCCTGGGGGAAATCGCCAGCGCCGTGCAGAGCGTCACCGACACCCTCGCCCAGATCGCCACGGCAGTCGAAGAACAGGCGAGCACCGCCGATGAGGTCAGCAGCAATATCCAGCAGGTGGATCAGGCGGCGGTTCGCCTGCTCGAAGGCGCGCGGGCCGTGAATCTTGCGGCGGACACCTTGAGCCAGGGCAGCCATGCCTTGAGTGCCAACACCGGAAGATTTCAGCTGCGTTGAAAGCCCCTCCCGCGCCGATTTTCGGCGCGGGAGGATAAGCGGTTGAAAATAAGAAGAAATATTTTGAATTTACGCTTGACGCTTTTCCATTTCAGGGGAATAATGCGCGCCACTTGGCTACATAGCTCAGTTGGTTAGAGCATAGCATTCATAATGCTGGGGTCCGGGGTTCAAGTCCCTGTGTAGCCACCAAGTACTAAAAACGGCTTACCGAAAGGTAGGCCGTTTTTTTATGCCTCGAGAAAAGTGCCCTTCCTCAGTGAATCGACTGGCTCCGTAGGAACAGGGTGCGAAAAGCGTACGAAGAGGATTTTTCGTTCGTTCAGGCACGCGCATCCCGGCAAGTCGATTTGATCGCCATCGCGATTGACCGACAAGCTCCCCCCGTCTCGTTCCAAAGACAGACAGGGAGTTGTCATGGACCTGGACCAAGACCTTTTCGATGATATCTGGCGCCGAAAGCTTCCGAACGGCGGCGCCTCATGGGCTGCCTGGAATCCGCCCCCGGAGCCAGAGCCTGTCTGCGTCCCGACAGACGAATGGCCATCGCCAAAGCCTCGCGACGATCTGGTTTTTGCCAAGTCCTGCACGCCGGGCAACTGGTGCCGGACGGATGCGGGCACAACACCTGAGCCCGTCTTTCATTTCGGCAAAGTCATGGTGGCGGGCGCGCTGCGCATTCCCGCTGCCAGTCACGCCGTAGCGAAGGCAATCGGTGCCGATCTGGCGTTGGGGCGCATGGCCGGTGGTGGAATCCTGCAGCAGCGCCTTAATTGGGCAATCCGCGGTGCGGGAGGCCCGGCCAGCGTGTTCATCCTCGGGATGCTTCCGACCCGAATGGGCGACGGCACGCTTCACACTGATGAACAGCTACGCAGCATGAGCCGCGCCAAAACTCGCGTGCGGTTCCAGTTCCGACGCGATGCCGAAGGCGTCATGCAGGTTTACGGCATCCACACCGGAGCCTCGGGCGACGACTCGGTGCGTACCGTAAAAGTCGAGTGGAACAACGACAAGAGCGCCATGGAGGCGAAGCTCAACGACATCACGATTTTGTGGACGCCGCAACGCGGGCCGCTGGGATCGATGCCGCCGCTGGTTTATCCGGAGCACGGCGAACCACTGAGCACGATCCTCGTCCACCCGATCGCCGCGAACACCGACAGCCAGATAGAAATCCTGCCCGGCGAAGACATCACCGCCGAGGATTGTATTCTGGTGTTTCCGGCTGAGACCGGGCTGAAGTCGTTGTATGTGGTGTTTTCGAAACCGGCGAGATTGATGCCGGGGACGGTGACGGGGATTGGTGAGGATGTTTCCGGTGTATGGCTGGCAGGAGCTGGAACAGGGATTGGAGTGCCGATTCCGACGCGGATTGCGGACAGACTCAGAGGGAGGGAGTTTTCAAACTTCGACGCGTTCAGAAAAGCATTCTGGCAAGCCGTGCGGGATGATCCAGAACTTTTCGATCAGTTCAATTCGGATGCCCAAGATCGTTTAATGTCGGGCAACGCATCCGCGGTTCGAGACAGGGAGTCTGTAGGCACAAGAGGGGTATTTGAAATACATCACGTCGAGCGGATCACTGATGGTGGCGCTGTCTACGACATAGACAACCTCCGAATCAACACCCCTAAAAATCACATCTTTCAACACAAAAAACAGTGAACGCACATGGAAAAAATATCTGAATACACTGAAACCGAATTTATCCGTTTCATCGAAAAAATACGTGCCACCAATAAAAGTGGATCGGATACGGAGCTTGGCGAGCTGCTGGCACAATTCAGAAAGCTTACCGGCCACCCGGACGGCACCGACTTGATTTTTTATCCCGAACCAGGAGAGGACAACTCTGCCGTGGGCATTACGAAGACCGTAAAAGAATGGCTTGCTACCAACGGACTGCCAGGCTTCAAGCAGTGAACATCAGCCGGCCATAGTCCCACCACTGTAAATATCCAAGCAGTCAAAACGGCTTACCGAAAGGCAAGCCGTTTGTTTATGCCTCGCCCCCTAACGCCCTGAGCCCCTTCGCCCAAATCTGCCGCGTCCGCAAACCGACCATCGCCCGCCAGTCCGGATCCGCCGGATAAAACTGCTCCAGCAGATTCAACTTGATCGCCCGCCCCGTCGCATCCAGCGGATCGCCATGCAGATGCAGCCAGTGATCGTCGCGCAGGTAACGATGCACGTCCGGCCCCGGATAAGTCCCGCACTCGATCACGAACGGCATCAGTTGCACATTCGGCAGCGCATTGAGCAGTGCCTGCGAGGTGTAGCCGGTGGCGGTCGCGGCAACGCCGGTTTCACTCAAGGTTTCGGCGCCGGTGTGCAGCGTGTAGAGCCACGGGCCGTAAATCGACTGCGCCTTTGCCAGCGCTGGATACGGCGCCTGGGTAATCGTCAGCAACATCGGATGCCCGTACTCACCGGCGCCGGTGTGCAGGTCGAAACACATCACGGTTTCAGCACCGGCCAGATGACTCTCGATGATTGAATGCAGCGTGCGATTCGACCAGCTTGGTGCGAGTCCGCCAAAGAACAATCCGTCGGGATGACTGTGCTGACCGCCCTCGACAATCGACATCACCGCCGGCCAGCCGCGCTCGGCAATTTGCGCATCGAGCAAGGCATCAGCCTTTTGTCGCTCGGGGCCGTTCAAATCGGTGCAGGCGTAGATTCCATGGAGCGCCGCGTAAGCGCGGTTGTCCGGAAGCGGTCGGTTGAAATCCAGGTGATTGCGGTTGAGGTCAATATTGTCTTCATTGACCCGCCGCAGCCACGCCGTGCCCCACGGGTTGATCAGGTGAATCATCACCACCGCGACATCCTTCGGCAGCGAGTCCGGCGTGAAATGCTTCAGCCAGTCGATCTGGCACTCCGAACCGTAATAACCCTCAACCCCATGGGTGCCGCTGAGCGCCACCAGGCGCCGTTTGGCCGTTGGATCCCCCAGCACCGCGACATCGGTACTCAAAGACTCGCCAAACGGCCCATTGAGCGGATGCGCGTACGAAGAGAGCGTGGCACCCGTCACCTTCGCGGCGGCAAGAAAGCGCTCGCGCTGTTCGCGATAGCTGGGCTGGGTCGGAAACTCGTTGTGCATGGCGGCCTCTTGTTGATTGTTCTGGCTTCACGTTTGCCCCTGACCCTACAGAAAATCCGCCAAGGCATGAAGGACAAAGGTGCCTGCGGTTTGCGTCCTGCACGGTCGGCCGATACAGTCCGTCAGACCTTTATCCCACGGACGGAGAGCCCCGCGTGTTTCCAGCCCTGCCCCTGAACCGCTTTCGCCTGCCCGCCCTGACACTGATCGTCAGTGCCATTGCCCTCACGGCCTGCAACGCACCGCCCTCCTCGACCCTGCCGCTGGCGCCGGAAGCCGCCTCCGGTTACCGCACCGGCCTGCAAGCCAGCCACGCTGAAAAACACATGGCCGCGGCTGCCAATCCGCTGGCCGCCGAAGCAGGTCGCGAGATGTTGCGTCAGGGTGGTTCCGCCATCGATGCCGCCATCGCGATGCAAGCCGTGTTGACCCTGGTCGAACCGCAATCCTCCGGCATCGGTGGCGGCGCGATGATCGTGCTGTGGGATGGCAAACAGGTGCGCACCTACGACGGTCGCGAAACCGCACCGGCGGGTGCGACCGAGAAGCTGTTTCTGCAGGCCGACGGCAAACCGATGCCGTTCCCGCAGGCGCAGATCGGCGGACGCTCCGTCGGCACGCCGGGCGTGATGCGAGCGCTGGAACTGGCGCACAAAAAGCACGGCCGCTTGCCGTGGGCAACATTGTTCGAGCCGGCGATCAAACTGGCCGAGCAGGGTTTTGCGATCTCGCCGCGCCTGCATTCGCTGCTGGAGTCCGACCCGGTGATTCGCCGCTCGCCGGACATGGCCAGGTATTTTCTGAACAGCGATGGCAGCGTCAAAGCCGTCGGCACGCGACTGCAAAACCCGGCGCTGGCCGCCGTTCTCAAACGCATCGCCAACGAAGGTGCGGACGCACTGTACAAAGGCCCGATCGCCGAAGAGATCGTGGCCAAGGTTCAGGGCCACGCCAACCCCGGCAGCCTGTCGCTGACCGACCTTCAGCACTATCAGGCCAAGGAACGCGCGCCTCTGTGCACCGACTACAAGCGCTGGCAGGTGTGCGGAATGCCGCCGCCGTCATCGGGCGGGATTGCGGTGGCGCAGATTCTCGGCACCTTGCAGGCGCTGGAGACCCGCGATCCGCGCCTGTCCCTGACGCCGCTCAAGCCTGTGAAGACCGATAAACCCGCCGGCATCGAACCGGCACCGCAAGCCGTGCACCTGATCGCCGAAGCCGAGCGCCTGGCCTACGCCGACCGCGCGCAATACGTAGCCGATACCGACTTCGTGCCGGTGCCGGTCAAGGGCCTGGTCGATCCGGGTTACCTGGCCAGCCGCGCCAGCCTGATCGGCGAACGCAGCCTGGGCAGCGCCAAACCCGGCACACCGCCGGGCGTGCAGGTTGCCTACGCGCCGGATCGCTCGCCGCTGCGCATTTCCACCTCGCAAGTGGTGGCCGTCGATGACTTCGGTGGCGCGGTATCGATGACCACCACCATCGAAGCGGCATTCGGCTCGCACCTGATGGTTCAGGGCTTCTTGCTCAACAACCAGATGACCGACTTCTCGTTCATCCCCGAAGAGAACGGACAGAAAGTCGCCAACCGAGTGGAGCCGAGCAAACGCCCACGCTCATCGATGGCGCCGACCCTGATCTTCGACCGCAACAGTGGCGAGTTCGTCGCCACCGTTGGCTCTCCCGGCGGCTCGCAGATCATCGAGTACGTGGCCAAAACCACCGTCGGCCTGCTCGACTGGAACCTCGACCCACAAAGCGCCATCAGCCTGCCCAACTTCGGCAGCCGCAACGGCCCGACGGAACTGGAACAAGGCCAGTTCAGCCCGACGCTGATCCAGGCGCTCAAGGACAAGGGCCACACCGTCAATGAAATCGACATGACCAGCGGCACTCAGGCCATCGTGCGGGTCAAGGATGCTCAGGGGAAGTCAACGCTGTCAGGTGGGGCAGATCCTCGGCGCGAAGGAGTAGCGTTGGGGGATTGAATCAACTCTGCCAACTGAAAAAGGCTTACCGAGAGGTAAGCCTTTTTTGTATGTCCATAAATCCAATTCGGCTAAATCACGCTGCCTTTTCCTACACCGGAAAAATGTTGTCCGGGATAGAGTGCTGCAGAGTTCTCACAAACAGTACGACGCAATCGACGCTGATACCGTCGAAATGGAGTAACCCATGAACATACGTCCGATTCACACCGAAGAAGACTACCGTGCGGCACTCAAAGACGTGTCCGTTTTTTTCGAGAATGAGCCAGAGCCCGGCACGCCTGAAGGTGATTACTTCGACATCATGATCACCCTTATCGAAGCCTATGAGGCCCGGCACTTCCCACTCGACCTGCCCAACCCGATTGACGCCATAAGGTTTCGGATGGAGCAGTCCGGGCTGTCAGCAGCCGATCTCGCTCCTGCAATTGGCCGGACAAACCGCGTTTATGAGGTTCTGAATGGCAAACGCGCGCTGACGCTTCCCATGATCTGGAAACTTCACGAGTTGTTCGGTATTCCGGCAGAGAGTTTGATCAAACCCATGAAATCGGTCTGATAAAAAACAGCCATGCAGGCACCTCAACATGTATTGCCTACCCTGAATTCCCCCACCCTCCAACTGAAAAAGGCTTACCGAGAGGTAAGCCTTTTTTGTATTGCAACATCCGGCCATGACTTGTCATTCAGCGGCGCTCAAACCTCGAGCATCTTGCCATCCACCGAATCGCCAATTGTCAGGAAATGCCCGCCGGCCACATGGTGCAGAGTGCGCAAGCCGTCATGCCCCTCGAAGTGCCAGCGTCCATCGCTGAACACCCGCGAATCAGCCTGCGCCGCAATCACCTCGGCCAGAAACAGATCGTACTGTTCGTGATTGCGCGGCTCAGGCAGCAACCGGCATTCGAGCCAGGCCACGCAACCGTCCAGCATCGGAGCATCAACCTGCTCAGCAGCGAAGGTCGGCAGGCCATAAGCCTGGAACTTGTCCTGACCTTGATCGCGATTGATTTCCAGGCCCGATGTCGAGCCGACGGTCTGCGCGATGTCCGCCTGATTCACACAGGGAACGTTGAGAACAAAAGTGCCCGAGGCCTCGAGCAGTTGCCGGGTCCAGGTGGATTTGTCGAGGACCACCGCGACTTTCGGCGGTTCGAAATCCAGCGGCATGGCCCACGCCGCGGCCATGATGTTGCGCTGCCCGGCATGGGCGGCGCTGACCAGCACGGTCGGCCCGTGATTGAGCAGGCGGTAGGCTTTGTTCAGGGGAACCGGGCGACGGAAGGACTCGCTCATGGGATCTGCTCCGGGAAAAAGAGCCGATTGTAGCGGGATAAAAACCGCGAAGGGATTGCCATGGACAATCCCTTCGCCTCGCATCAGCTGGATAACTGATTGGCAAACTGGCCGACCGCGTTCACCACTTTCTGCGCGCCGTCCTGGATCTCGACGATCACCGTACCGGCCTCGGCCGCCAGCGCCAGCCCTTGTTCGGCCTGTTGCTTGCCGTCGGTCATCAGGGCCACGGCGTTGCGCGCCATGTCCTGGTTCTGGCGCACCACGCCGACGATTTCCTCGGTCGCCTGACTGGTGCGCGAGGCCAGTTGCCGCACTTCGTCGGCCACCACCGCAAAGCCTCGGCCCTGCTCACCGGCACGAGCGGCTTCAATGGCAGCGTTGAGCGCCAGCAGGTTGGTCTGCTCGGCGATGCCGCTGATGGTCTTGACGATGGTGCCGATCACCTGGGATTGCTCGTTCAGCGCCTCGATGCCTTCGCCGGCGGTCTGCATGTGCCTGGACAGATCACGCATCACATTGACCGCTTCAGTCACCACACGGGTGCCGCGCTGGGCCGTGCTGTCGGTCTGCAGGGACGTGCTGTAGGCGATATTGGCGGCGTCGGCGACGGCCTGTTCCTGATTGACCTGATCGGTGATCACCGTAGCGAACTTCACCACTTTGTAGAGTTTTTCGTTGGCGTCGAGCACCGGGTTGTAGGACGCCTCCAGCCAGACAACGCGACCATGGCTGTCGACCCGTTTGAAACGGCCGGCAACGAATTCGCCGTTATTCAGGCGACGCCAGAAGTTCTGGTACTCGGCGCTGTTGTACTCCTCCGGCTCGCAGAACTGGCGGTGATGTTTACCCTTGATCTGCGCCAGGCTGTAACCCATGCCCTGCAGGAACCGGTCGTTGGCACTCAATACGTTGCCGCTGAGGTCGAACTCGATCACGGCAGTCGAACGCACCAGCGCGCCGATCAGGTTTTCGTGTTCGCGGGAGGCCTCGATGGTGCGGGTCAGGTCGCTGGAGAAAATCGAGAAGTGCTTGATCCGGCCATCCGAAGAGCGAATCGGCTGCACGATCGAACGCAACCACGCCTCTTCGCCGTTACCGCGGGAAAGGCGCACAGCGCCGGCGAAATGCTCGCCACGGGTCAAAGCGGCCTTGAAGCGGTGATGAAACTCATCGGACTTCACATGGGACGGCACGATGTCTTCGATGGCACGGCCGATCAGGTCGTGGCTCTTGTAGAGCATTTCATTGAGGAAGTTCTGGTTGACCGACTGAATCCGTCCGTCGGGCTCAAGGGTAAGCACCAGCATCTCGCTTTCCAGGCTCTCCTTCACTTGCAGAAGGCTGGAGAGTTCTTCACGAAGAGCCGCCAGCTCTTGCTTCAGGCGTTTGTTGAACATGGGGAAAGCACCGATGGACTGGATGGATAGCGGGTATGCAGCCTAACCATCGGCCTTGGAAATCTTTTCTGAAGAGCGTTTGAGGCGTGTCCTACAAAAATAGTTAAGCCTGGACAACTCAGGCGGTGCGGGCCACTGCACACTGCTCCGCGCGTGGCATTCGCGAGCCAAAATACGCCGCACTGGCGACACCTACCGCGCCCATCACGGCGCAGAACATCACGCAGATCCACGGACTCCACGGCATCAGACCGATCAGCAGCAACGGTGTGACACTCGCCCAGGCGGCGTAGGCAATGTTGTAGGTGAAGGAGATCCCGGAGACACGGATCCGCGCCGGGAACAGGCTGACCATCACTGACGGCACCGCCCCGACCACGCCACAGCACAACCCGGCGACGGCGTAAGCCAGACCGACCCAGTCACCGCCGCTGATCAGGCAGGTGTAAAGCAGACCGATGCCCAGCGGCAGCAGCAGGCTGTAGAGCATGACCGTGCGCCAGGCACCGATGCGATCGACCAGTCGACCGGCAATCACACAACCGATATTCAGGAAGACGATGCCCAATGCGCTCAACGCGAAGGTGTGGCCGGCAGTCATGCCAAAGGTTTTCTGCATCATGGTCGGGGTGATGACCACAAACACCACCACCGCCGAGGTCAGCACGCAGGTCAGAAGCATCGCCGGCAACATGGCCAGGCGATGATCGCGCAGCACGGTGCGCAGCGGCAGTTCGACCCGTGCCTCGCGCTGCGCCTCCATGGCCATGAACACCGGGGTTTCGCTCAGCCAGCGGCGCAACCAGACACCGATCACGCCAAACACACCGCCGAGCAGGAACGGATAGCGCCAGGCGTAATCGAGCACTTCGGCCGGGGTGAACACTTGTGCCAGAAAAGTCGCGGTCAACGCGCCAATCAGGTAACCGAAGGTCAGCCCGGCCTGCAGAAAGCCCAGGGCATAACCGCGATGGCCGGCCGGTGCGTGCTCGGCCACGAACACCCAGGCGCTCGGCACTTCACCGCCCACCGCCGCGCCTTGCAGGATGCGCAGCGCCAGCAGCAACAGCGGTGCGAAATAGCCGATTTGCGCGTAGGTCGGCATGATCCCGATCAGCAGGCACGGCAGCGCCATCATCAGGATGCTCAGGCTGAAAACCTTCTTGCGCCCCAGCCGGTCGGCGAAATGCGCCATCAGGATCCCGCCCAGCGGGCGCGCCAGATAGCCGGTCACGAAGATCCCGAAGCTTTGCAGCAGGCGCAGCCACTCGGGCATTTCCGGCGGGAAGAACAGCTGGCTGAGGGTCAGGGCGAAGAACACGAAAATGATGAAATCGTAGATCTCCAGCGCCCCGCCCAGGGCCGCAAGGCCGAGGGTCTTGTAGTCGGAACGGCTGAACGGCGCCGGTCGGGCAGTGGAATGGGCAGTCATGGCAAAGAACTCTGGCAGGCAAAAAACCAAGGCGCCCATGGTCTACGCAAACGGGCCGCCGGACAACCCGTTAGACCATAGTCTGATTCAGCAAAACACGGTCACAAAAATCCGCCGGTTGATTTACTGTTGGCACCTGTCCAGACGGGCCGGCCAGGCCCCGAAGACCACAATAAACATAAAAATCCGAGGTATTCCCGTGGCCGTTGATATCGAAGATAGCCGCTCTGCGCGCTTTGCCTTGCGCTGTTCAAGTTTCGCCGAACGCTGGTTTCCCGACTCCTGGGTATTCGCCGCACTGGCGGTGATCATCGTCGCGCTGGCGACCCTGGCCATGGGCGCCAAACCCACCGACGCCGCCATGGCCTTCGGGGACGGATTCTGGAGCCTGATCCCGTTCACCATGCAGATGGCCTTTGTGGTGATCGGCGGTTACGTGGTGGCCAGTTCGCCGCCCGCCGTAAAGCTGATCGACCGCTTGGCGCGGATACCGAAAAACGGTCGCTCGGCCGTGGCCTGGGTCGCGCTGATTTCGATGGTTGCGTCCTTGCTCAACTGGGGCCTGTCGCTGGTGTTCGGCGGTCTGCTGGTCCGCGCCCTCGCCCGCCGCACCGATCTGAAAATGGACTACCGCGCCGCCGGTGCCGCCGCCTACCTTGGCCTCGGCGCCGTGTGGGCGCTGGGCCTTTCGTCGTCCGCCGCGCAGTTGCAGGCCAACCCGGCCAGCCTGCCGCCGTCGATCCTGTCGATCACCGGGGTGATTCCGTTCACCCAGACGATTTTCCTCTGGCAGTCGGGAGTGATGCTGCTGGCGCTGATCGTGATTTCGATCATCATCGCCTACGCCACCGCGCCCGGCCCGAACTCGGCGCGTGATGCCAAGGCCTGCGGCATCGACCCGGCCTTCAACCTGCCGCCGCTGCAACCTCGTACTCGCCCCGGCGAATGGCTGGAACACAGCCCGCTGCTGATCATCCTGTTGGTGCTGCTGGCGGCCGGATGGCTGTTCCACGAGTTCTCGACCAAACCGGCGATCACCGCGATTTCCGGGCTCAACACCTACAACTTCCTGTTCATCATGCTCGGCGCGTTGCTGCACTGGCGCCCGCGCAGTTTCCTCGATGCAGTGGCGCGCGCCGTGCCGACCACCACCGGGGTGCTGATCCAGTTCCCGCTGTACGGCTCGATCGCCGCGCTGATGACCACGGTCAAGGGCACCGACGCCCAGACCCTGGCCCATCACATCTCGACGTTCTTCGTCAGCATCGCTTCCCACGACACCTATGCATTGCTGATGGGTGTGTACTCGGCGATTCTCGGTTTCTTCATTCCGTCCGGCGGCGGCAAATGGATCATCGAGGCGCCGTACGTGATGCAGGTGGCCAACGATCTGAACTATCACCTTGGCTGGGCGGTGCAGATCTACAACGCCGCCGAAGCCCTGCCGAATCTGATCAACCCGTTCTATATGCTGCCGCTGCTGGGCGTGCTGGGGCTGAAGGCACGGGATCTGATCGGTTTCTCGTTTGTGCAATTGCTGGTGCACACACCGCTGGTGCTGGTGCTGCTGTGGGCGCTGGGCACGACGCTTTCCTATCTACCGCCCGTGATGCCGTAAACGATGACGACAGGGTGCCGGCTCCGGCGCCTTGTCTTGCTCTTCGACAAAAACGCCCCGAACGATCCTTTCTGCGGTTGCCTGTCGCAAATAATGGCTCAGCGCCATCATCTTTCTTTACCGCGCCACTGCCTCGGTAATATTCTTGCGCGCCAATATCTGTTTCATTTTTTGTCTGAGCGCAAAGGGAGTTCGTTGCAATGATCGTCGGGATTGACCTGGGAACCACCAACAGCCTTGTTGCCGTATGGCGCGGCGACGCCACTGAATTGGTGCCCAACGCCCTGGGGCAGTTCCTGACACCCAGCGTGGTGGGGTTGGACGATCAGGGCCGGATTCTGGTCGGACAAGCCGCCCGTGAGCGTCTGCACACTCATCCGCGCCTGACGGCTTCGCTGTTCAAGCGACACATGGGCAGCGCCACGGAGGTTTACCTCGGGGATAAAAAATTCCGCCCGGAAGAGCTGTCGGCGCTGGTGCTCAAGAGCCTGAAAGAAGACGTCGAGCGCACCTACGGCCAGACCGTCACGGAAGCCGTGATCAGCGTTCCGGCCTACTTCAGCGACGCCCAGCGCAAGGCCACGCGCATCGCCGGTGAGCTGGCGGGCCTGAAAGTCGAAAAGCTGATCAACGAACCCACCGCCGCCGCACTCGCCTACGGCCTGCACCAGCGGGACAAGGAAACCTCGTTCCTGGTGTTCGACCTGGGCGGCGGTACGTTCGACGTGTCGATTCTCGAACTCTTCGAAGGTGTCATGGAAGTGCGCGCCAGCGCCGGTGACAACTTCCTCGGTGGCGAGGATTTCGACAACGTGCTGCTCGAGCACTTTATCGATCAGCATCGCAACGTGTCGGATTTCCCCGAGCGCTCCAGCATCCTCCAGCCGCTGCGCCGCGAGGCAGAACGTGTGCGCCGTGCACTGGGCCAGGACGCCAGCGCCGAATTCAGATTGCAGGTCGGCGAAAAACAATGGACGCAGACCATCACCCAGGCGCAAATGGCGACGCTGTACATGCCGCTGCTCGAACGCCTGCGCGCACCGATCGAACGGGCCCTGCGCGACGCACGCATCCGCGTCAGCGACCTCGATGAAATCCTGCTGGTCGGCGGCACCACCCGCATGCCGCTGGTGCGCAAACTCGCCGCCGGGCTGTTCGGCCGTTTCCCTTCGATCAGCCTCGATCCGGATCAGGTGGTCGCTCAGGGTGCTGCGATTCAAGCTGCGCTCAAGGCCCGTTCGGCCGCGCTGGAAGAAGTGGTGCTCACCGATGTCTGCTCCTACACCCTGGGGATCGAGACCTCCACCCAGGTCGGTCGCCAGTATGAGAGCGGTCATTACCTGCCGATCATCGAACGCAACAGCATCGTTCCGGTCAGCCGGGTGAAAACCGTGCAGACCCTTCACGACAACCAGGAACAGGTGGTCGTGAAAATCTTTCAGGGCGAAAGCCGCCTGGTCAAAGACAACGTGGCGCTCGGCCAACTGGACATCAAGGTGCCCAAGCGCAAGGCCGGCGAAGTCGAGCTGGATGTGCGTTTCACCTACGACAACAACGGCTTGCTCGAAGCCCAGGTCAGCATCCCCCTGACCGGTCAGCAGCATTCGCTGGTCATCGAGAACAACCCCGGCGTGCTGACGCCCGAGGAAATCCAGCAGCGTCTGCAAGCTCTGGCGCAATTGAAGATCCATCCACGCGAGCAGCAAGTGAACACCCTGCTCAGTGCACGGCTGGAACGTCTGTATCAGGAAAGCCTGGGCGACCTGCGTGATCAGATCGGCCACTGGGCCAAGCAATTCCAGCACGCCCTGGACTCTCAGGACGAGCGGCAGATCCGTGAGACCCGCACCGAACTGAGCAAGCAGTTGAGCGCCCTCGACCGCAGCCCCTGGCAGTAAGGAAGCACGACATGGAATGCTGGTCCGTCCTGCAACTGCCCGAAGACGCCGGGCTGCGCGATATCAAGCGCAGCTATGCGCGTCTGCTGAAAGTCTTCCGGCCCGATGAGGATGCCGCAGGCTTCCAGCGCCTGCGCGAGGCCTATGAGCGTGCTCTGTCGATTGCCCAGTGGCGCCTTGAAAACGAGGAGACCGACGAGCACGGCGACGTCATGCTTGCTCCGGGTATCGCCGCGCTGGCGGCACAGGAGCAGTCCATGGCCCAGCCGCTGCAGAAGACAGGGACCGATGCGTGGGATTACCCTGCGGCGCTATTCGAACCGGTGACCCCGGCCGCGCCCGAAGCACCGCTCGAGTCGCCGATCTTGCGGGTACAGCCCCTGAATCCGGAGCCTCTTAACCTGGAACCCGAGCAGCCGACTGCCGACCCGGCCATTGAAGCCGCATCGCAATTGCTGAACGGCCTCTCGGAAGCCAACCTGGACGAGCGCTGGGAGCAAGCGCGCCAGCAGGATTGTGCGCAGGCGTTCCAGACATTGTTGCTGACGTTGTGCTTCGATCAGCCCGCCCTGCGCCTTTCGATTGCCCGCTGGGCGGTGCAGCACCTAGGTTGGCTGGGCCCGTGGCAGGAGATCGTTATCGGCGACGGGCAGCGCAGCATTCTCGCCAGCGAGTTGCTGACGGATTACCGGCAATCGCTGGAAACCCTCCTCGCCTCGCAAAACGAGCGCGAATTTCTCGCGCTGCTCAAGACTTACACGGCCCAACCCTGGCTCCAGGTGTTCGACCGTCGGGAACACTGGCAGCAGATCATTCTGCAACTGCTGCAGGACAGAGAGTGGAGCGTTCCGCTGTTCGACCGTATCTCCCAATTATTTGGCTGGGACGACACCAAGGGCATTCATCCGCAACCGGACTGGCTCTGGCAGGCGCTGATCGAGCGCTGCAACCAGGAAAGCCTCTACGACACTCTTTGCTCCCGGGCCGAAGATCAGCGCAACGGGTCGCCCGATGCGCTGGCCGCACGGATGCTGATCAGCCCGATGAAGCCGCGGCAACACAAAGACCTGACCGACCGCTTCATTCCGGCGGACTGGCAGGCCTGCCAACAGTTGTCGGAAACCCTCAAGTGGCGCTTCCCCGACCTGCTTGCCCGCTTGCCCTATGCCGACGTTTTCTACTGGCGACGGTTTCTGCCGCGCTACATCGCCGCCGAAACCTGGTTGCGGTCTTGGGCCGCGATAGCGTTAGCACTGTGGCTGTTCTATCTGCCCGCCGAGCACAAAACCACGGCGATGAGCATCGTCATTCCCCTGGCCTTCGCCTGCGTTCCTGTGTGGTTTTTCCGGATCGGCCTGAGTTATTGGTTTCTGATCAGCGCCCATTTGATCGTTCAGGACCTGTGGTTGACCGAAAGAGTCATTCCACGCCGATGGAATCCTGACACCCGCTGGCTCGTGCTGCGCCATGGCGTGCCGCAAGCCGTCATGATCCTGCTGTTCTCGGTCATGCTCGGTGCCTTGGGAGCCTTCACCTACATCGGCGTAATCGTGATCGGGCTCTGGCACAAGCGGCGCATCGGCACGCTCGACCCGGAGTTCAGCGACAAGCACCCGTGGCTGACCGCACTGCACTGGGCGCATTTCAGCCCGTTGCAACTGCTGTTTCTGGTGGTCATGACCGGCGTGATTCTTGCGAGTCAGCTTGGTTATTCGCTGAAACATCTGTTCCCCGGCTAGGCTTGATGCGGGCCGGATTGCCCCTCCACCAAGGTTTTACCCTCGCTGAAAAGGATCTGAGCATGTTGAAACTTGCAGGCCTCACCCTCGCGGCGCTCACGCTGAGCGCTGCGGCCCACGCCGATGTCGACCTGAAACTGGGCAGCACCGAACGCGTCACCCGCCTCTTCGCCTACCCCAACAATTGCAGCGTGATCTGCTTTCGCAACTGGACGCTGGAGCAGACCGTCGCCCATTACCTGAGCCAGAGCGTGCAGCGTGACGGCTACACCAACGCCAAGGTGCTGGTGAAAAACGACAACGATCAGCTCTATGCCGAAATCAGCGGTGTACCACAGGGCTACGACAAACCGCTGACCGCGCTGCTGGACGCCGGCGATCTGGCCTACACCGGCGCCAGCAAGCTCAACGCCGACGGCAAATGGGCGTACAGCTGGTACCTGTTCCTGCCACTGGGCATGGCCCTGGAAAACCGCAAGAGTGTCGAGCTGCTGCACTTCCCGCCGGATTACTCACTGACCCAGGCCCAGGATTACCTGCGCTCGAACACCACCGACCGCTGGGCAGCGCTGCTGACCGACAATGGCATCCCCGCCGAGCAGACGCCGGCCTACCAGACCATCGTCGACATTGCCCCGATCGCCGCGCCCGCCAGCGCCGGCAAGGATCTGGAAGGCGTGTACGACTACTTCAAGGATTACCAGACCACGATGGTCAAGCAGGTCAGCCAGAACGCCAGCGGTGCCGCGCTGCCGATGGTTGCCTTCGGTGCGCCGGTGCGCAACTGGCTCAAGCAGCAATATGGTGCAACCGTGAATGTGCTGGGCCTGGCGAGCATCAGCCCGAGCGCGGGGGTGAATGTGCCGGTGCTGGGCTCCAACCACCCGAGCTACATCTGGTATGCCGCCGATCCCGAGAGCTACACCGGCGACGATGCCCAGGCCAAGGCCGATGCCGCGGGTCTGAAGGTGATGGGGCAGGACTTGAGCGCCGCCTGCTGGCAGGCCGGGATGGGCAGCAAACCGGGTACCGACCCGAAAACACTGCTCAACAGCTGCACGCAGACCTGGCAAGTGACGCAGAAGGTCAAGACCTGCGAACTGTTCTACACCTCGATCCGCAACCTGAGCCCAGAACAGGCCACGGCCAAGTGCGCCACTGCGCCGATCAAGACTCAGCTGCAACAACTCAATAGTCCGCTGCCGACCACCTCCGCACCGGCCCCCGCGCTCTAAACCGCCAACGTTTCCCGTGTCAGCCTTGGCTGACTCGGGAAAGCGTCTATCTCGCCTGTCAGATCTGACAGTAGACCGCCAGTATCATTTAGGAGATCTTGGATCCAATCACTGTGTTGCAGGACTGACAGGACGTCAGCCGAGGGATGTCGCGACACCGAGCCAACAGGGAGCGTTATGAACACTTACGCATTATCGGGTAAACCGGCACGCGATACAGAGGGCATTTATCCTTTTGCCGGACTCCCCGTCCGCCTGGGATTTCCGTCGAAGCAGGATTTCGAGATTGTTCACGATCCCGAGGGCTTGGCCATCGCTGTGGTAGCGTGCCGAGAATTTCTGCGTATCACTCGAATATGCCGGTTTTCGGGCCAACTGCTGCCCTATCGCTGCCGGCAGACAAGGCAACTGCTGGCCGGCATCCATCTGTACGACCCGCGTTTTTGTGGCGCATTCGAGCATTGCTGCGACCCGAACACCTTTCTCGACATGAGCGAGTTATGGGTGTGGGCCCTGCGCGATATTGTGGAGGGTGAAAGGCTGACCATCGATTACACCGCCACCGAAGACAAACTGCTGCGGCAGTTTGCCTGTGGTTGCGGGTCCTCGAACTGCCGTGGGTGGATCACCGGTTACGACGAAACACCCAATCGTGAAGGCCAGCGCTATTTGCTGAACTGGCGGCGTCGGCAAGGTTTACGCTGAACGACCGATCAAGGCGCGCCGACCGGACGCAAACGGTACTGCGGCGGCAATTGCTCGAAACCGCTGATCGTGGTGTTCAGACTTTTCCAGCGACCATCCTTGATGCCGTAGATGCAGCCGTGGATCGACAGGCTCTGCCCGCGATGCCAGGCGTTCTGGATGATGCTGGTGTGGGCGACGTTAGCCACTTGCTGGATCACGTTGAGTTCGCACAGACGGTCGACCTGTTCTTCTTCGGTCGGCAGCTTGGCCAGTTCTTCGCGTTTTTCGTAGTACAGGTCGCGGATCGAACGCAGCCAGCCATCGATCAGGCCGAACTGGCGATCCTGCATCGAAGCCCGCACGCCGCCGCAGCCGTAGTGCCCGGTCACCAGGATGTGTTTGACCTTGAGCACGTCCACCGCGTACTGGATCACCGACAGGCAGTTGAGGTCGGTGTGCAGCACCACGTTGGCGACGTTGCGGTGAACGAACAGATCGCCCGGCAGCATGCCGACGATTTCGTTGGCCGGCACCCGTGCGTCGGAGCAGCCGATCCACAGATATTCAGGCGTCTGCTGACGGGCCAGCTTGGCGAAGAAATCCGGGTCTTCCTTGGTGATCGCGTCAGCCCAACGCTCGTTGTTATCAATCAGGTCTTGTAAGTCATGCATGCTGTAAGGCCTCAAGAAAGATGCGCTGGTAGGACAGTCGACCGCCCGTCGGGGTCACGCAGGAATCGCGGGTGATTTGCTTTGAATTCTCGTGCGCCCGGTGAGTCCACCTCAGTAAGGCCCACAGTATGAGGATTTGCCATGACTGATTCACGACGTCCATATGATGCGGTGCAACCGGAGCCCATCGATGACAACGAAGACCGCATGGGTTCGGTGCACGAGCTGGACTTCGACGACGAAGAGCCCAGTGCGAAGATCGGCGATGAACTGCCCGAACGCGAGCGCGAGCAGCTTATGCCACGCGAGCGCGTGCGCGAAGCCGGTTTGACCGGGGCATCGACCGCCGATCACGAGCCCACCGACGACGACCTCAGCCCGGAAACCCTGATCCATGAGGACGGTGCCCGGGATGCCCAGGAACTCGGAGAAGGCAATCAGGCCGATTGGGATCTGAGCGTGGTCGACGAGGACGACATCGGCGGCGGCAATGGGCTGGATGAAGCGGAACTGGCGCGCCGCGATCCGCTGGATCGCAAGCGCTGAGGACTCCTGCCGCGATCAGTCGACGAGCGTGCAAGCCATGACCACGGCATCTTCACGCCCGCCGACCGCCGGGTAGTAATCCCGGCGCCGGCCGATCTCGTTGAAGCCATAACGTTCGTACAGGCGAAACGCCGAGGTGTTGCTGTCGCGCACTTCCAGGAAACATTCCCGGGCATTGGCGGCGTAGGCGCGTGACATCAGGTATTCGAGCAGGGTCAGCCCCAGCCCGCGCCCCTGGTTTTCCGGCTTGACCGTGATATTGAGCAGATGCGCCTCGTCCAGAATGATTTGCACCACTCCGTGTCCCACCTGTTGCTCGCCTTCAAACATCAGCCAGATCTGGTACTTGCCCAGGCCGTCGAGAAAAATCCCGCGAGTCCATGGATGGCTGTACGCGGCGAATTCAATCTTCAACACAGCGTCCAGATCCGCCTCGGTCATCGGGCGAAACGATACAGCGTCACTCATTCGATTCTTTCCAGCGCGCCATCAGCCGACGCATGGCTTGCCACACGGCGGCCTTGCGCTGTGGCTCTTCCATCAACAATTCCAGCCCCGGCACGGCCCACGCCAGGCCAAGACCCTCGATTTGCAATTCACGGTTGAACGCCTCGGCATCCGCCTCACCGGCAAAGCGCACCGCCGGCAGGCCGATCAGCCACAGGCAGACGCACGGCGCCGCCTCCATCTGCACCGACAGGAAACCCTGGACGAAATCCCGGGCCGCTTCAGGTCCCTGATCCATCGTGCCGCGATTCAGCCATGGCCAGCGCACCGGCTCACCGACAATCTGCGGCGCGTCCGGCAGGCCGGCGGCACGCAGCATGTCCTTGAGCAACAGATAAGCAGGATCGCGCGACTGGAAGGCTTCGCCTGTGGGTAACTCCACCAGCAGCAGGCAACGGCCGGCGCGCAGCAATTGCAGGGCGAAACGCGGTGGCGGTACCGGCGCCGGCTTGGCCACCACGGGTGTGTCGTCGACTTCTTCGACCGGTTTGGCGCCCGTACGGGTGCTGGCCAGCGAAGGTCGCGGAACCTCGATCTTCGGCCGCTCGACCGGACGCGCGGCCGGCTGCTCCGGCGCTTCGGCCGGGGTTGCCGGAATCACCGGCGCGGCAATCTCGGGCTCGGGCATGTCCAGCAGCTCGGGCCGCGACGGTGCGGCAAAGGGCAATTCGGTGCGCGGCAGCCAGTTGACCACCTGCATGGCGTTCAAATAGGCGCGGCGGCGGGACTCGATTAGCAAGGGTCGGCCACTTGTGGATAACTGAAGTGCGCTGATTCTACAGCCCTTCGCTCAAGATCGCCCGCTGTTGATCGATACCTTGACGCAAAGAAAAGCGACAGCCCGTCCCGAGAGTGAATCGCATCCTTCGTGATGCAGTACAATCGCGGCTTTTAATCGCCAACCAGCCGGCCATTCCGATGATCGAACCCAAGCGCGTCTTGCGCGCCCTCGCTGAACACTGGGCACTTCTGGAGCCACTGTGCGAGCACTTCGACCAGGGCACCCTGAGCCTCAACGAACTGCGCACGCAACTGGCCGCCCAACAACTGGACAGCACGCCGCAGGACATCACCAGTCTGCTCGACGTGTGGATCCGCCTCGACATTCTGGTTCCCGTGGCCAAGAGCCCGAACCGTTTCGAGCTCAATGCGCAGATTCACGACTTCCTCGCCTACCTGCGCCGGGAACACCGTCTGGGCCTGTGCCTGGAAATCGAAGCCTATCTGCGTCACCTCGAGCGTCTGGCCGGTTATATCCAGGACGCGTTCGATGTCCGTGACGGCAATGATCTGGCGCGTCAGTTGCGTCTGCTCGACATGCGCGTGCGCGACGTTCTGAAGAAACTCGACAACGACGAACAGGCGCTGGTGGCCGTGGCCGAACGGGCCAAGACCAGCGACCGGCAGATCCCGCTGCGTCAGCGTTATGCCGAAGTGCTGGCGACCTGGGACGAATATGTCGAGCCGATGATCGATCTGGTGAACGCCGACGGCGCCTTCGAGCAAGGCGTGCGCAAGGTCGAAACCGTGCTGCTGAAGATGCTCAGCGAACAGCAGCGCCTCGGCCATCTGGTCGATGACGACATGCTGCTGCGCACCCATGCGCGCATCCTCGAAATGCAGACCAGCGCCCAGTTGACCCTGCGTCACGCCCGCGAGCTGCTGCTGCCGCTGCGTGAAGAAGCCCGCCGACACAACGCCGTGACCCGTGGCGCTGCGCTGGCGCTGGCCGCGATCCGCCGCAAAGGCATCGACGCCGTGCCGCAAGCCGCGATGCCGCTGTTCACCCGGCCGCAAAGCACCTTCCTCGGCAGCGCCAGCCAGGTTGAAGCCTACGTCTACGCCCTGGCCCGTTTCGAGCCGAAACCGGCGCGTTTCCCCAAGGCGCACAAGTCGCAGAAGACTGGCGATGCTCCGCGTGCACCGCGCACCGTGCGCGAGATGGTCGACCGCTGCGAAGAGTCCCTGCCGATGCCGGATCTGATGACTTGGCTGCTGGAGCAGGAACCGGACGGCGCCACCGACGAATTGCTGTACTGGTTCTCGCGCCTGTCGCGGGAAAAACGCTTCAAGCGCGAGCGTCTGGAACGCCGCGAATACCACACTCACGAGCACCAGGTCAGCCTGCGCTCCTTCGCCCTGCTCTCGGCCGGCGACACCGCCGCCGAGGATTCTGCGAGCATCCCCAATGCATCTTGATCTATCCGAACTGTCGCAACTCGCGCCGATCTTCCGCGAGCTGTTCAAGGGTTACCACGTCAGCCGCCGCGATCCGGAGCTGTACGCACAACTGTCGAACTTCCAGGACCAGTACCGCACGCTGTTCAAGGCACTGGGTTTCGAACTGGTCTGTGATACCCGTGGTTTCTACTACTTCGTCCCGGACATGGCCGCAGCGGCGGTGAACAAGACTGCCCAGCGTCTGGCGCTGTTCACTTTCATCCTGGTCGAACATCTGGCCGATCAGGGCCGCGACCCGATCGCCGTGCTCGACGGTGGCAGCCTCGGCCGTGAAGAACTGCCATCGCTGCTGGAAAAGTACCGCGACCTGTTCATCCAGGCCGAAGTGCAGACCGTCGAAGAACTCGAAGAAAAAATCATGCGCCGCATGACCCAGCTCGGCTTCGCCAGCGAAGAAAACGGCGTGTACCGTTTCCTGCCGCCGATGCACCGGTTCCTCGACGTCTGCCTGTCGGTTCAGCAGGACCGCGATCTGGCGGCCAGCGTGCACAGCGTTCTGCCGCTGCCGGCACCGGTGCTGATCGACGAAGAGGCCGAGGCGAAATTCCTCGCCACCGACGACCCGCTCGATCTCAGCGAATTTGAGGAAGAGAGCGAAGAAGACGCACTGGCCCGCGCCATTGCCGAAGAACAGGAGTCCGACGCATGAGCCAGGAACGCTACGGCATCCGCCGCTTTGCCCTTTTGAACACCGCCGGTTACAGCCTCGGCCTGTTCCCGCTGGAAGAACCGCTGTCGGTCTACGGCGCAAACAACCTCGGTAAATCCGCCTCGATCAACGCCTTGCAGTTCCCGATCCTGGCGCGCATGTCGGACATGAGTTTCGGCAAGTACAGCCTGGAGCAGTCCCGGCGCTTCTACTTTGCCTCCGACACCAGCTACATCCTCGTCGAAGTGAACCTGCCTCATGGCCCGCACGTGATCGGCGTGGTCGGTCGCGGCCCGGGCGGCGGTTTCGGTCACCAGTTCTTTGCCTACGCCGGCAAGCTCGATCTGGCGCACTACCAGAAAAACGACACTTGCCTGCGGCAGAAAGAGCTATTCAGCAACCTTGAGAAAGAAGGCCTGAAAGCCTACGAACTCAAGCCTGATGAGCTGCGTCGCTTGCTGGTTGGCGGTCACACGTCGATCCCGCTGGATCTGACGCTGATCCCGCTGCGCTCCACCAGCGAGCAGAGCCTGAAGACCTTCCGCGCGCTGTTCATCAACCTGCTGCACATGCGCGAAATCACCGCGGCCAAGCTCAAGCAGCTGTTCCTCGATGCGTTCGAACACAGCCTGCGTTCCGGCAGCGTCGACTACATTGCGGCGTGCGAAGAAGCCTTCCGCGATGTACGTCGCATGGAACAGGACTACAACTCGCTGGTGGCTGCCGGCCCGCTGGTCGAAGCCTTGGCCAACGGCGTGAAACAGCGCGATGTACTGCGCGGCAAACTGCATCGCCTGTCGCCGCTGCTCGACTCGTTGCTCGGCACCTGGTCGGATTACGCCACGGCGCGCAAGGAAGAGCTGACCATTCAGGCCGAGCATTACCGTCGTGAGCAGGACGATCTGCAAAACGATCAGCGTGGCGGCACTCAGGAACTAATGCGTCTGGAACGGGAAATCTCCGGCATCCAGCGCTGGCTCGGCGAGTTGTCCGTTCTGAAGAACCGCTTCGCCCTGGTCGATGACGTCAAGGTTCTTGAGCAGCAACTGCTGGCGGCCAAGGACGCTCACGACGAACTGGCCGGTGCGCTGGCGCAGTCTCGTCAGTTCAGTGCCGAGGATCTCGAAGAACGTCTTCGCGATCTGGAAAAACGCCTGAAGTCGGTGAAGCAGCAACTCGATCACGCCGACAACAACAGCTACGCCCGCCTGCGGGAAGAATTCTCGCAACAGGACGTCGAGCGCCTGATGCGCCTGTTCAACAGCGCACTGTTCAGCCTGCCGCTGGGCGAACATGGCATCACTCTCGACGAGGACGGCGAGTGGGTGAAATCCGTCGAGCTGATCCTCGACGGCTTCAAGGGCGAGCGTTTCGAAGTGCCGGGCCTGTCGATCGACATCTCGCACATCGAGCCGCCGGCCCTGCAAGCGCTGGCCGACCGTGCCGCGTTGCGCGACCAGAAAGAGCGTCTGGAAAAAGAGCTTAAGCAACTCAAGACCCAGCAAGCGGTGGCCGCCGACCGCGCCGCGAGCAAGACCCAGACCGAAGCGCTGTACCAGCAGGTGCTGGATGCGCAGAAGGCGCTGGAAGACTTCCGCCGCACCCAGACGCTGAGCGCCGAAGAAGGCGACAAGCTGGAGCAACTGGCGCAGATGGAAGCCGCGCAGGACGAACTCAAGCGCTCCAGCGATGCGTTCACCGAGCGCGTCCAGCAGCTGTCGGCCAAGCTGCAACTGGTCGGCCGGCAGATTGCCGACATGGAAGCCAAGCAGCGCACCCTCGACGATGCCCTGCGTCGTCGTCAGCTGCTGCCGGCAGATCTGCCGTTCGGTACGCCGTTCATGGATCCGGTCGACGATTCGATGGACAACCTGCTGCCGCTGCTCAACGACTATCAGGACAGCTGGCAAGGCCTGCTGCGCGCCGATGGCCAGATCGAAGCGCTGTACGCGCAGGTGCGCCTTAAAGGCGTAGCCAAGTTCGACAGTGAAGACGACATGGAGCGTCGTCTGTCGCTGCTGATCAACGCTTACGCGCACCGTACCGACGAAGCCCTGACCCTGGGCAAGGCCCGTCGTGCAGCCGTGACCGATATCGCACGGACCCTGCGCAACATCCGCAGCGACTACGACAGCCTCGAGCACCAACTGGCGCTGTTCAACCGCGAGATCAACAAGCGTCAGGTGTCCAACCTGCAGAGCTTCCGTATCGTGCTGGCGCCGAACAAGGAAGCGCTCAAGCACATCGACCAGATCATCCACAGCGCCGGTCAGTACGAGGAAGGCGAAACCCTGTCGGTGTTCGACCTGAGCCAAAGTGCGGAACAGGACAACAAGAACGAAGAGGCCAAGGAATACCTGGCGCGGCTGGTGGCGGCGAACCACAACCAGCTCGGTCTCAAGGACTTGTTCGAACTGGCGTTCGAGATCACCAAGGTCAACGGCCAGCCGGTTATCCACACCGACATCGATGGCGCAGCGTCCAACGGCACCACGATGACCATCAAGGCGCTGACCAACATGTACCTGTTGCTGCACTTGATGGACCGCGACCTGGCCGGTCGCGTGCGCCTGCCGTACTACCTCGACGAGGCGGCGGACATCGACGAGAAGAACCAGGCTGCGCTGCTGGAAACCAGCCTGCAACTGGGCTTCGTGCCGATTCTGGCGAGCGTGAAGCCGCAGGTCTGCGCCAGTGTCGCCATCGACCTGGAAGGCGGCAGCGGCCCGGCCGGTATCTACATCGACGAGGCGGACTGGAAGTACATCCGTCGCCACGATGTGGTGAAGGCCACCATCAATGTCCAGGCCGACGAGCCGGAGCTGGATGCGGTTTGATGCGTAACTGACGGGCACAAAAAAGGGCCGCGATCCATTGGATCGCGGCCCTTTTTCATGGGCTCTGGATTATTTGCCGAGAGGGATTTTCGGCGCCCAGTTCAGCCACTCGTCTTCGAACTTGTCGAAGAGCGGGAAGGTTTGTTCGGCGCGCGCGGGGTTGCCCATCTGCTCGCCGTCCGGCGTGGCGAAGGCGATACCGCCCTGAATCACTGTCTCCAAAGACTCGGTGCGTACGGTCACGCCTTTGAACAGGCCGATGTCGAAACCGACGCCGCTGGTGTTCCAGAAGCGACTGCCGCTGCGCACCAGTGGCGCGTATTTCGGTTCGATCAGGATGTGCACCAGTACGCGATCCGCTGTCTGGCCCAGTTCGTAACCGGTGACTTTGCCCACGGTGATTTCGCGGTAGGTGACCGGCACACCCGGCTTCAGCGAACCGCGACGGGCAGCGCTCAATACCAGACTCAAGCCGGCCTCTTGCTTGGTGACTTCCGGCGGATTGGCCAGGGCCACGAAGTTCTTCTGCGGGCCGAGGTTCTTCGCCGCAGGTTGCACTTCGATGTACTGGCCGGTGACCAGGGTCTCCAGGTTCGAGGTCTTGATCAGACCCAACTCCGGTTTGACCACCCAGAACTGACTGCCGACTCGAGCAATCTTCTCCGGCACTTCAGTGATGCGCGCGGTGAGGATTACCGATTGCAGATCATCGGTCAGGTCGACACTTTCGATCTTGCCCACGTCCAGGCCTTTGAAGCGAACCGGGGTGCCACTGCGCAAACCGTCCGCGCGATCGACCTTGATGGTGACGACGGCGCCTTTCTGATTCGCTTCATCATGGTTGGCGAACAAACGGAAGCGCGGGATGCGCTTTTGTAGCGGGGCCTTGGCTTGCGGCGTCTCGAAAGCGATGCCGCCGGCCATCAGGGTCTGCAACGATTCACTCTTGACCTGAATCCCACCGGTCAAACCGCCGGTCAGCGTGACGCCGCTGACGTTCCAGAACCGGGTCGAAGCGTTGACCAGGTTTTCGTATTCCTTCTCGATGTGGACGCCGATCACCAGTTGTTTGCGGGTCTTGGAGAACTGATAGCTCTGCACCGAACCGACCTTGACCTGCTTGTAGAGGATCGGACTGCCGACATCGATCGAGCCGAGGGTGTCGGTGAACAGCACCAGATGCAGACCGGGTGCGCGCAGATCCAGCGGCGGCGCTTTTGGCCGGGCTTCGAATTCACGTTGTGGCGCACCACCCTTGTCGCCCGGGCGTACGGCGATGTAGTTACCTTTTACCAACGCTTCCAGACCGGTGATGCCAGCCAGGGAGATCGATGGTTTGACCACCCAGAACTGCGTGCCGGTCACCAGATAGTCTTCGGCCAGCGGGTCGAGGGTCAGTTCGGCGGTCGCGCTGGACAGATCCGGATCGATCTTCAGCGCTTTCAGGTTACCGACCTGAATGCCCTTGTACATCACCGGAGTGCGCCCGGCTTGCAGGCCTTCGAAATCGCTGAGTTTGACCTTCACGCGGATGCCGGCGGCGGCCGCATCGAAGTCTTCGTAGAGACGGAACGGCAGGCTTGGATCGGTGGGCGGGCTGTCCTTGCGGTTCTCCGGGGTGGCAAAGGCAATACCGCCGGCGACGATGCTGGCCAGGGATTCGCTGCGCACTTTCACGCCGGACAGGTTGGCGTCGATGCTGATGCCGCTGGCGTTCCAGAACCGTGTGTGTTTGCGCACCAGTTTGGCGTAGGTCGGTTCGATGAACACCTTCAGTTCGACCGTGCTCTGGTCTTCCGACAGCACGTAACTCTTGATCTGACCGACTTTGATCTGCTTGTAGAACACCGGGCTGCCACGGTTCAGCGAACCGAGGCGATCAGCCTTGATCGTCAGGTGCAAACCGGGTTTGGAGTCCGACAGCGGCGGCTCCTCGGCCAGGGCCTTGAACTTTCGGGTCGGCTCGCCTTCACCAGGGCTGATAGCGACGTAGTTACCCGATACCAGAGTTTCCAGCCCCGTGATCCCGGCCAGCGTCACGCTCGGCTTGACCAGCCAGAAACGGGTACTGGTCTTCAGGTACTGATCGACATCCTTGTTCATCTCGATAGTTGCGATGACACCTTTGGAGTTGCCTTCATCATCGAGCTTGAGGGTTTTCACCTTGCCGACCGGCATGCCTTTGTAGACCACTTCGGTCTTGTTGGCCTGAATGCCTTCACCGCTTTCAAAACGCACCTGAATCTCGATACCGGTTTCATTGTAGGCACGCCAGCCGAGCCAGCCGCCGATAATCAGAGCGATCAGGGGCAGCACCCAGATGGCAGACCAGTTCGAAGCCGGTCGGGTTTTAGCTACAGGCAAATCAGTCATGGTCGGCGTCCGACTCCGTGTTATCCCAAATCAGTCGGGGATCGAAAGTGACAGCGGCGAGCATCGTCAGAATCACCACACTGGCGAAGGCGATGGCGCCAAGATTGGCTTCGACACTGGCAAGCCGGCCGAAGTTGACGACCGCCACCAGAATGGCGATCACGAAAATATCGAGCATCGACCAGCGGCCAATAAACTCGATGAAGCGATACATCCAGATCCGCTGACGTGCGGACAAGGGCTGGCGGCGCTGTACGGAAAACAGAAGCAGCGCGATGCCCACCAGCTTGAAGGTCGGCACCAGGATACTGGCGATGAACACCACGGCGGCGATGGGAATCATGCCGTGCTGCACCAATTGGATGACACCGGACATGATCGTGCTCGGATCCCCCTGACCAAGCGAGCTGACGGTCATGATCGGCAGCACGTTGGCCGGGATGTAGATAATCGCGGCCGTGATCAACAGCGCCCACGTTCGCGCAAGACTGTTGGGCCGCCGGGCGTGAACCAGCGCACCGCATCGGGTGCAGGTCTGCACATCGCTGTCGGTATCCTGCCTGTTCAGTTCGTGGCATTCGGTACAGATCAGAATGCCTGCATCAATCGCCCGCATGGGCATCTTCTCCTGATAACGCCTGCCAGATCTGGTGCGGCGACATCACCACTTCAAGCCAGACCTGAACCAGTAACAAACCGATGAAACATGCCAGACCGAGGCCGACGGTGATGGCCGCCATGTCCGCCAGTTTGACGATCGCGACAAGGACGCCCATGAGGTAGACCTCAAGCATGCCCCAGTCTTTGAGGTGGTGATAAATGCGGTAGAGCAACAGACCATAGCTGCGGCCGATATTGAAGCGGATTGTGAGTAAAACGAACAACTGGCAGAGCAGCTTGAGCAGCGGTATAGCCATGCTGCATAGAAACACGACGATCGAAACGCCCTGCATATCAGTGTTGAACAGACCGAGCACACCGCTCCATACCGTATCCTGCGAGGATTGCCCGAGGATATTGAGCTGCATGATGGGTAAAAAGTTTGCCGGGATATACAACAGCAATGCCGCAATCACCAGGGCAAGGCTACGCTGCACCACATTATGGCGATGGGCATACAGTTCGTAACCGCAACGTGGACAGAGGGCTTTTTCGCCATGAGCAAGGGTTGGCTTGCGCATCAGCAGGTCGCACTCGTGACAGGCCACCAAGTCTTCCAGCGGTAATTCTGACAGCCCTTGGGCGCCAACCGGATCTGACATAAAGGCTCTGGCTCCGAAAAAGGTGGGGCTATTCTAGTGTTCTGATTCGAAAATAACTGTGCAAATTTGTTCGCTGTCGCGAGTAAAAACTTTTCAACG
>NZ_CATKQA010000004.1:0-186406 GCF_949767575.1 Pseudomonas sp. IT-P2 | reverse complement strand
CTGGAGGGCGGTTTTACTGGCATGGTTATTCATCCTTGAATCATGGTTGCATCAGCTCCCTTGGTCGGAGTGATGCGCATTGGCGGCTATTGCCGAACCGGTGTACCGGCGGCCGGTTCGCTTGCGCAGTCGAAGAGCTTTTGCGCAACTTTCGGGCTGATGTATTCCCGCCAGATGGGCTGGTGGGCAAGGCCCGCCTGCTCCTGGCGTTGCTGAAATGCGCTGCCCACTCCGGCCTGGGCGAGTGTTTTCATGTGTGCCCCCCTGACCGTGTAATCCAGCGCCGGGCGATTCTGTCGGTCGTAATGGAAGTGGGCTTCCCACAGCGGGGTATTGGCGGAGCGGTCATTGATCGAATAGACGTCGAGAAATGATTTGTCCTTGCCCTTGCCCAGCTGCTTGCGGGCAACGATCTTGATGACATTGAGCTGCGAATGTTCGAGCAGGTAGTTCAGTCGCAACACGTCCAGTACTGCCTTGTCCTTGTACATGCGGACCATGATGTCGCGTCCCGCTGTACTGAGCGAATCACCGGCTGCTTTCAGGCGAGCGATGACGCTGGCGGCCTGCGCATCGCTGGCAATACCCTCGATGCTCTCCAGACGGCTGGCCAATCCGTGAAGCTCGTCGGCGCCCTCGTCCAGCGATTCCCGGATACTGGTCGGATTGGCTTTGCGGCTTTCCATCGCCAGTCCCTCGTCCAGTAATCCATCGACCCTGGCCAGCAGCTGAGTTGCCTGGCCGAGCAGTTGGGGAGGGGAAGCCGCTGGTGACGCAGAGCGCATGGGGCGCCATTCGCCCTGTCTTTTCTCGTAGCGTTGAGGCGGATCTTGCGGTTTGAACGGGTCTGGAACGTCAATGGTGACGCTACCGTCCGGATCGACTTGCCTGACCCCTACCAGAACCCGATAAGTCCCATGCTGGCGGGTCCGGAAGATCTTTCGCGGGGCGCTCGGGGTGGCGGTCGGAACGGACTGCTGCGGCACGAAGTCCAGGTCGATGTCCTGATCGAGTGCGGGCCACTCGGTGTTGCTGTTGACCCTGGCGTAGATATCGTTCAGCTGGCCGTCGATCCTCGACTCGAATGTTCCGAGTACGGACATCGCTTCGTGCAGGTAGGGTGTCTTCGTGGCGGGCAAAGCCGGCAACAGCTCTTCGAAACGGCCTTTTTCCAGTCTGATTTCATCGAGTGCCAATTGCAGGACAACTGGCCGGGACTGTCCGGAAACGTTGTGCAGCTCTTCTACAAACAGGTTGACGGCCATGTAGCTGCGCATTCCGAACGGCGGCGGGATGGTCGGATCATCGGCGAGCAGGCGCAGGCAGAGGTTGTATCGGGCGCAGTTGATCTGATCAACGCCGGGTATTCCCCGGTTGAGCTCTTCGATTTCGGATGTGGCGCTGCGGGACACCTTGCGTACCTGATCCATCACGGCCTGGCGGTCATCGAGGATCCGCAGTTTTTTGTTCATGTGAGCGAGGTTGCCTTTCAGCGAATCAACCGTCATCAGTGCAACCGAGGGATAAACCCGGCGATCCATGATGGCGAGCAGTTTGTTTAAATAGTCGACCCTGGCCAGCTGTTGCTCATGCAGCTCGGTTTTGTAGACGCCGCCGGCTTTCATCATGACCAGCCAGTCCTTGTTGTCGGTGAGTGACTGGACGAACTCGGTCTGAAGGCGGATATGTTTGAGGGTGTGGACTTCAAGTCCGATCAGCTCCGCTCTTTCGAGGTCGCTGCCTTCCGGCAAATGTTTGGCGACGTCCCAGAGTTCATTGAAGCGCGCGTCCGAGGCTTGCAGCGCAGCAAAGGCTTCCCTGATGGGCTCGTACCGCTGCAGCAAATGCGCAATGTTGGCTCGGGCAGTGGCGGTCCGGGGCATTCCACCCAGAAGGCCGGAGCGGCTCGAAACCCAGCCGTGATCGGCGTCTCGAACAATGCCCAGGGTTTCACCGGCACGGCTTGGGCGATAAACGTTCTCGGTGTCGTGGGCGACCGGATCCTTCGAATTGACGATGCGCCAGACCTTCCTGGCGGGAGAGGAAGCGTCGATGTCGCGCATGACCTGATAGGCATGGCCTTCAATGACCGCGTATCGCTTGCCTTCAAAGCCGTGCAGTCCGTCGCTGTCTGGCGATGCACCGGCGAAATCCAGGGGGGTGCGAAAGCCTTCCAGACGTTTTTGTGGCAACGGGTAACCGATCAGGTCGGCGTCGTCGGGCGAAAACCAGCGCAGGCTGAATGGATCCTGCAGCAGGATCGGCCCGGAAGGTTTCAATTCTCCGGGCAGTTTGGCGCGGAACAACCCGTTGTCAGGGTCCTGGCCCACATGCAGGACGTGGCCATCCTCGGTATTGACGAAAAGTCGACCTTTCAGCTGGATGAGACCCTGATCGTCGGGATCCGGCAGCGAGCCGCCAGGACGGATGCGATAGTCCGCCAATGAAAGCGGCGCTGGAATCACCGGTATTGCCGAATTCGGGATTTCGCTGACAGTCAACGGTGGTGCCGGTGTTATTGCATCCAGATCACCGACAGTCGGCAACCTGGCTGGTCTCTGGTCGGGAACGGGAGGTTGGTTGATCGGGGGCAATCGCGAGGCAGTGTCACTCCTGAAGAGAGGGTCTTTGACCGGGCGCGAGGGCGGAGCATGTACTTCAGCGGTAGTAATCCCCCTTGGAGGCGGTTTTACGGGCATGTCTTTTCATCCTTGAATGCTTGATTCAGTCGTCGGCGTCATTGCCTTGTTTTGCTGTGAACCTGAAAGGTGCGAATCATCGGGAGCGGGCCGGGGGCGGGAAACGGCAATTGGAGAAACCGACCACGGTCGTCGGAATTGGTCAAAATTTGTGCTATATTCCGCGCCCGCGAAATTCAATGAAAGCCAACACCGGTTATCGACATGCAAGCAGCCAAGCCGTTATTTGACTATCCAAAATATTGGGCCGAATGTTTCGGGCCAGCGCCATTCCTGCCGATGAGCAGGGAGGAGATGGATCAGCTTGGCTGGGATTCCTGCGACATCATCATTGTTACGGGGGATGCCTACGTCGATCACCCGTCGTTCGGCATGGCGATCATCGGCCGGCTGCTGGAGTCCCAAGGCTTCCGCGTCGGGATCATCGCGCAGCCCAACTGGCAGTCCAAAGACGACTTCATGAAGCTCGGCGAGCCGAACCTGTTCTTTGGCGTCGCGGCCGGCAACATGGATTCGATGATCAACCGCTACACCGCCGACAAGAAAATCCGTTCCGACGACGCCTACACCCCGGGCGGCATGGCCGGCAAGCGTCCCGACCGCGCGAGCCTGGTCTACAGCCAGCGCTGCAAGGAAGCCTACAAGCACGTGCCGATCGTGCTCGGCGGCATCGAAGCCTCCCTGCGCCGCATCGCCCACTACGACTACTGGCAGGATCGCGTGCGCAACTCGATCCTGATCGACGCCAGCGCCGACATCCTGCTGTACGGCAACGCCGAGCGAGCGATTGTCGAAGTCGCCCAGCGTCTGTCCTACGGGCACAAGATCGAAGACATCACCGATGTGCGCGGCACCGCGTTCATCCGTCGCGACACGCCGGCGGGCTGGTACGAAGTCGACTCCACGCGCATCGACCGTCCGGGCAAGATCGACAAGATCATCAACCCGTACGTCAACACTCAGGACACTCAGGCTTGCGCGATCGAGCAGGAGAAGGGGCCGGTTGAAGACCCGCAGGAAGCCAAGGTCGTGCAGATCCTGGCCAGCCCGAAAATGACCCGCGACAAGACCGTGATCCGCCTGCCGTCGATGGAAAAGGTGCGTAACGATCCGGTCCTGTACGCCCACGCCAACCGCGTGCTGCACCTGGAAACCAACCCGGGCAACGCCCGTGCGCTGGTGCAGAAGCATGGCGAGATCGACGTCTGGTTCAACCCGCCGCCGATTCCGATGACCACTGAAGAAATGGACTACGTGTTCGGCATGCCTTACGCACGTGTTCCGCATCCTGCGTACGGCAAGGAAAAAATCCCGGCCTACGACATGATCCGTTTCTCGGTGAACATCATGCGTGGCTGCTTCGGCGGCTGCACCTTCTGCTCGATCACCGAGCACGAAGGCCGGATCATCCAGAACCGTTCCGAAGAGTCGATCATTCGCGAAATCGAAGAGATCCGCGACAAGGTGCCGGGCTTCACCGGCGTCATTTCCGACCTCGGCGGCCCGACCGCGAACATGTACCGCATCGCCTGCAAGAGCCCGGAAATCGAATCCGCGTGCCGCAAGCCGTCCTGCGTGTTCCCGGGCATCTGCCCGAACCTAAACACCGACCACTCGTCGCTGATTCAGCTGTACCGCAGCGCCCGTGCGTTGCCGGGTGTGAAGAAGATCCTGATCGCCTCCGGCCTGCGTTACGACCTCGCGGTCGAGTCGCCGGAGTACGTCAAGGAGCTGGTGACCCACCACGTCGGCGGTTACCTGAAGATCGCCCCGGAACACACCGAGGAAGGTCCGCTCAACCAGATGATGAAACCGGGGATCGGCACCTACGATCGCTTCAAGCGCATGTTCGAGAAGTACACCAAGGAGGCGGGGAAAGAGCAGTACCTGATCCCGTACTTCATCGCCGCGCACCCGGGCACCACCGACGAAGACATGATGAACCTGGCCCTGTGGCTCAAGGGCAACGGCTTCCGCGCCGATCAGGTGCAGGCGTTCTATCCGTCGCCGATGGCCACCGCCACCGCGATGTATCACTCGGGCAAGAACCCGCTGCGCAAGGTCACCTACAAGAGCGACGGCGTGACCATCGTCAAGAGCGAAGAGCAGCGCCGTCTGCACAAGGCATTCCTGCGTTATCACGACCCGAAAGGCTGGCCGATGCTGCGTGAAGCGCTGACCCGCATGGGTCGCGCCGACCTGATCGGTCCAGGCAAAAACCAGTTGATCCCGCTGCACCAGCCGGCCACCGACAGCTACCAGAGTGCCCGTCGCAAGAACTCGACGCCGGCCGGCAGCCACAAGGTCGCGAAAGAGAAGACCACCAAGATCCTCACCCAGCACACCGGCCTGCCACCGCGCGCCAGCGACGGCGGCAATCCGTGGGACAAGCGTGAACAGGCCAAGGCCGCGGCATTCGCCCGCAACCAGCAGGCCGCCAAGGAGCGCAAGGAAGCCGCGAAAGGCAAAGGGCCGAAACCGGCACGCAAGCCGGTCGTACCGCGCTGAAACGCACTTGAGCCAAAACAGAACGCCAACCTTCGGGTTGGCGTTTTGCTGATCGTTCCCACGCAGGAGCGTGGGAACGATCACGGGAGAGGGTCAGGGGAAGGGGCTCTTCGCAACATTTGCGTGCAACTGTGCCAAACCATTTCACCGCATCGCCCGATTTTGGTGCTGTACTGCCCTAAGCATTCCGGGAAAGCGCCCAAGCCTCTGCATGGCATAAGTCTTGCGCGCTTTCGAATACGCTTGGGCTCGCAGGAGGCACGCCGTGTCGATTCATGTCGCATTGCATCACGTCACGCATTACCGCTACGACCGCGCTGTCGAACTCGGCCCGCAGATCGTGCGTCTGCGCCCGGCTGCCCACAGCCGCACGCGGATTCTGTCTTATTCACTGAAAGTCTCGCCCGAGCAGCACTTCATCAACTGGCAGCAGGACCCTCAGGGCAACTACCTCGCACGGCTGGTGTTCCCCGAGAAAACCGCCGAACTGCGGATCGAGGTCGATCTGCTGGCCGAGATGGCGGTGTTCAACCCGTTCGACTTTTTCCTCGAGCCCTACGCCGAGAAAATCCCCTTCGCCTACGCCGCCGATGAGCGAAAAGAACTGGCGCCGTACCTCGAAACCCTGCCGCTGACGCCGAAATTCAAGGCCTATCTGGACGCCATCGACCGCACGCCGCTGCCGGCCGTGGATTTCCTGGTGGCGCTCAACCAGCGTCTGAGCGAAGACATCAATTACCTGATTCGCATGGAGCCGGGTGTGCAGACCCCGGAACACACCCTCGAACACGCCTCCGGCTCCTGTCGGGATTCGGCGTGGCTGCTGGTGCAACTGCTGCGCAACCTCGGGCTGGCGGCGCGTTTTGTCTCCGGTTACCTGATTCAACTGACCGCCGACGTGAAAAGCCTCGACGGCCCGTCCGGCACCGAAGTGGACTTTACTGACCTGCACGCGTGGTGCGAGGTGTATCTGCCCGGCGCCGGCTGGATCGGTCTCGATGCGACGTCGGGGTTGTTCGCCGGTGAAGGGCATATCCCGCTGGCCTGCAGTCCCGATCCGTCCTCGGCGGCGCCGATCAGTGGGCTGGTGGAGCCTTGCGAATGCGAGTTCAGCCACGAAATGTCCGTGGAGCGGATCTGGGAAGCGCCGCGGGTCACCAAGCCCTACACCGATGAGCAATGGCTGGCGATCCAGGCGCTGGGCCGGCAGATCGATGCCGACCTGCTGGAAGGCGATGTGCGCCTGACCATGGGCGGCGAACCCACCTTCGTGTCCATCGACGACCCCGACGGCGCCGAGTGGAACACCGCCGCGCTGGGTCCGGACAAGCGCCGGCTCTCCGCCGAACTGTTCCGGCGCATGCGCAAACATTACGCGCCCAAGGGGCTGGTGCATTTCGGTCAGGGCAAGTGGTATCCCGGCGAGCAACTGCCGCGCTGGTCACTGAATTGTTACTGGCGCCGCGACGGTGTGCCGATCTGGCACAACAGCGCGCTGATTGCCGACGAGCAGCAGGATTACGGCGCCGATGGCGCACTGGCCGGGCGCTTTCTGGCGAGTGTCGCCGAGCGCCTGAAACTGCCGACACGCTTCGTGTTCCCGGCCTACGAAGACAACTTCTATTACCTCTGGCGCGAGGGCGCCTTGCCGAGTAACGTCAGCGCCGAAGACTCGCGTCTGGAGGAGCCGCTGGAACGTGCGCGGCTGCGCAAGGTGTTCAGTCAGGGGCTGGACAAGGTTATCGGCCAGGTGTTGCCGCTGGCGCGCACCGCCAAGGGCGATCAATGGCAGAGCGGGCGTTGGTATCTGCGCGGTGAGCATTGCCGGCTGGTGCCGGGGGATTCACCGCTGGGCTATCGCCTGCCGCTGGGCTCGCAGCCCTGGGTGAAGGCAGCGGAGTATCCGTTCATTCATCCGAACGACCCGAACCAGGATTTCCCCGAGCTGCCCGAAACCTCGCAGCTCAACGACCACCGTGAGCCGGCTCCGGCAGACGAGCGTGTACCGAAGATCGATGAGTCCGCCGACTGGCTGACCCGCACCGCCTTGTGCGCCGAGGCCCGGGAAGGCCGGTTGTACCTGTTCATGCCGCCGCTGGAGCGGGTCGAGGATTATCTGGAACTGGTCGCGGCCATCGAAGCCACCGCCGAAGAGCTGCATTGTCCGGTGTTGCTGGAAGGCTACGAGCCGCCGAGCGATCCGCGCCTGAGCAATTTCCGCATCACCCCGGATCCCGGCGTGATCGAGGTCAACGTGCAGCCGTCCGCGACGTGGGACGAGTTGGTCGAACGCACCGAGTTTCTGTACGAAGAAGCGCGCCAGACCCGACTTTCCACCGAGAAATTCATGGTCGACGGGCGGCACACCGGCACCGGCGGTGGTAACCATTTCGTGCTCGGCGGCGCGACACCGGGCGATTCACCGTTTCTGCGCCGTCCGGACCTGCTGCGTAGCCTGATCAGTTACTGGCACAACCATCCTTCATTGTCGTACCTGTTTTCCGGTCTGTTCATCGGCCCGACCTCTCAGGCGCCGCGGGTCGACGAAGCGCGCAACGACGCGCTGTATGAACTGGAAATCGCTTTCGCACAAATGCCGGCGCCGGGAGAGGAATGCCCGCCGTGGCTGGTCGATCGCCTGTTGCGCAATCTGCTGATCGACGTCACCGGCAACACCCACCGCGCCGAGTTCTGCATCGACAAGCTGTATTCACCGGACGGCGCCACCGGGCGCCTCGGGTTGCTGGAGTTGCGTGGTTTCGAGATGCCACCCCATGCGCGCATGAGCCTGGCGCAGCAGCTGTTGTTGCGAGCGCTGGTGGCGCGGTTCTGGCGCGAGCCCTATGCGCCGCCGAAACTGGCGCGCTGGGGTACGGAGCTGCACGACCGCTTCATGTTGCCGCACTTCATCGAGCAGGACTTCGCCGACGTCATCGTCGAACTCAACAATGCCGGTTACCCCCTGCGCGCTGAATGGTTCGCGGCGCACCTTGAGTTCCGTTTTCCCAAGGTCGGCGATTACGCCGTCAACGGTATCGAGCTGGAATTGCGCCAGGCCCTTGAACCCTGGCACGTGCTGGGCGAGGAGGGCGCGGCGGGCGGCACGGTGCGCTACGTTGACTCATCGCTGGAGCGTTTGCAGGTCAAGCTTGCGGGGCTGCCGGCGCAGCGCTATCTGCTGACCTGCAATGGCATCCCGGTGCCGCTGCAACCGACCGGACGGGTTGGCGAGTTTGTCGCGGGTGTGCGTTTCCGCGCGTGGCAACCGGCCAATTGCCTGCAACCGACGATCCCGGTGCATGCGCCGCTGGTGTTCGACTTGCTCGATACCTGGATGCAGCGCTCGCTGGGCGGTTGCCAGTACCACGTCGCGCATCCGGGCGGGCGCAATTACGAGACGCTGCCGGTCAATGCCAACGAAGCGGAGAGCCGGCGCATGGCGCGGTTCTTCCGCATCGGACACACGCCGGGGAAACTTCCGATACCGAACCTGACAATCTCCGACGAGCTACCGATGACTCTCGATTTACGACGTTTTTGATTCGTACACGACCCCCGGATTTTTCGTATATCCGGGCGTCATGTGCCTGCGTTAGTCTGACCGTTCCTTGCCGGCTGCCGAGCTTTCCATGCCTGACTTGCTTGACCGCTACCCGCTGACGGCGGGCACCTATCACGAACTGCTCGACGACAGCGGAGCGGTGCGCCCGCACTGGCGGCGGCTCGTCGACCAATTGCAGCGCAGCACCCCGGCGCAACTGGTGCAGCGTCAGGCGTTGCTGACCCGGCAGATTCAGGAAAACGGCGTTACCTACAACGTCTATGCCGACCCAAAGGGGGCGGACCGTCCGTGGGAACTGGATCTGCTGCCCCACGTGATCGCCGCCGATGAGTGGCAACAGCTGTCCGCCGGAATCGCCCAGCGCGCGCGGCTGCTCAATGCGGTGCTGGCGGATCTGTATGGCCCGCAGCAGTTGATCCGCGAAGGCTTGCTGCCGGCCGAGCTGGTATTCGGCCACAACAACTTTCTCTGGCCCTGTCAGGGCATTGCGCCGCCGGACGGGGCCTTTCTGCATCTGTATGCCCTGGATCTGGCGCGCACACCGGACGGGCGCTGGTGGGTGACGGCGGATCGTACCCAGGCGCCATCCGGCGCCGGTTATGCGCTGGAAAACCGCACCATCGTGTCCCGTGCCTTCCCCGAGTTGTATCGGGATCTGAAAGTGCAGCATCTGGCCGGCTTCTTCCGCACCTTGCAGGAAACCCTGGCCCGTCAGGCGCCCTGCGACGATGATGCGCCGCTGGTGGTGTTGCTGACCCCGGGGCGCTTCAACGAAAGCTATTTCGAACATCTTTATCTGGCCCGCCAGCTCGGTTATCCGCTGGTGGAGGGCGGTGACCTGACGGTGCGTGATGCCACGGTCTACCTGAAAACCCTCAGCGGCCTGCGCCGGGTGCACGCGATCCTGCGTCGGCTCGACGATGACTTCTGCGATCCGCTGGAGTTGCGCACCGATTCCGCGCTGGGCGTTCCCGGATTGCTGGACGCGGTGCGTCAGGGCCGGGTGCTGGTGGCCAACGCGCTGGGCAGCGGCGTGCTGGAGTCGCCGGGGCTGCTCGGTTTTCTGCCGAAGATCAATCAGTACCTGTTCGGCGAAGAGCTGATTCTGCCGTCCATTGCCACGTGGTGGTGCGGCGAAGCGCCAGTGTTGGCCCAGGCCCTGGAGAAACTGCCGGAGCTGTTGATCAAGCCGGCGTTCCCGTCGCAAAGCTTCGCTCCGGTTTTTGGCCGGGATCTGAGCGAAAAACAGCGTGAAAGTCTCGCTGCGCGCATGCAGGCACGCCCTTATGCGTATGTTGCGCAAGAACTCGCCCAGTTGTCCCAGGCGCCGATCTGGCAGCCCGAGGACGGGCAACTGCAGCCCCGGGCAATCGGCATGCGCATGTACGCGGTGGCCAGTCACGATGGTTATCGGGTGCTGCCCGGTGGCCTGACCCGGGTCGCGGCCGAAGCCGATGCCGAAGTGGTGTCGATGCAGCGCGGTGGTGCGAGCAAGGACACCTGGGTGCTGGGGGATCGGCCGCCAAGCGGTGAACAGTGGAAAGCCCAGCGCAACATCGGCGTGCCTGATCTGGTGCGACGCGATCCGTATCTGCCGTCGCGGGTGGTTGAAAACCTGTTCTGGTTCGGCCGTTACTGCGAGCGCTGCGACGACAGCGCGCGGCTGCTGCGGATCATGCTCGCGCGCTACGTCGACGGCGATGACCCGCAAGCCCTGCAGGCTGCGGTGGATCTGGGCGAGCGGCTGATGCTGCTGCCGGATGAAGGCGAACTGCCGGAACGCTTGCTTGCGGCGCTGCTCGGCGAGGACTGGTCGTTCAGCCTGCGCTCCAACCTGCAGCGCTTGCAGTGGGCGGCTTCGCAAGTGCGCGGCAAGTTGTCCCGGGAAAACTGGCAGGCGCTGGTGGAGCTGCAACGTGAGGCTGCGGAACTGGACACCGACGAACCGGACTTCGGCGAGTTGCTGGATTTTCTCAACCGGCTGGTGATGTCGCTCGCGGCGCTGTCCGGGTTTGCCCTCGACGACATGACCCGTGACGAAGGGTGGCGCCTCCTGATGATCGGCCGGCGGATCGAGCGCCTGCAATTTCTCAGCAGCAGCCTCGCGGGTTTCTTGCGTGGCGCCGGGGCGTTCGATCAGGCCGGGCTTGAGTGGTTGCTGGAGCTGGGCAACAGCAGCATCACCTATCGCTCGCGTTATCTGGCGGTGGCGCAGTTGATTCCAGTGCTCGACCTGTTGCTGCTGGACGAGCAGAACCCCCATGCGGTGCTGTTCCAGTTGAAGCTGGTGACCCGCACCCTCAAGCGGCTGAATGATGACTTCGGTGCGCCGAGGGAGGCAGGATTGCCGCCGCTGGTCGAGCGTCTGGCGCGTTTCGACCTGAGCTGTCTGGAGAATCCGCTGTTCGGCGAATCCAGCGTGCGCGCGGCCCTCGATGGTCTGGCGGATCTGCTGCAGGAGATCGCCGACGCCAGCAGTCAGGTGTCGGACCGTCTGGCCCTGCGCCATTTCGCCCATGTCGATGATGTCAGCCAGCGCACGGTGTCCGTCTGATGAGCGCCCATTACCAGATCTTTCACGACACCTGCTATCGCTACGACAGCCCGGTGTCCCTGGCCCAGCAACTGGCGCATCTGTGGCCGCGCGAGTGCGACTGGCAGCGCTGCACCGAGCAGCAATTGCTGATCAGCCCGGAGCCGACCACTCGCCGTGACGAGCAGGATGTCTTCGGCAATCCGCTGACCCGCCTGGCCTTCGAACGGCCCCACGATGAATTGCAGGTCAACGCACGGCTGACGGTCGAAGTGCTGGCGCGGCCCGTGGTGGATTTCCAGCAGTCACCAGCCTGGGAATTGACCCGCAATGCGCTGACCTACAGCAGCCAGCCGCTGTCCGCCTCGTTGCTGGAAGCCTGTCGCTACCGATTTCAGTCGCCCTACGTGCATCTCAAACGCAGCTTCGTCGAGTTCTCGGAGAGCTGTTTCCCGGCCGGCAGACCGTTGATGCTGGGTGTGCAGGCCTTGATGCAGAAGATCTTCAGCGAATTCACCTTTGATGCCGAAGCGACCCAAGTCGCGACGCCGCTGGTGGAGGTGCTGGAGCGGCGGCGCGGGGTCTGTCAGGACTTCGCGCACCTGATGCTCGCCTGTGTGCGATCACGCGGTCTGGCGGCGCGTTACGTCAGCGGCTACCTGCTGACCCAGCCGCCACCGGGGCAGCCACGGTTGATCGGCGCCGATGCGTCCCATGCCTGGGTCTCGGTGTTTTGCCCGGTGCTGGGCTGGGTGGATTTCGATCCGACGAACAATGTGCAGCCGGCACTGGAGCACATCACCCTGGCCTGGGGCCGGGATTTTTCCGATGTCTCGCCGTTGCGCGGGGTGATTCTGGGGGGAGGAAGCCATGATCCGGAGGTGCGGGTCACGGTGATGCCACTGGAATAACGGAGTTCAGAAATGTGGCCCGCTCCTTAATGGTTCTGTGTTGTAACGGCTGATGAGGGTTTTCCAATGTTTCCGGTTTCAATCAAAGGGGTTCTGCAAAACCCGGAAGGTAAGGTTGTGCTGATGCTCAACGAGCGTGACGAATGGGAGTTACCCGGGGGACGGATTGAGTTGGGTGAAACGGCGCAGGAATGTCTGGCTCGGGAAATTGCAGAAGAGCTGGACGTGAACGTGGCAGTGAGGACGCCGGTGGACTCCTACCTGTTTGAAGTCATCCCGGGCAAGCATGTCTTTATCTCGACCTATCGCTGCCAGCTGCTGGGCGAGTTCAAGCCGACCATCAGTCACGAGCACAAGAAGATTGGCCTGTTCGACCCGGCACAACTGCCGGTTAACCTGCCTGGGGGCTATCGCGAGTCGATTGCCAAAGCGCTGGGTCTGTAAGGGCCGGCGGTGAAGCCGCCAGCCCCGTCACGGATCAATGGAGCCTGATTCGATCATCAAGCCCGATGTGGCTCAGGCGTCGGGCGCCGGGTCTTTCGGTGTCTCAACATCATCATCTTCAGTCGCCACTTCACCGTCAGGGTTCAGTGCCGCCTCTTCAGCCATCTGTTTCTTGCGCTGAAGCTTTTCCTCTTTCTTCTGTTCCTTGGCCAGGTCACGTTGACGTTTGGCGAAGGAGTAATTGGGTTTGGCCATGGGCGATCCTCTGGGGTCGAAGGTGAGGTTGAGCGGCGCGTATTCTGCCCTGTATCGGTGCCCGGCGGTTAACCGGGTTTCTGGTCGACCCATTTGGGGGTGACGGTGGGGGTCCAGTTGTCGAGGGCTTCGAGCAGCGTTTGCGGCGATTCACTCACTTGCAGCATGTCACGGTGCGGCGCGCGAACGAAGCCTTCGCCGACGATGTGATCGAGAAATGCAGTGAGTTTGCTGTAGAAACCGTTCACCTCGAGCAGGCCCAGTGGCTTGCCGTGATAGCCGAGCTGGCCCCAGGTCCAGACTTCGAACAGCTCCTCCAGGGTGCCAAGTCCACCTGGCAGGGCAATGAACGCATCGCTGAGTTCGGCCATCCGCGCCTTGCGCGCGTGCATGCCGTCGACCACTTCCAGGCGCGTCAGGCTCTTGTGACCGATTTCCTTGTCCATCAGGCTCTGCGGGATGATGCCGATCACTTCGCCACCGGCCGCCAGCGCGGCGTCGGCGACAATCCCCATCAGGCCGACAGCGCCACCGCCGTAGACCAGCGTCAGCTTACGCTCGGCAATAGCTGTGCCGAGGGCAATGGCGGCTTCGGTGTACGCCGGGGTGGTGCCGGCGTTGGCACCGCAAAATACACAAACGGATGTGAGAGACATGCCTTCCTCCTGGGTCAATCGGTCACAGGGTAATGGCTGGCACGCCTTGATCCAAGGGCTAGACTTCGCGTTTCGGGGTTTCACAGGTGCCGCTGGCGCCACAGGCGTAAGCAGCGAGCAGACTGCACAACAGGCTGTTGAAGGACATGACGGATGCTCCAGATGAGTGTTGAGCCCTGAAGATACGACCCGGCCATACGTCTGGCTGTTAGATTGTTTCGATGAGTGTCATAGCCTGAAAGTTGTATACAATTTTTGACTCAAGTCATAGGAACTTGCGAAGATTTCAGGCAGTCTTCCAACCATTCGTGTTTTGTTAACCCTGCCTTGGAGATTCACCATGTTTTCCAAAGTTGTTGCGGTATCCCTGCTGGCGCTGGCCAGCAGCCAATTGATGGCTGCCGAGTGCAAAACCACCGTTGATTCCACCGACCAGATGTCCTTCAACACCAAGGCCATCGAAATCGACAAGAGCTGCAAGACCTTCACCGTCGAGCTGACCCACTCCGGCAGCCTGCCGAAGAACGTCATGGGCCATAACCTGGTGATCAGCAAAGAAGCCGACATGCAGCCGATCGCCACCGACGGCCTGGCCGCCGGCATCGACAAGAACTACCTGAAGGACGGTGACGAACGCGTGATCGCTCACACCAAGATCATCGGCGCCAAGGAAACCGATTCGTTGACCATCGACGTGTCCAAGCTCAAGGCTGACGAGAAATACGGCTTCTTCTGCTCGTTCCCGGGCCACATCTCGATGATGAAAGGCACCGTGACCCTGAAGTAAGCAACACAAGGTCAAAAAAAAGCGTCCCGAAGGACGCTTTTTTTATGCCCTGGATTCAAGGCGCAAACGGCATGACCCGCTTGTGATGAGTCTTTTTGTAGGTGTTGACGATGATGTCGAACGCTTCCTGACGCACCGGCTCGCCGTGCAGGAACGCGTCGATCTCGGCGTAGGTCACGCCGTGGGAGGCCTCGTCCGGCTTGCCCGGTGACAGGTCTTCCAGATCCGCCGTCGGCACTTTTTCCACCAGCGATTCCGGTGCGCCGAAGCTGCGGGCGATGGCCCGGACCTGGTTTTTCACCAGACCGCTGAGCGGGGCCAGATCGCAGGCGCCGTCACCGAACTTGGTGAAGAAACCCATCACCGCTTCCGCCGCATGGTCGGTGCCGATCACCAGGCCATGGGCCGCGCCGGCGATGGTGTACTGGGCAACCATGCGCATCCGCGCCTTGGTGTTACCGAGCACGAAATCCACCGACACCGCGTGCTTGCCTTCGAAGGCTGCGACTTCGCTGGCCAGGGATTTGACCGCCGGGCCGATGTTGACGGTGTGGCGCTCGTCCGGGGCGATGAAGTCTACCGAAGCCTGGGCATCGTGTTCATCGAACTGCACGTCGTACGGCAGGCGCACGGCGATGAACTTGTAGGCCTCGTCACCGGTGCGCTCGCGCAGCTCTCGCATGGCGCGCTGGGCCAAAAGGCCGGCAGTCAGCGAATCGACGCCGCCGCTGATGCCCAGCACCAGGGTCTTGAGTCCGGAATTGGTCAGGCAATCCTGGATGAAGGTGATGCGGCGGGCGACTTCCGCTTCGAGGGCCTGGTAATCGGCGAACGGCGGCTGAACGTTGAGCTGTTCAGCAATCTCACGCTGTACGGCTTGCATGAATTCACTCCTTGCTGGAAAGGCTGGAAACGGCAGGAACCTGGAAAACGTGTCGCAAATAGGCGACGAAATTCGGGTCTTTGCAGTGGGTCTTGCCCGGCTCGTCGGAGATCTTCGCCACCGGTTGGCCGTTGCAGGCGGTCATTTTAAGCACGATGCTCATCGGTTCGACACCCGGAATGTCACAGGTCAGGTTGGTGCCGATGCCGAAGCTGACGTTGATCCGGCCGCGCAGGGCCCGGAAGATCTCCAGCGACTTGGGCAGGGTCAGGCTGTCGGAGAACACCAACGTCTTGCTCATCGGGTCGATGCCGAGCTTGTGATAGTGGGCGATGCATTTTTCGCCCCACAGCACCGGGTCCCCGGAGTCGTGGCGCAGACCGTCGAACAGCTTGGCGAAGAACAGATCGAAATCGCCGAGGAAAGCGTCGGTGGTAATGCAGTCGGTCAGGGCGATCCCCAGCAGGCCGCGATATTCGCGAACCCAGCAATCGAGGGCGGCGATCTGGCTGTCGATCAGTCGCGGGCCGAGTTGCTGGTGGGCCATGATCCATTCGTGGGCCATGGTGCCCAGCGGTTTCATGTCCAGCTCGCGGGACAGGTGCACGTTGCTGGTGCCGACGAAACGCCCGGGGAAATCGTGCTTGAGCACGTTCACCACTTCTTCCTGCACACGGTAGGAAAACCGCCGGCGTGTGCCGAAATCGGCGACCTGCAGCTGCGACAACTCTTCGGCCGAGGCATTGGCGGTCAGCCAGTCGAACTTGCGATACAGCTGTTCGCGGGCCTGTTCCAGCAGCGTTTCACGGTAGCGATAGCGGTTGCGCACTTCGCTGACGATCGCCAGCAGCGGCACTTCAAACAGAATCACGTGCAGCCACGGCCCGCGCAGGCGGATGAACAACTCGCCGTTCTCGATGCCGGTGTGCAGGTAGCGCAGGTTGAAACGGAACAGACCGAGGAAGCGCAGGAAATCCGGCTTGAGGAACGAGATGCGCTCCAGGAAACTCAACTGATCGGCGCTCAGGCTCAACTCGGCCAGACGCTCGACCTGGAAGCGGATCTCCGCCAAATAAGGGCGCAGATCCTCACTGTTACGGCAACGAAACTCCCATTCGACTTCGACGTTGGGGTAGTTGTGCAGCACCGCCTGCATCATCGTCAGTTTGTAGAAGTCGGTGTCGAGCAGGTTCTGCACGATGCGATCGGCAAACACACTCTCGCTCATAACGGGGTCTCCAGGCGGGCCGCGCGTTGGCGCGGTATCAATCAATGGCGCTAGTGGCGCATATCCTGGATGAAGATTGCTAGCGATTTTTTGTTCGGTGGCCTGCTTTTGTTTTTGACGGCTTTTGCTTTTTTTTTCCTGCAGCAGCTTTTTGTTCGGGATACACATCGAGGGAGGTTTGAATGACCAGCTCAAGTCGTTCCCAACTTTTTATGTACTCTGCGAGACGCGAATGCCTAGGGATGAGGTTGGTTTCAACCGCTTTGATCATTGCTGCCCTGAGCATTGCATAGGTTGCTTTCTCAGCCATGAGTGAAGTCTCCCTTGAAGGAAACCTGGTCGAGTGTGTCAACGCCATCTTGAAGTAATACATAAACGGGAAGTATCAGTCGGTACAGATCTGAGTCATTGATGTCCTTGATGGTTACGGATGTCAGGGTCTCCAGAAGGCTGACAGCAGCGCGGATTCTGAAGCAGGCATCTTCGAACAGCTGGCCGGGTGCGGAGTGTGTATCTATCAAGTAAGTTGGACTGTTGGTCGCATTGGCTTTAAGTGGGAAATAACGATTCATCGGGGGCGTCCTGATAATTGTTTTTGGCTTAATGAGTAGAAGAGTTTTTTCTTCTTCAAGTCGATTTGATGAGGTTCTTATATATTGGTTTGCTGAGCCATTGCGGGGTCGAATGGCTTAGCACTCGGCTTAATTGTTTAAACTGATCATGTAGTTACTTCGTTGGTTGCCGATGACGAACTGCGATTTATTGTTTGTAGTTTTCTTGGTCGCGGCGGCCAGGCCAATGGGTCGAGATCAAGATCAAGAAACTTGCTGGAGTCGAAAATGGGCGTCTTGATTCCGATACGACGCTGCTCGTCGTAATCTCGCAAGATCCGGAGGCAAACTTTAAACAGCAGTGCCATGGCTACAAGGTTGACCAGCGCCAGCAACGTCATGGTGATGTCGGCGAAAGCAAGCACGGTCGAAAGATCCTCTACCGCCCCCCATAACACCAAAACCAATACCAGCGATCGGTAGAAGAACAGCGTTTTTCGGGGCTCGCCAAACATGAACCGAAGGCTGTTTTCCCCGAGGTAGTAGTTGTAGAGCATCGCCGTGAAGACGAACAGCGCCAGCACCACACTGATGAACATTCGCCCCCATTCACCGACCACGGCTGCCAACGAGTTTTGTGCCAACGCAACACCGTCGCCCTCAAATCCAGGCGAGTAGAAACCCGAAAGCAAAATGAGTAATGCCGTGCACGTACAAATCACGAACGTGTCGATGAATACGCTGAATGCCTGCACCACGCCCTGTGCCACGGGATGGTCGGTTTTCGCCACGGCAGCAACATTGGGAGCGCTGCCCAGCCCCGCTTCATTGGAAAACACACCGCGTCTCACACCCATGACTATTGCGCTGCCGACCAATCCACCAAACGCCTGATCCAGACCGAATGCGCTTCGGATGATGGTCATCAGCATTGGCGGAACCTGATCGAACTGCAGCACGATCACATAGCTCGTAACGCCGATGTAAGCGAGAACCTTCAGCGGCACCAACAGGTCGGCTACGGCAGCTATTCGTTTTATCCCACCCATAAAAACTGCCCCGAGCAGCAGCGCCAATGTGAGCCCTGACCACATTGGCGCCAGACCGAAAGCGTCTTTCAGCGAATGTGAGACTGCATGCGATTCGAGACCATTGATTGCAAATCCAAACGTCACTAGCAGTAGAAGCGCTGCAATTGTTCCGAGCCAGCGTTTGTCCAGACCGTGCTCGATGTACCAAGAGGGGCCGCCTCGAAACAGGCCATTCCCATCGCTACGTTTGTAGAGTTGGCCCAGTGTGCATTCGAAGAAGCTACTCGACATGCCGAGCAAGGCTGTCATCCACATCCAGAACACGGCGCCGGGTCCTCCCATGCTCACTGCAATCCCTACCCCGACGATGTTGCCCGTGCCCACCCGCCCGGCGAGGCTGAGGGTCAATGCCTGAAGCGAACTCAGATGGCGACTGCCGCTGCGCCAACTGCCCTGTAAAACGGTAAACATGTGCAGGAAATATCTGAACTGGACAAACCTTGATCGGATGGTGAAATAGCTACCCAGTCCAAGGACTACAGGGATCAAAACCTTTCCCGAAAGAAAGTCGTTGATGATGTCTAGCATTCAAAGCTCCTTGCTATTGAAAGTGCTGGCGTTTTTTATTAGCTGGTCAAGTCCTGAAACCTTTCAGGGCTCGTAATATCCAGCCATATTTCGCAGGCCGCAATTTCGCAAGTTGCTTAAAAGTGATGCGAGTTGCTGCTATGGTTGCGTCTTCTAAAACTGTTTCAAGGATATTTATGTGGGAGTCTCTTCCAGCTAACTTAAGACTTCTGTGCAGTCACTACAGATCTGTCGCGGAAGTCTGTAGGAAGATTCGAATTAATCGCGGGCAATTCAATAAGTATCTGTGTGGGAATAGTGTACCTACAGCTTTCAACTTGAAAAGAATCTGCGATTTTTTTGGGGTCGAGGCGTTTGAAATAGCCCTTCCGACAGAGCAATTCATCACACTGATCGGCATGAGGTCTAGGAAACCCGGCACAGTCGAAGAACAAACTGCACCGCAGAGAATGCTTGGACACCTGCGTCAACACTCCTCGCCGGAGCTCAAGGCGCACACTGGTTACTACTATGAGTACTATCACGCTATGACGGAGCCTGGCTCGATTCTGTGCTCGCTGGTGCACGTCTGTGAAGATGGATCAGACATCGTCTATGAGCGAAACGAGTGCTTACAGATTGCGGGTGCCGAAGGTGAGTTTGAAAGGTATCGATACATCGGGTTCGCTTACTACCTCAGAGATCGCCTGTTTCTTATCGACTACGAGTCACTGACCTCGAACGAGATCAGCCAGACCATTCTCATACCAAGCTTCAAGAGCTGCATCACACGGCTCAACGGTCTGAAAATGGGTGTGTCCGCCGCTGACCATCGGGCTCCGGCTTGTTCGCGAGTCGTTTGGGAGTATCTGGGGCAGGAAATCAATCGGATCGATGCTTATCGCCGGGTGCGACTTTATGACGTTGATGATCCGGTTATCGATGACGACCTGCGCGCGCGACTCACTCAAACCAAGTTTGTTGATGGCCTGTTTGTAATTGCGTGACGATTCGCCGAGCCGGCGCAATACAACGCGTTTTCACTCAGGTCAGTCGGCATTAGTACTATCGATCTGCTCCAGCATCCACTTCACGAAATCCCGCACCTTGGGCACTTCCGCCGCGTGTTCCGGGTAGGCCAGGTAATAGGCGTCGGTGCTGGGCATCGCATGCTGCCAGGGAATGACCAGTTTGCCGTCGGCCAATTCCTCTTCCACCAGAAACCTCGGCAGCAGGGCGACGCCGCAGCCGACCTGCGCGGCGCGGATGCACATATAAAAGGTTTCGAAGCGCGGGCCGTGGTAGCTGTGTTCGGTCTGATAGCCCTGGCTGTCGAACCAGTCGTGCCACGCTTGCGGGCGCGAAGCATTCTGCAGCAGGACCAGATCGGTGAGTTGCGTTGGATCAGTCAACGGAATGTCCGGCAGGCTACTCGGCGCGCAGACCGGCACCAGTTCTTCGCCGAACAGCTTCAGGCATTCGGTGCCGGGGCGTGAACCCTGGCCGAAATAGAACGCCAGGTCGCTGCGCCCTTGCAGCAAGTCATCGGCCTCCTGCTCGTTGCACAGGTCCAGATGGATCGACGGATGACGCAGACGCCAGCCCTTGAGGCGCGGCACCAGCCAGCGAGCGCCGAAGGTCGAGGGCGTGGAGACCCGCAGGACTTCGGTTTCGCCGCCGTAGGAACGCAGGTAATGGGTCGACATCTCGACCTGGGTCAGGATTTTTCTGACTTCCACCAGATACAGATCGCCGGCCGGGGTCATCTGCAAACGGCGGCGCACCCGGCGAAACAACAAGTGCTGTAACAATTCTTCGAGCTGCGCCACCTGCTTGCTGACGGCGCTCTGGGTCAGGTTCAGTTCCTCGGCGGCCCGGGTGAAACTCAGGTGCCGGGTCACGGCCTCGAAGCACTGCAACGCGGTGATCGACGGCAAGTGGCGTTTGTTCAGCATGGGCGATCCTTTTCTTGTCTTTCTGCGCAGCATGAATAAACGGAATGATATCTCGCGTAAAGGTCGTTTGTTGCACAGCCTTCCTGACGCTACAACTAAAGGTCTGCCCGGTCGTGAAAACGCGCCCGCACACATTCAGTTTTTTGCTTGAGGAGTGACCCATGGTTGCCGCATTGCTTGATCGTCTAGGTGTGAACCCGGCCCTGTACCAGAACGGCAAAGTGCCGGTGCATTCGCCCATCGACGGCAGCCGCATCGGCGCCGTGAACTGGGAAGGCCCGGCCGAAGTCGAGCAGCACATCAGTCGCGCAGATCATGCGTTCGAACATTGGCGCAAGGTGCCGGCCCCGCGTCGCGGCGAGCTGGTGCGTCAGTTCGGCGAAGTGCTGCGTGAATACAAAAATGATCTTGGCGAACTGGTTTCCTGGGAGGCCGGCAAGATTACTCAGGAAGGCTTGGGTGAAGTGCAGGAGATGATCGACATCTGTGACTTCGCCGTCGGCCTGTCCCGCCAGTTGTACGGCTTGACCATCGCCTCCGAGCGTCCGGGCCACCACATGCGTGAAACCTGGCACCCGCTGGGCGTGGTCGGCGTGATCAGTGCGTTCAACTTCCCGGTCGCGGTGTGGGCGTGGAACACCACGCTGGCGCTGGTCTGCGGCAACCCGGTGGTGTGGAAGCCGTCGGAGAAAACCCCGCTGACCGCACTGGCCTGTCAGGCGCTGTTCGAGCGCGTACTGAAGAACTTCAGCGATGCCCCGGCGCACCTGAGCCAGGTGATCATCGGCGGCCGCGATGCCGGCGAAGCGCTGGTGGATGACCCGCGTGTCGCGCTGATCAGCGCCACCGGCAGCACCCGCATGGGCCGCGAAGTGGCGCCGAAAGTCGCCGCCCGCTTCGCCCGCAGCATTCTCGAACTGGGCGGCAACAACGCGATGATCCTCGGCCCGAGCGCCGATCTGGACATGGCCGTGCGCGCCATTCTGTTCAGCGCCGTCGGCACCGCCGGCCAGCGTTGCACCACGTTGCGGCGCCTGATCGCCCATGAGTCGGTGAAAGAAGAAATCGTCACCCGCCTCAAAGCCGCGTACTCCAAGGTTCGTATCGGTCACCCGCTGGAAGGCAATCTGATCGGCCCGCTGATCGACAAGCACAGCTTCGAAAACATGCAGGATGCGCTGGAGCAGGCGCTGAGCGAGGGCGGTCGGGTGTTCGGCGGCAAGCGCCAACTGGAAGACCAATTCCCTAACGCCTACTACGTGTCGCCGGCCATCGTTGAAATGCCGGAGCAGAGCGACGTGGTGTGCAGCGAGACCTTCGCGCCGATCCTGTACGTGGTCGGTTACAGCGATTTCGAAGAGGCGCTGCGCCTGAACAATGCCGTGCCGCAAGGGTTGTCGTCGTGCATCTTCACCACCGATGTGCGCGAGGCCGAGAAATTCATGTCGGCGGTCGGCAGCGACTGCGGCATCGCCAACGTCAACATCGGCCCGAGCGGCGCGGAAATCGGCGGCGCGTTCGGTGGCGAGAAAGAAACGGGCGGCGGTCGTGAGTCGGGCTCGGATGCGTGGCGCGCGTACATGCGTCGGCAGACCAATACCGTGAACTACTCGCTGGAATTGCCGCTGGCGCAGGGCATCACGTTCGACTGACAGTGTTCTCAAAGCTATTGATCGTTCCCACGCTCTGCGTGGGAATGCTGCACCGAACGCTCCGCGTTCGCTTTCGGGACGCAGAGCGTCCCTGACTGCGTTCCCACGCAGAGCGTGGGAACGATCTCTTAGGTGTGTTTGGCAGGTTTCTGTTGGAGTCTGGCAATGCCGTTACGCGAAGAATGTCTGTGGGAAAAACTCACGCCGCAACGCCCGGATAACACGGCGCTCAGGGGCGAGGTCAAGGTTGATGTCTGCGTGATCGGCGCCGGGTTTACCGGGCTGTCGGCGGCGCTGCATCTGCTGGAAAAGGGCAAGAGCGTCTGTGTGCTCGAAGCCCATCGCGCCGGGCATGGCGGCTCCGGGCGCAACGTCGGGCTGGTCAACGCCGGGATGTGGATTCCGCCGGACGAGATCGAGGCGGGATTCGGCGAGGCGGTCGGCAGTCAGCTCAACCGCATGCTCGGTGCGGCGCCGGCGCTGGTGTTCAGCCTTGTGGATAAATACAACATCGATTGCCAATTGCGCCGCGAAGGCACCCTGCACATGGCACATAACGCCAAGGGTGAGGCGGATCTGCGCAGTCGCGAAGAACAATGGAAGCGCCGCGGTGCGCCGGTCGAACTGCTGACTGGCAAGGCCTGTGAGCAGGCGACCGGTACACAGAAGATCGCCGCCGCGCTGCTCGACCGGCGCGCCGGTACGCTCAATCCGATGGCCTACGTCACCGGGCTGGCCAATGCTGTAATGAGCCTTGGCGGGCAGATGTTCGATCACTCCCCGGTCGCGCGTCTTGAACGGCAAGGGCAGAAATGGTTGGTGCAGACCGAGCAGGGTTCGGTGCTGGCCGAACAAGTGGTGATCGCCTCCAACGCCTACACCGAAGGCGACTGGACCGAACTCAAGCGCAATTTCTTCCCCGGTTACTACTATCAGGTCGCTTCGGTGCCGCTCACCGAAGACGCGGCTCAGGAAATCCTCCCGGGAGGGCAGGGCTCGTGGGATACCCGTCAGGTGCTGAGCAGCATCCGCCGCGACAAGGACGGCCGTCTGCTGCTGGGCAGCCTCGGCAACGGCAATCAGAAACCGACCTGGTTCCTCAAGGCCTGGGCCGACCGGGTGCAGCAACATTACTTCCCCAATCTCAAGCCAGTTGAATGGGAATGCACCTGGACCGGGCGCATCGCGTTCACCCCTGATCATTTGATGCGCCTGTTCGAACCGGCGCCGGGACTGGTGGCCGTCACCGGTTACAACGGTCGGGGCGTGACTACCGGCACCGTGGTCGGCAAGGCCTTCGCTGATTACCTGTGTAACGGAAATCCTCAGGCATTGCCGATTCCCTTCGCACCGATGCAGCCGTTGGCGGGAGTTGGCTTGCGCAGTTGTCTGTACGAGGCCGGGTTCTCGCTGTATCACGCGGGCCAGTGCCTGCGGATCGTCATCTGAGTGTTGAAATATGTTGCCGGAAGCGGCGCTTTTCGATGTAGCGACTAGCCTGTAATGGTGCGGGTTGTAGCAGTTCCGCACCAGCAGTGTGCAGTTCGGTGACGCGGGCTGTTACAGGCTGGTTGCACGTCGTTTGGCGCCGCGGTTGCAATGATGGCGCGTGCGGGTTGCGCCTGAAAAAATAATTGGTTTCACCTTCCGCGGTTTAGACGGTTGCACGCCCAATGAAAATGGGAACGAAACAGTCGAAATAACAAGAAAGCAGCGACTTTTTGAAGTATAAAAAACCGATGGCACGGCCCTTGCTCTGAGCATTCAAGTGAAGTCGCAGTGCCAACTAAAAAAAACCTTGGAGCACCACCTCATGTCCCAGACGTTTTACAAGAAAGGCTTTCTGGCCCTCGCAGTGGCTACTGCGCTGGGTGTTTCTGCGTTTGCACAAGCTGATGTGAAAATCGGTGTGGCGGGTCCGATGACGGGCGCCAACGCGGCATTTGGCGAGCAATACATGAAAGGGGCACAAGCGGCGGCCGACGCGGTCAACGCGGCGGGCGGCGTCAACGGGGAGAAGATCGTCCTGGTCAAGGGCGATGACGCCTGCGAGCCGAAACAGGCGGTGACGGTCGCCAAGGACCTCACCAACCAGAAAGTCGCCGGTGTGGTCGGCCACTTCTGCTCGTCCTCCACCATTCCTGCGTCCGAGATCTACGACGAAGCCGGCATCATCGCCATCACGCCGGGCTCCACCAACCCGCAAGTGACCGAGCGCGGCCTGAGCGCCATGTTCCGTATGTGCGGCCGTGACGACCAGCAAGGCATCGTCGCCGGCGACTACATCGTCGACGTGCTCAAGGGCAAGAAAGTCGTCGTGCTGCACGACAAGGACACCTACGGTCAGGGCCTGGCCGACGCGACCAAGGCTCAGCTGGAAAAACGCGGCGTGAAGCCAGTGTTGTACGAAGGCCTGACCCGTGGCGAGAAAGACTTCAGCACCATCGTCACCAAGATCCGTGGCGCCGGCGCCGATGTCGTCTACTTCGGTGGCCTGCACCCGGAAGCCGGCCCGCTGGTTCGCCAACTGCGTGAACAGGGCCTGAAAGACGTCAAGTTCATGTCCGATGACGGCATCGTGACCGACGAACTGGTGACCACCGCCGGCGGCCCGCAATTCGTCGACGGCGTGCTGATGACCTTCGGTGCCGACCCACGCCTGCTGCCAGACAGCAAGACCGTGGTAGATGCATTCCGCAAGGCTGGCACCGAGCCTGAAGGCTACACCCTGTACGCCTATGCATCGGTTCAGACCCTGGCCGCCGCCTTCAACGGCGCCAAGTCGAACAAGGGCGAGGAGGCCGCTGCCTGGCTGAAGAAGAACCCGGTCAAGACCGTCATGGGCGAGAAGACCTGGGACTCCAAAGGCGACCTTAAGGTCTCCGACTACGTGGTCTACCAGTGGGACAAGGACGGCAAATATCACCAGCTGGAAAAGCAGAAGTAACGGCACCTGATCAACCGGACGCCACATTCCCTGTGGGAGCGGGCTTGCCCGCGATGACGGCCTGACAGTCGACAACTTTGTTGAATGTTCTACCGCTATCGCTGGCAAGCCAGCTCCCACAAGGGGGCTGCGGTTTCCTGTCTGACATTGCTCCGACGTAAATCTGTATTTTTCCTAGAAGAACCGCGCGCCTCAGGGGGTGCAGGTTCTCACTGCGTGAGATTGCGTTATGGATGGTATTTTCCTGCAGCAACTGGTCAACGGCCTGACCCTCGGGTCGGTCTATGGCCTGATCGCCATCGGCTACACAATGGTCTACGGCATCATCGGCATGATCAACTTCGCCCACGGCGAGGTTTACATGATTTCTGCTTACCTGGCGGCAATCAGTCTGGCTCTGCTGGCTTACTTCGGTATTGAATCCTTCCCGCTGCTGATGCTCGGCACCCTGGTATTCACCATCGTGATCACGGCGGTGTATGGCTGGGTCATCGAGCGAGTCGCTTACAAACCCCTGCGCAACTCCACCCGACTGGCACCGTTGATCAGCGCCATCGGCATCTCTCTGATTCTGCAGAACTACGCACAGATCGCCCAAGGCGCCAAACAACAGGGCGTTCCCACCCTGCTGACCGGAGCATGGCGTGTCGAAGTCGGTACCGGCTTCGTGCAACTGACCTACACCAAAGTCTTCATCCTGGTGGCCGCATTCGTCGGCATGGGCCTGCTGACCTACGTCATCAAGTACACCAAGCTCGGGCGCATGTGCCGTGCGACCCAGCAGGACCGCAAGATGGCTTCGATCCTCGGCATCAACACCGACCGGGTGATTTCTTACGTGTTCATCATCGGTGCGGCCATGGCGGCGTTGGCCGGCGTGCTGATCACCATGAACTACGGCACCTTCGACTTCTATGCCGGCTTCATCATCGGCATCAAGGCATTTACCGCGGCAGTACTGGGCGGGATCGGTTCGCTGCCTGGCGCCATGCTCGGCGGGATCATCCTCGGGATCTCCGAGTCGCTGTTCTCGGGCCTGGTCAACTCCGACTACAAAGACGTGTTCAGCTTCTCGCTGCTCGTACTTGTTCTGGTCTTCCGGCCTCAGGGCCTGCTGGGCCGTCCTCTTGTGTCGAAGGTGTAAGCGATGTCTTCAACCACTACAAAATCCATTGATGTCAAAAAAAGCCTGGTTGAGGCGATTCTCGCCGGTCTGATCGCCCTGATCGTGTTCGGGCCGATCGTCGGCGTGGTACTCGACGGCTACAGCTTCAACCTCGAACCGACCCGCGTGGCGTGGATCATTGCCATCGTCATGGCCGGCCGGTTTGCCCTCAGTCTGTTCCTGCAAACCCCGAAAGGCCTGCGCATTCTCGACGGATTCGAGAGCACCGGTTCCGGCGTACATGTGCTGGCCCCGGACTACAAATCGCGCCTGCGCTGGATCATCCCGCTGATGATCGCCATCGCCGTGGCGTTGCCGTTCTTCTCCAACTCATACCTGCTGGGCGTGGTCATCCTCGGTTTGATCTACGTGCTGCTGGGGCTGGGACTGAACATCGTGGTGGGCCTGGCCGGCCTGCTCGACCTGGGTTACGTGGCGTTCTACGCCATCGGCGCCTACGGTCTGGCGCTCGGGTATCAGTACCTCGGCCTGGGCTTCTGGACCGTGCTGCCACTGGCGGCGATCACCGCTGGCCTTGCCGGTTGCATCCTCGGTTTCCCGGTATTGCGTCTGCACGGCGACTACCTGGCGATCGTGACCCTGGGCTTCGGTGAAATCATTCGTCTGGTGCTCAACAACTGGCTGTCCCTGACCGGCGGCCCGAACGGCATGCCGGCGCCACTGCCGACCTTCTTCGGTCTGGAATTCGGCAAGCGGGCGAAGGATGGCGGGGTGCCGTTCCACGAGTTCTTCGGCATCGCCTACAACCCGGACGTGAAGTACTACTTCATTTATGCGGTGCTGTTTCTGGTGGTGCTGGCCGTGCTGTACATCAAGCATCGTCTGGTGAAGATGCCGGTCGGCCGCGCCTGGGAAGCCCTGCGTGAAGACGAGATCGCCTGCCGCTCGATGGGCCTCAACCACGTGCTGGTCAAGCTCTCGGCGTTCACTATCGGTGCGTCCACGGCGGGTCTGGCGGGTGTGTTCTTCGCCACCTATCAAGGTTTCGTCAACCCGACCTCGTTCACCTTCTTCGAATCGGCGCTGATCCTCGCCATCGTTGTGCTCGGTGGCATGGGCTCGACCATCGGTGTGGTGATCGCAGCGTTCGTGCTGACCGTCGCCCCGGAACTGCTGCGCGGCTTCGCCGAATACCGCGTGCTGCTGTTCGGGATCCTGATGGTGTTGATGATGATCTGGCGACCTCGCGGGCTGATCCGCATCAGCCGTACCGGGGTCACTCCACGCAAAGGTGCCATTCACTATGAGAGGACTGCGCCATGAGTGAAGTCGTACTCTCTGTTGAAAAACTGATGATGCACTTCGGTGGCATCAAGGCCTTGAGCGACGTCAGCCTGAAGGTCAAGCGCAACTCGATCTTCGCCCTGATCGGCCCCAACGGCGCCGGCAAGACCACGGTGTTCAACTGCCTGACCGGGTTCTACAAGGCCTCCGGCGGCAAGATCGAACTCAACGTGCGCGGCCGGCAGACCAACGTCATCCAGCTGCTGGGCGAGTCGTTCAAACCGACCGACTTCGTCTCGCCGAAAAACTTTGCCAGTCGCCTGTATTACAAAATGTTCGGCGGCACCCACCTGGTGAACCGCGCAGGCCTGGCCCGGACGTTCCAGAACATTCGCCTGTTCAAGGAAATGTCGGTGCTGGAGAACCTGCTGGTGGCCCAGCACATGTGGGTCAACCGCAACATGCTGGCCGGCATCCTCAACACCAAGGGCTATCGCAAGGCTGAAAGCGACGCGCTGGACTGCGCGTTCTACTGGCTGGAAGTGGTGGATCTGGTGGACTGCGCCAACCGTCTGGCCGGTGAGCTTTCCTACGGCCAGCAACGCCGTCTGGAAATCGCCCGGGCCATGTGCACGCGGCCGCAGATCATCTGCCTCGACGAACCGGCCGCCGGCCTCAACCCTCAGGAAACCGAAGCGCTGAGCGCGATGATCCGGCTGCTGCGCGACGAGCACGATCTGACCGTGGTGCTGATCGAACACGACATGGGCATGGTAATGAGCATTTCCGATCACATCGTGGTGCTGGACCACGGCATCGTCATCGCCGAGGGCGGACCGGATGCCATTCGTAACGATCCGAAAGTGATCGCCGCTTACCTGGGCGCCGACGAAGAGGAAGTCGTATGACGCAACCCATCCTCGAACTCAAGGATCTGGACGTGTTCTACGGCCCGATTCAGGCCCTCAAAGGTGTTTCGCTGCAGATCAACGAAGGGGAAACCGTCAGCCTGATCGGCTCCAACGGTGCCGGCAAATCCACGCTGCTGATGTCGATCTTCGGCCAGCCTCGGGCGGCGGGCGGGCAGATCCTGTATCAGGGCGTGGACATTACCCACAAGTCATCGCACTACATCGCCTCCAACGGCATCGCGCAATCGCCGGAAGGGCGGCGGGTGTTCCCCGACATGACCGTCGAGGAAAACCTGCTGATGGGCACCATTCCGATCGGCGACAAGTTCGCCAAGGAAGACATGCAGCGCATGTTCGAGCTGTTCCCGCGGCTCGAGGAGCGCCGTAATCAGCGGGCCATGACCATGTCCGGCGGCGAGCAGCAGATGCTCGCCATCGCCCGGGCGTTGATGAGCCGGCCCAAGCTGTTGCTGCTGGATGAGCCGAGCCTGGGGCTGGCGCCGATCGTGGTCAAACAGATCTTCGCCACCCTGCGGGAACTGGCGAAAACCGGCATGACCATTTTCCTCGTCGAACAGAACGCCAACCATGCGTTGAAGCTGTCCGACCGGGCATACGTGATGGTCAATGGCGAGATCCGCCTGACGGGAACCGGCCAGGAACTGCTGGTGAACGAGGAGGTGCGTAACGCTTACCTCGGCGGTCACTGATCGTTTGAAGTTGTCCACAAGCCCCGATGCGTGAGTGTCGGGGCTTTTTTGCGCCCGACTGTTCACCGAAGACAGACACGTTCGGGAAATTGTGGAAAACAAAATCGCCAACCTGCCAAAGCGCGACATATAGACGCTGCAAATGGCTGTTTTTCCACAGTTTTGACTTGTCCCCGTTTGCTGTGGAGCTGGCTGTGAATAACGTGGGTGTAGCTCGCTGAAAGCCTTGTAAACCGAGGCTTTCAGGGGTGTGGTTGTTTTTTGAGCAGTGTGTTTTTGCTGAAGGGAAGGCCTGTTTGTCAACCTTTTTTATGGGGTACAAAAAGGTGCTGATCGTTGTGGTTAATCCTGTGGATAAGTCTGTGATTAAACTCTGGAAAGACTCGGCTGAGGGCCGTAGTTGCTGGCCTCGCGCAATCATGGGCATGACCGGCCGGTCGTGCAAAATGCCCTGCCCGGCACAACTGGTTGTTCAGGGTCAAGCAAAAAACTTTCTGAATCGCTCGCAAAGCCTTGTGTGGCGCGGCTTTGCGCTTTTCCACTTGCCCCCGGAAACTGTGGAAGGGCTTGTGGATAACGTGCGTGCACATGGCTCCAGGCCACGGCGCATATGGCGTAGCGGCCATTGATCAATTAATGAGCAGGATTCGGTGGTTGCCGGTTAAAGCAGGGCCGGGCATGCTGCCCGCTGATTTTCTATTCCAATGGCTGCCCGGGCGGCCGAAGCAAGGAGAACACGATGTCCAACACCCTGTTTATCACCGGCGCGACCTCCGGTTTTGGTGAAGCCTGTGCCCGTCGTTTTGCCGAGGCCGGCTGGAAACTGGTGCTGACCGGTCGTCGTGAAGAACGCCTCAACGCGCTGTGCGCCGAGCTGTCGAAGCAGACCGAAGTGCATGGCCTGGTGCTCGACGTGCGTGATCGCAAGGCGATGGAGGAGGCGATTGCCAATCTGCCGCCATCGTTCGCCAAGCTGCGCGGCCTGATCAACAACGCCGGCCTGGCGCTGGGCGTGGACCCTGCACCGAAGTGCGACCTCGATGATTGGGACACCATGGTCGACACCAACGTCAAAGGCCTGATGTACAGCACTCGCCTGTTGCTGCCTCGGCTGATCGCCCACGGTCGTGGCGCTGGCATCATCAACCTCGGCTCCATCGCCGGTAACTATCCGTACCCGGGCAGCCACGTTTATGGCGCGACCAAGGCGTTCGTCAAACAGTTCTCGCTGAACCTGCGTTGCGATCTGCAGGGCACTGGCGTGCGCGTCAGCAACATCGAGCCGGGCCTGTGCGAGAGCGAGTTCTCGCTGGTGCGTTTCGCCGGCGATCAGGCGCGTTACGACGCCACCTACGCCGGTGCCGAGCCGATCCAGCCGCAGGACATCGCCGAGACCATCTTCTGGGTGCTGAACGCGCCGGCGCACATCAACATCAACAGCCTGGAACTCATGCCGGTGAGCCAGACCTGGGCTGGTTTTGCCATCGAGCGTAACAAGGCCTGATACGGTGTTGCCCTCTTCGCCAATCTGTTGGCGAAGAGGGCAAATCGGCCAAATTCTGGCAGTAAGGTAGACTCACTCCTCAACAACCCCACCGCACCCTGCGGTTTTCAAGGTTTTTCGAGGAGTCAAAGTGAGTAACCGAGGTGAGCAGTCGCTGCTCAAACAATCCACCCTTCTAATGTTGGCCGTGTCGATCGCCGGAATCGTCACCGGTTTTGTTTCGGGTTCCCAGTCCATCCTGTTCGATGGCTTTTTTTCGCTGATTGCCACCTTCATCAAAGTCCTGATGCTGATCACCGCGAAGCTGATCGCCAAGCAAAGCAACCAGCGCTTCCAGTTCGGCTTCTGGCACCTGGAGCCGATGGTGCTGCTGATCGAGGGCAGTTTCCTGCTGTTGATCGCCATTTACGCGTTTCTCAACGGTGTGTTCGGCATCATCAATGGCGGTCGTGAGATCGAACTGGGGCTGGTGATCATCTACGCGGCGGTGTTCACCGTTGTCGAGTTCGCCTACTTCTTCTACGTGCGCCACCGCAATCGCACGCTCAAGTCGAGCCTGATCCAGTTCGACAACATCAGTTGGCTGGTGGACGCGATGCTGTCGGTGGGCCTGCTGATCAGTTTCCTCGCGGCGCTGTTGCTCCAGTCCCAGGGTTACGGCGAGTGGGCGAAATTTGTCGACCCGCTGATCCTGATCGTGCTGGCCCTGACCATGCTGCCGCCGGCCTTCAAGATCCTCGGCCCGGCGCTGCGGGACGTGCTCGGCATTGCGCCGGACACGCTGGACGATCAGGTGCGTCAGGTGATGGACGCGGCCAAGGCCGAGCATGGTTTCGACGACTACGTGTCCTATGTGCAGAAGCACGGGCGGGCGCGATTTATCGAGATTCACGTCGTGTTGCCGGCGGATTACCGGCTGCAGAGCGTCGGTCAGCTGGACGTGCTGCGCGAGGAGATTTCCGCGAAGCTGGGCAAACCGGATGCGGCGCGCTGGCTGACCATCAGCTTCACCGGCGACAGGAAGTGGATTGCCTGATGTTGCGTGGCGAGGGAGTCGCCTCCCTCGCCACGGCTGTCAGCTCAGATAGTCGGCGATGCCGCGATAGCAGGTCGCCAAGTGATAAGGCGTAGTCGACGGCATGTCCTTGCGGCTGACCTCGCCCTGATCGTCACGGCATTCGTGCCAGCCGCCGGCGTGCAGGAAGCTCTGTTGCAGCGCCTGCAACTGGCGCAGCACCGCGCTTTCACTGCCCGGACGCAAGGTCAGGGCGCGCAGGTACTCGGCCTGGGCCCAGATGCGCTGGGTCGAATCCTTCCCGTGTCCTTGCGGATCAAGCATGGCCAGCACCGCACCGGTGTCGGCCTCGACGCCCTGTTGTTCGGTGAAGGCAAACGCACGATCCACTGCCGCGTGCAGCTTCGACCCGCGCAGCAGCGGTGAGGATTCGAGCAGGAAATACCATTCGAACTGATGCCCCGGCTCAAACCAGTTATCCACAGCCCCCAGCGGTTTTTCCATCAGTACGCCCTGTTGCGGTTCGATGAAGTGCTTGTGCATGGCTGTGCATAACTCGCTCAGCGCCTGCTGGGTCTGGGGATCTTCGCGCACGGCCAGCGTGGCCAGGAAGGCCTCGGCCAGGTGCATCAGCGGGTTTTGCAACGGGCCGGTTTCCAGCGTGATCCAGTCGCGGTCGAGGCAGGCCTCGTAGAGGCCGTCGCCCGTTGCGAATCGCCGGCCGATGACTTCCAGCGCTGCGTTCAAGGTCGACTCGACCAGGGGCTCGCGGGATTTTTCCCAGTAGTGGGCGCAGGCAAACAGGATAAAGGCGTGGGTGTAGAGGTCCTTGCGCTGATCCAGCGGTTTGCCCTGCGGATCGATGCTGTAGAACCAGCCGCCGTGCTCGGCATCGTGGAAGTGCCGTTGCAGGGAACGGAACAGTGCAGCCGCGCGGACTTCGGCGTTATCCACAACCCCGATCAGGCTGGAAAACAGGTACAGCTGCCGTGCGCAGGCCATGGCCCGATAGCGCTGCGGTGGCAGCGGCTGATGTGCGCCGTCCAGCGCCTCGTAAGGCAACGCCATGTCGGCGTTCCAGCCCGGTCCTTGCCAGAGGGGCACGATCACGTTCAGAAAGTGCTGTTGCACTTCGCCGAACAGGGCGGTCAGTTCAGGCAGGGAGGTGGAGCGGGAAGCGTGGGGCATGGGCGGACGTCGTCACGGCAGGGGCGATTGCGCGACATGGTAGCAGAGAGTGGCGATCGATCGTTCCCGCGCCATGCGCGGGAACGATCAGAGGTGCAGTTCAGCCGGCCAGCAACCACGCGCCGGTCACTGCCGAAGCCGCTCCGGCCAGTCGAACCAGCGGCGCAGCCGCCTGAGGCAGAAAACGCACGACCGCATAACCCGCCGCATGCAGCGCAGCCGTTGCGACCACGAAACCGGCGGCATACGCCCATGGGCTCGACATGTCCGGCAACTCGAGGCCGTGAGCCACGCCGTGGAACAGTGCAAACAGCGCCGTTGCCGCCACCGCCATCACCAGTGGCGGACGCACGGCCAGCGCCACCGCCAGACCCAGCGCCAGCACCGAGGCGGCAATCCCGCTTTCCAGCGCCGGCAATTCCAGTCCTTCAAAACCGAGCAGTCCACCGATCAGCATGGTGCCGACAAAGGTGCACGGCAGCGCCCAGCGTGCGGCGCCTTGCTGCTGCGCGGCCCACAGGCCGACGGCCAGCATTGCCAGCAAATGGTCGAGACCGCCGATCGGGTGGCTGATGCCGGCCACCAGGCCAGAGTCGCCGTGGCCAGGGTGGGCGAAGGCCAGGGCCGGAGTCAGCAGCAGCGCGACAGCGCCGAGAATGCGTTTGAGTGTCATGGATAAGCTTCCTTGTTGATCAGTGAATCAGGCTGCGGTCAGCAGGCCCTGGCGTTCGATGAAGGCGATGATGTCTTCCAGGCCCTGACCGGTTTTCTGGTTGCTGAACACGAACGGCTTGCCGTTGCGCATGCGTTGGGTGTCGCTGTTCATCATCTCCAGCGAGGCGCCGACCAGCGGCGCAAGGTCGATCTTGTTGATCACCAGCAGGTCGGATTTGCAAATGCCGGGCCCGCCCTTGCGCGGCAGCTTGTCGCCGGCGGAAACGTCGATCACGTAGATGGTCAGGTCGGACAGTTCCGGGCTGAAGGTTGCGGAAAGGTTGTCGCCGCCGGACTCCACCAGAATCAGGTCCAGCCCGGGAAAGCGGCGGTTCAGTTGATCCACCGCTTCGAGGTTGATCGAAGCGTCTTCGCGGATCGCCGTGTGCGGGCAGCCGCCGGTTTCCACGCCGATGATGCGTTCCGGCGCCAGGGCTTCGTTGCGCACCAGAAAGTCGGCGTCTTCGCGGGTATAGATGTCGTTCGTGACTACAGCCAGGTTGTAGCGCTCGCGCAGGGCCAGGCACAGGGCCAGGGTCAACGCGGTCTTGCCGGAACCGACCGGGCCGCCGATGCCGACGCGCAGGGGTTGTGTGTTCATGTGATTCTCCAGATAAAAGGCCCTAGGAACGGAACAGGCGGCTGTACTGGCGCTCATGGGCCATGCACGCCAGGGACAGACCGAACGCGGCGCTGCCGAGGTGTTCGGGGTTGATTCGGGTGGCGTCCTGCTGCGCCTGTTGCAGCAGCGGCAGCAGTTCGCTGGTCAGGCGCTGGGCGGCTTGCTGGCCCAGCGGCAAGGTTTTCATCAGCACCGCGAGCTGGTTTTCCAGCCAGCTCCACAGCCACGCGGCGAGGGCGTCCTGCGGGCTGATCTGCCAGGCGCGAGCCGCCAAGGCCCAGCACAGGGCCAGGTGCGGCTCGGCGCAATGTTCGAGAAAGTCCCGCGCGGGCTGATCGAGTTCGGGCAAGCCGTTGAGCAATTGCTGCAACGAGTAGCCCATCTGCCGGCTCTCCAGATGCAGTTCGCGGGTTTCGCGGCTGGCGCGATGGCTTTCGCAGAGCTTGCGCAATTCATCCCAGTGTTCGTCCGCGGCGGCCTGGCAATGGGCGAGCAACATGGGCGCCTCGAACCGCGCGAGGTTGAGCAGCAATTGATCGCTGATCCAGCGGCGGGCGCTGTCCGGGCTGTCGACGCGGCCGTTATCCACAGCCATTTCCAGGCCCTGGGAATAGCTGTAGCCGCCAATCGGCAATTGCGGACTGGCCAGGCGCAGCAGCGCCCAGGCCGGGTTCACAGACGGACGCCGAACTGATGGAGTTTCGGCGCGTAGTTGAAGTCTTCGTCACCGTGCCGCGAATGGTGATGGCCGCCGCCGTAGGCGCCGTGTTCCGGCTGGAACGGGGCCTCGATCGATTCCACGGCGGCGCCGAGCTGTTCGAGCATCGCCTTGAGCACGTAATCGTCAAGCAGCCGCAGCCAGCCGTCACCGACTTGCAGCGCAACATGGCGGTTGCCCAGGTGATAGGCGGCGCGGGTCAGTTCGAAAGCATTGGCGCAGGTGACGTGCAGCAATTGTTCAGGGCGGGCACAGACCCGGACGATCCGGCCATCTTCGGCTTGCAGGCAATCACCGTCATACAGCGGCGGCTGACCGCGCTCCAGAAACAGTCCGACGTCTTCGCCTTCGGCACTGAAACAGCGCAGGCGGCTTTTGCTCCTGGCTTCGAAGGTCAGGTGCAACTCGGCGGCCCAGACGGGTTGAGGGTCGATTCTGCGATGAATCACCAGCATCGGAAAGCTTCCAGCAGTGGACAATGCTCAGGCTAGAGCAAGGGGCTTGCCAATCGGACGAAGCGTAGGAAAACCCTGTCGGAGCCTAGTGGATGTTTCAAGATGTTGCAGGATTGTGAGATGTTTTGGTGCATGAAGTTTTTTACATGCACCAATTTGCGGCGCAAAAAAATCGCAGCTCAAGGCTGCGATTTTTTGCTTTCTCACTCGGTACTGCCGAGCCCTTGCCAGTGCTTCAGCCCGATGAAGATAAAGCGCAACTGCTGGGTGATCTTCGCCTGGGGCGTCAGATGCTCCGGCAGGGCTTCGGCCGGCGGGTCGATGATGTCCGGCAGGGTGGCGAACACCGATTTGACGATCAGATCGGCCATCACGCTCAGGCCATCGCGATTCAGATGCTGAAGCTTGGGCATCAGGGCCAGGTCCGCCGCCAGGTCGGAGCTGATGTCTTCACGCAAGCGGCCGATGGCCTGACGCACCGGCAACGATCCGCCGTACTGCTCGCGGGCCAGAAACAGGAATTGCGAACGGTTGGCGCTGACCACGTCGAGGAAGATCCGCACCGACGCATCGATGATGCCGCCCATGACGAATTCGTTGTGGCGTACCAGGCGGATGGTTTCGCGGAAGGTCTGGCCGACTTCACTGACCAGCACCAGGCCGAGTTCGTCCATGTCGGCGAAATGCCGGTAGAAACCGGTGGGCACGATGCCGGCGGTTTTCGTCACTTCACGCAGGCTCAGGCTGCCGAATCCTCGGCCGCTTTCCATCAGGTGGCGGGCAGCGTCCATCAGGGCGTTGCGGGTCTGTTGTTTCTGTTCGGCGCGGGGCAGCATCGCAAGGGAGTGTTCTTAGGCAAGACAAGCGCCGCACTCTAGCAAATCGGCTTTGTCGGCGTCGAACGGCAGGGGGGATGAAAGCGGGAAATCGCGACTTCTTTATACAGGCTGCTGAAAAGTCAAAAGCCCAATCCGGGGATTGGGCTTTTTTTCCAGGCCGCCATGGGCTTAGCTCAAAGCGCTGTTGCGTTCGATCACACGGTCACCACCACCTTCGGCCAGAGTTTGACCTTGTGGAGTGCGGTCACCACCGTCCGATGCCAGGGTCTGGCCTTGGGGAGTGCGGTCACCGCCGTCCGATGCCAGGGTCTGGCCTTGGGGAGTGCGGTCACCGCCGTCAGAAGCCAGAGTCTGACCTTGTGGAGTGCGATCCGAACCGTCTTGAACCAGACCTTTCTCTTCCAGACGATCGCGGCCGCCTTCAGCTACGGTTTGACCTTGTGGGGTTTTGTCATAGCCATCTTGAACCAGGCCTTTTTCTTCCAGACGGTTACGACCGTTTTCAGCCAGGGTCTGGCCTTGTGGAGTGCGGTCGGAGCCATCAGCAGCAACGGTCTGGCTGAACACCGAGTGGCTGGTTTTGACTTGCGGAGTCGCTTGATCGGCAGCTGGCAGAGCGAAAGCGGTGCTGGCCAGCATCGAGAGGGTAAGACTGAACAGAAGTTGGCGTTTCATGATGGGTTGCTCCTTGGGAGGGCGATAAAGTGGGTACGAAGCTAATGCTACTCTCGATAAGTCGATATAAAAGTTCATAAACACAATGGTAATAATCAACAGAATTGATTGTTCCATTGGGAGGCTCTAGCTCGGGCGTTTCAGGCGGGCGGTTTTGCACTGCGGTGGGTATTTTCCACCCACTTGCGCCCCGCAAATGTGCGGGGGCGGTAACGCCAATTCGACCGATCAGTCAGAATGACAACCGTTTTTTCCCCTCGCTGGGGCTTTGGATTAAACCTGCGGGCTGTTTGTCAGTCACAGATTTCATGAGGGCCATCATGGCCTGCCGTTTCAGCTGCGTCGTGCCAATGGATGCAGTCGTCTTCAGGAGCTTTGTGCATGACGCGCACCCGTAAAATCTTCGCCTGGACCTTCGCCACCCTTGTGCTGCTTCTGGCGGTGCTGGTGTTGGTCATCGTGTTTTTCGACTGGAACCGGATCAAGCCGCCGCTCAATGCCAAAGTCTCGGAAGAATTGCACCGACCGTTCGCCATCAACGGCAACCTGTCGGTGGTCTGGCGGCGCGAAATCGACGAGGGCGGCTGGCGCGCCTGGGTGCCGTGGCCGCATGTGGTGGCCGAAGACCTGACGCTGGGCAATCCGGACTGGTCGAAACAGCCGCAGATGGTCACCCTCAAACGGGTCGAGCTGCGCATCTCGCCACTGGCCTTGCTGGCGCAACGGGTGACGATCCCTCGGATCGACCTGACTGAGCCGAACGCACAATTGCAGCGCCTGGCCGACGGTCGCGCCAACTGGACCTTCAAGTTCGATCCCAAGGACCCGAACGCCGAGCCCTCGAACTGGGTGGTCGACATCGGCGCCATCGGTTTCGACAAGGGCCACGTCACCCTGGATGACCAGACCCTCAGGACCAACCTCGACTTGCTGATCGATCCGCTGGGCAAGCCGATTCCGTTCAGCGATATCGTCGGTGACAAAGCCGCGAAAACCGCACAGGACAAGGGCGGGGCACCGCAGGATTACGCCTTCGGCCTGAAAGTCACCGGCCAGTACCACGGCCAGAAACTTGCCGGCCAGGGCAAGATCGGCGGTCTGCTGGCGCTGCAGGACGCGAGCAAACCGTTCCCGTTGCAGGCCCAGGTGAAGATCGGCGATACCAGCGTCGAACTCGCCGGCACCCTGACCGATCCGCTGAATCTCGGCGCCCTCGACCTGCGCCTGAAACTGGCCGGCGCCAGCCTCGGCAATCTGTATCCGCTGACCGGCGTAACCCTGCCGGACACCCCGCCTTATGCCACCGACGGCCATTTGATCGCCAAGCTGCATGAGCCGGGCGGCGCGCAGTTCCGCTACGAACAGTTCAACGGCAAGATCGGTAGCAGCGACATTCATGGCGATCTGGCCTATGTCGCCAGCCAGCCACGGCCCAAGCTGAGTGGCGCGCTGCTGTCCAATCAACTGTTGTTCGCCGACCTCGCACCGCTGATCGGTGCAGACTCCAATGCCAAGCAGAAGGCCCGTGGCGGCGAGAGCAAACAGCCGGCGGACAAGGTGTTGCCGGTGGAAGAATTCAAGACCGAGCGCTGGCGCGACATGGACGCCGACGTCGAATTCACCGGCAAACGCATCGTCCACAGCGAAGAACTGCCGTTCACCGACCTCTATACCCACCTGAAACTCAACGACGGCGAACTGAGTCTGGAGCCACTGCGCTTCGGCGTGGCCGGCGGCAATCTCGACGCGCAGATTCGTCTCAACGGTCGTACCGAGCCACTGGAAGGCCGGGCCAAATTGACCGCGCGCAAGTTCAAGCTCAAACAGCTGTTCCCGACCTTCGAACCGATGAAGACCAGTTTCGGTGAACTCAACGGCGATGCCGACATTGCCGGTCGCGGCAACTCGGTGGCGAAGCTGTTGGGCGGTGCCAACGGCAACCTGAAGATGCTGATCAACGACGGCGCGATCAGTCGCGAGTTGATGGAGCTGGCAGGCCTCAACGTCGGCAACTACGTGGTCGGCAAGATCTTTGGCGACAAGGAAGTGAAGATCAACTGCGCGGCGGCGGACTTCGACATCAAGACCGGCCTGGCGAGCACGCGGCTGTTTGTGTTCGATACCGAGAACGCAATCATCTACATCGATGGCACGGCGAACATGGCCACCGAGCAACTGGATCTGACGGTGACGCCGGAGTCCAAGGGCTGGCGTCTGATTTCCCTGCGCTCGCCGTTGTATGTACGCGGCAAGTTCATCAAGCCGGATGCCGGGGTCAAAGCGGTGCCGCTGATGTTGCGCGGGGCGGGGATGGTGGCGTTGGGCGTGATCGCCGCGCCGGCGGCGGGGCTGCTGGCGCTGGTGGCGCCGAGCGGCGGCGAGCCGAATCAGTGCGCGCCGTTGCTGGAGCAGATGAAGGCGGGCAAGGCACCGGTGACCGTCAAACCCACCAAGTAATCGCAGCAACCCGATCGTTCCCATGTCGAACCGTCTGCGTGGGAACGATCGGTCAGCGGGGGTAGCGGGGATTAGAGGTCTTTCAGTATGTCGGCCATGTCATCGGCATGCTCTTCTTCCTGAGCCAGGATGTCTTCGAAGATCCGGCGGGTGGTCGGGTCCTTTTCACCGATGTACTGGATGATCTCGCGGTAGCTGTCGATGGCGATCCGCTCGGCCACCAGGTCCTCGTAGACCATTTCCTTCAAGGTGTTGCCGGCCACGTATTGCGCGTGGGACATCTTCGACAGCAAGTCCGGGTTGAACTCGGGCTCGCCGCCCAGTTGCACGATGCGTTCGGCGAGACGGTCGGCGTGTCCGGCTTCCTGGGTGGCATGTTCCAGGAACTCGTTGGCGGCGACGTTGGCTTTCAGGCCGTTGGCCATGAAGTAGTGGCGCTTGTAGCGCAAGACGCAGACCAGTTCAGTGGCCAGCGACTCGTTGAGCAGGCGCAGCACTTCTTCACGGTTGGCGCTGTAGCTTTCGGTCACCGCGCCGTTTTCCACGTGCTGACGTGCGCGCTCGCGCAGGGTTTGAACATCAGACAAATGCAGATCACTCATTTCAGTCTCCTGGAGGCTAATCCGATTGGCGTCACGTTCTGCTGACGTGATCGTTACCAGGTTGTGAGTGATGAACGCGGCAAAAAGTTTTGTCGGATTCAGCGCGGGGCATGTCCCGAAAGCAATGCCTCCTCGCGCAGCCAGGCAAAAAACGCCTTCACCGGTGGATGCCGTTCACGGCCCGGTACGCAAAGTGCGCTGTAACCGGCGCCATCCACCTGCACTTCACCCTTGTACGGCACCAGCAGACCACTGGCGACGCTCTGCGACACCAGAATATTGCTCGCCAGCACCAGCCCCTGTCCGGCAATGGCCGCTTGCAGGGCGTAATGCTCTTCGTCGTATTCGCGGACGGCCGGGTGCTGATTCAACCAGTTTTCGCCCGACTGCGCGCACCACGCCTCCCAGCCGTGAGCGTAGAGCTTCGAATTGTGCCAATGCACGCTGATCAGCGCCGGGGTGCGACGGGCGGCCAGCGCCACCTGTTCCGGCGAGCCGTACACGCCGAACGATTCATCGAACAGGCACAACCCGTAGAGGTTCGGGTAATCGTCGAGGCTGTAGCGCAATACCAGGTCGACACTGGCGTCCTGATGCAGATCGATCACTTCGCAATGCGTATCCAGGCGCACATTGATGTTCGGGTGCCTGGCGTAAAACCGCCCCAGTCGCGGCACCAGCCACAGCGCAGCAAACGCGGCGGTGGTCGACAGCGTCAGGCTGCTGCCGCTGCGTTGCGGGCGCAGGGTGTCGACGCTTTGCGCCACTTCCAGAAACGCGCCGTGCAGGCTGCGAAACAGCCGCTCGCCGCCCTCGGTCAGGCGCACCTGACGCGGCAGGCGTTCGAACAGCGCCACGCCGAGCCAGTCCTCCAGCGAGCGGATCTGATGGGAAATCGCCGTCGGCGTCACCGCCAGTTCTTCGGCGGCCGCCTTGAAACTCAACAGGCGTGAGGCGGATTCGAACGCGCGCAGGGCGGTCAGGGGCAAGGCAGCAAACATGGAAACTCCACGGATGAAATCAATTCATCCTGACTGATTTTTGCTCATTTGAGGCGATGAGGTGATGCCTGCAATCTGGCGCCACACCGTCACTCAAGTCTAGTCCCAAGGAGATTCAGATGAGCAAGATTCTTGTGATCCATGCCAGCCCTCGCGGTGAGCGTTCCCATTCGCGGCGTCTGGCGGAAACCTTTCTCAGCGCCTGGCAAGTCCGTCATCCACAGGCTCAGATTACCCGCCGTGAAGTCGGGCGGGCGCTGATTCCGGCGGTTAATGAGGCGTTTGTCGCGGCGGCGTTTTACCCGGAGCCCGAAGCACGACCGCTGACGATGCAGGCCGATCTGGCGTTCAGCGATCAACTGGTGGGCGAGCTGTTCGATCACGACCTGCTGCTGATTTCCACGCCGATGTACAACTTCAACGTGCCCAGCGGCCTCAAGGCCTGGGTCGATCAGATCGTCCGGTTGGGCCTGACGTTCGACCACACCCTGGACAACGGCATCGCCCAGTACACGCCGCTGTTGCACGGTAAGAAGGCGCTGATCGTCACCAGTCGCGGCGGTTTCGGTTTCGGCCCGGGCGGAGAGCTGGAGGCGCTGAACCACGCCGATCCATGGCTGCGCACCGCGCTGGGCTTCATCGGCATCAACGATGTCACGGTGGTCGCCGCCGAGGGCGAGGAATCCGCCGAGCGCACCTTCGCGGTGTCGGTGGCCGAGGCCGAGCAGCGCTTGCTCGACCTGGCCCGGGAGTTCTAGGTGGCCTGGCTGTTTCTGCTGATCGCGGCCGGGTTCGAGGTCACATTCGCCATGGGCATGAAGTACGCCGAGGGTTTCACCCGGCTCTGGCCGTCGCTGATCACCGTGGTCGCGGCGGTGGGCGGGATTTATTTCCTGACCCTGGCGATGCGCGAGTTGCCGGTAAGCATCGCCTATCCGATCTGGACCGCCATCGGCTCGCTCGGCACGGTGTTTCTCGGTTTCGCCCTGCTGGGCGAGAGTCTGACGCTGGTGAAGTTGCTGTCGGTGGGGCTGATTGTGGCGGGGGTGGTGGGGCTGAAGTAGGCTGGTCGTGGAGTTGTCATCATCGAGGAGGATGCTTGGCGGGCGTTTTGCACGCCCTGCATCCACTCACCGACCACAAGGATGTTTGCCCATGTCGCAAGATTCGGCCACACGTTACCCACTGGTGCTGGTGCCGGGAATGCTCGGTTTCATCCGTCTGGTGCTGTACCCCTACTGGTACGGGATCATCAAAGCGTTGCGCCGGGGTGGGGCGACGGTGATTGCGGTGCAGGTGTCGCCGCTCAATTCCACCGAAGTGCGCGGCGAGCAGTTGCTGACGCGCATCGATGAAATCCTGCGCGAGACCGGCGCGGCCAAGGTCAATCTGTTCGGCCATAGCCAGGGCTCGCTGACGGCACGTTACGCGGCGGCCAAGCGTCCGGATCTGGTGGCGTCGGTGACGTCGGTGGCCGGCCCCAATCACGGTTCGGAACTGGCCGACTATCTGGCGAAACATTATCCGGCGGACAGCGCCAAGGGCCGAATCCTCGAGGCGCTGTTGCGTTTTGTCGGCTGGCTGATGGCGCTGCTGGAAACCGGCTACCACGGGCCGAAACTGCCGGTGGATATCCACGCCTCGCACCATTCCCTGACCACTGAAGGCGTGGCGCTGTTCAACCAGCGTTATCCACAGGGCTTGCCTGAGACCTGGGGCGGGCACGGGCCGGAAGAGGTCAACGGTGTGCGTTATTACTCGTGGTCCGGCACGTTGCAGCCGGGCAAGACCGATCGCGGTGGCAACCTGTTCGACGGCACCAACCGCAGTTGCCGGTTGTTCGCCAAAACCTTCGTGCGCGAGCCGGGGCAGTGCGACGGCATGGTCGGCCGCTACAGTTCGCACCTGGGCACGGTCATCGGCGATGACTACCCGATGGATCACTTCGACATCGTCAACCAGTCGCTGGGACTGGTCGGCAAAGGCGCGGATCCGGTGCGGCTGTTTGTCGAGCATGCGGCGCGGTTGAAAGCCGCCGGGGTCTAGGCGGCGCTCGGGGTGCGGGAGCGACCGAGGACGGTGGTCCAACGCTCGGAAAGAATCACCCCGCCCAGCGTCAGCAAGCCACCGACCAGGTGATACATCGCCAGCTGTTCCTTCAATACCACCGCAGCAATCAGCGCGGTGATCAACGGCAGCAGGTTGAAGAACAGCGTGGTCCGGCTCGGCCCCAGGCGCTGCACGGCCTGCATCCAGGCCAGCGGCGCGAGCATCGAGGCCAGCAGGCACGCATACAGCACCAGCGGAATGTTCTGCAGGGTCAGGCCGGTTTTCGGCGACACGGCGTACAGCGGAAACAGCACCACCACCGCCACCAGCACCTGCAAATACAGCAACACCAGCGGCGGCAGGCGCAGCTGCCATTTTTTCAGCAGGGTGCTGTAGATCGCGTAGGCGAGGGTGGCGACCAGCATCATCGCGTCACCCAGGTTCACCCCGTGTTGCAGCAGTGCGCCGAGGCTGCCGGACGACACCACCACCAGCACACCGGCGAACGACAGCAGCGCACCGACCAGCGCACCGGCCGTCAGGCGCTGGCCGAGGCTGATGATCGCCATGGCCAGCGACATCAGCGGCATCAGGGACAGGATGATGCCCATGTTGGTGGCGCTGGTCAGGGTCGCGGCGAAGTAGGCCAGGCTCTGGTAGACCGCCATGCCGAGTACACCGAGGATGAAGATTTTGCCCAGGTTCGGGCGAATCTGCGGCCAGTGCGCGATCACCTTCTTGAGCATGAACGGGGTAAACAGCAGGCCGGCGAGCAGCCAGCGGTAAAAGCCGATCTCGGCGGGAAAGATCGCACCGACCGCGAGCTTGTTGATCACGGTGTTGCCGGCCCAGATGAAAATCGCCAGCAGGGGAAACGCGTATTGCATGGGAGGAGAAACCAGTACGTTGATGAACGGCGATTATCCCCTGTCTGGATGCAGGCCTATACTGCGAACCGGACAACCCGCCCCTGATTCCGGACAGCATGAACAGTAAACACATCGATCTGCTGGATTTCAGCGAACTGCCGTCGGCAGTGTATTTCCGCTATGCCGATTTCAATGCCCACGAATACGCCGCGCCGCATCGCCATCCGTGGGGCACGTTGGAATACGCGGCCCACGGCGTGCTGCATATGGATGTCGATGGCAGCCGCTTCATGTCGCCGCCGCAGTACGCGGTGTGGGTGCCGCCGCAGGTCGAGCACAGTTTCTACAGTCATCAGCCGGTCAATTATCGGGCGGTGTGCCTGGCGCCGGAGGTCTGTTCCGATTTGCCGGCGCAGGCCTGCACTCTCGCGATCAGCGACATTCTCAAGGCGATCCTCAAGGACTTCGCCGCCCGTGATGTGAAGATCCCCGCGTTCGAAGCCGACCAGCGCCTGGCCCAGGTGTTGGTGGATCAACTGCGCCAGGCGCCGGTGCACCAATGCTATTTGCCTTACGCCAGCAGCCCCGGTTTGCTGACCATTCTCGAAACCCTGCAGGCCGAGCCCGGCAACAATCAGCCGCTGGCGCACTGGGCGGCGCAGGTGCATGTCAGTGAGCGCACCCTGGCTCGGCAATTCGTGCGGGAGCTGGGGATGAGTTTCGGCGAATGGCGTCAGCGGCTGCGTTATCTCGCGGCCATCGAGGCGCTGGAGTCTGCGCGCAGCGTGCAGGAAATCGCTTTCGATCTCGGCTACAGCAGCGGCTCGGCCTTCATCGCCATGTTTGCCCGGCAGGCCGGATGTACCCCGGAGCAGTATCGGCGCAGCCATCTTGAGGCCAGGAAGGTGTAACAAGCTTTGACTACACTCCAGCAGAGGCCACCTCCATCGAGGCGGCGCCAAGGAGAAAACTCCATGAAGATGTTGCGTGTCCCTTTGTTGATGATCGGTCTGCTGCTGTGCTCCCAGGGTTTCGCCGCCACGGCGCAACAGAACAAGATGACCACCTGCAACGCCGACGCCACGGCCAAGAGCCTCAAGGGCGACGAGCGCAAAGCCTTCATGAGCACCTGCCTCAAGGCAGCCCCAGCGGCCAACGACGCCAAGGCTCTGACCCCGCAGCAGGAAAAGATGAAAACCTGTAATGCCGATGCCAAGACCAAGGCGCTGACGGGTGATGCGCGCAAGACCTTCATGAGTGATTGCCTGAAGAAAAAATAAAGCGGGTTTGAGTGGTGACTGGCAGATGTGTCCGGCTTGGGATCCAGGCCCTCACCCTAACCCTCTCCCAGAGGGAGAGGGGACCGATTGGCTGGTTTTTGCGCCGACCTGAACGTGCGGCGCTGAATCCAGAATCGACCAGGTCTTTCAGGTTACGGGAGTTCTCTAAATCTACTCGGTCAGTTCCCTCTCCCTACGGGCGGTCCGACGTTTCGGGAGGGCTAGGGTGAGGGGTGGTTCTCAAGCCGAGCCCCAAACCTACAAACACCGCATATCCCTAGTGCTCCCCAAGGATCGCTGGCAGACTGCCAATCCTTTTACGCCGTTCGTTTTGAGGCTGTATGCCAACGTTTTCTGAGCGTCATGTTGTGTTCTGGGTCAGTTGCATCATCATTTTCGGCGGTCTGTTGCTGGTGTTGCCATTGCGTTTGCTGCCCAGCCTGCTGGCCGGGTTGCTGGTGTTTGAACTGGTCAACATGCTCACCCCGCAACTGCAACGGCTGATCGAAGGCCGGCGTGCGCGCTGGCTGGCGGTGGCGCTGCTGGGCACGCTGGTGGTGAGTGTGCTGACGCTGATCTTCGCTGGCGCCATCAGTTTCCTGCTGCATGAGGCGGAAAACCCTGGCGCTTCCCTCGACAAATTCATGGGCGTGGTCGACCGTGCGCGTGGACAGTTGCCGCCGTTCATCGACGCCTACCTGCCGGCCAGTGCCGCCGAGTTCCGGGTGGCCATCGGTGAATGGGCGAGCAAGCATTTGTCCGAACTGCAACTGGTGGGCAAGGACGCGGCGCACATGTTCGTGACGCTGCTGATCGGCATGGTGCTGGGCGCGATCATCGCCTTGCAGCGCGTGCCGGACGTCACCAAGCGCAAGCCGCTGGCGGCCGCCCTGTTCGACCGTCTGCATCTGCTGGTTCAGGCGTTTCGCAATATCGTGTTCGCGCAGATCAAGATTTCCCTGCTCAACACCTTCTTCACCGGGATCTTCCTGGCGGTGGTCCTGCCGCTGTTCGGGATCAAGCTGCCGCTGACCAAGACCCTGATCGTGCTGACCTTCCTGCTCGGTCTGCTGCCGGTGATCGGCAATCTGATGTCGAACACGCTGATCACCATCGTCGGCCTGTCGCTGTCGATCTGGGTGGCGATTGCGGCGCTGGGTTACCTGATCTTTATCCACAAGCTCGAATACTTTCTCAACGCGCGCATCGTCGGCGGGCAGATCAGTGCCAAGTCCTGGGAGTTGCTGCTGGCAATGCTGGTGTTCGAGGCCGCGTTCGGCCTGCCGGGGGTGGTGGCGGGGCCGATTTATTACGCGTATCTGAAGAGTGAGCTGAAGCTGGGCGGGATGGTTTAAAAGCAGCTGCGAGTTTTGAGCTGCAAGCCGCAAGAAAAAGGCAAGAGCGGTGGTCGCTCTTGCCTTTGCTTTTACTTGTAGCTTGAAGCTTGCAACTTGAGGCTGGCGTTAAACGCCGTAGCGCTTCATGGCTTCAATCGCCAGACCGCTACCAATGCTGCCGAAGATGTTGCCTTCAACATGCCGCGCGTTCGGCAGCATCGCCGAGACGCTGTTGCGCAGTGCCGGAATGCCGCTGGAACCACCGGTGAAGAACACCGTATCGACCTGACCCACCGCCACATTGGCGTCGGCCAGCAACTGGGTGACGCTGCCGCGCACGCGCTCGAGCTGCGACTCGATGGCCGACTCGAACAGCGCCCGGGTCAATTCAACGCTCAGGCCCGACTCGATGCGATCCAGCGGCACATGACGGCTGTCGTTATGGGTCAGGTGGATCTTGGTTTCCTCCACTTCCATCGCCAGCCAGTGCCCGGCGCGCTGTTCGATCAGCTTGAACAGACGGTCGATGCCGCCGGTGTCCTCGATGTCGTAACGCATGCTGCTCAGAGCCAGGGTCGATTTCTGCGAGTACACCGAGTTGATGGTGTGCCAGGTCGCCAGGTTCATGTGGTGGCTGGTTGGCATGAATGCGCCGCTCTTCATGCGGCTGCCGTAGCCGAACAGTGGCATCAGGCCCTGCAGGCTCAGCTGTTTGTCGAAGTCGGTCCCGCCGATGTGCACGCCGCCGGTGGCGAGGATGTCGTCGTGACGGTTATCCACACCACGACGCTCGGGCGACAGGCGCACCAGCGAGAAGTCCGAGGTACCACCGCCGATGTCGACGATCAGGACCAGCTCTTCCTTTTCGATGGTCGACTCGTAGTCGAAGGCCGCGGCAATCGGCTCGTACTGGAACGACACGTCCTTGAAGCCGAGCTTACGTGCCACTTCCACCAGGGTGTCTTCGGCTTCCTGGTCGGCCAGCGGATCGTCGTCGACGAAGAACACCGGACGGCCCAGCACCACTTGCTCGAACTCACGACCGGCGGTCGCTTCGGCGCGGCTCTTGAGCTGGCCGATGAACAGCCCGAGCAAGTCCTTGAACGGCATCGCGGTGCCGAGGACGCTGGTGTCGTGTTTGATCAGCTTGGAACCCAGCAGGCTCTTGAGCGAGCGCATCAGCCGGCCTTCGTAGCCTTCCAGGTACTCGTGCAGCGCCAGACGGCCGTAAACCGGACGGCGCTCTTCGATGTTGAAAAAGACCACCGACGGCAGGGTGATCTTGTCGTCTTCCAGCGCGATCATCGTTTCCATGCCGGGGCGCAGCCAGCCGACGGTGGAGTTGGACGTGCCGAAGTCGATGCCGCAGGCACGGGCTGGAGAGGCGTCTTTCATGGTCTTTCGGTTCCGGTCAAAAAAACGGCCGCGCAGTGTATGTCAGTGCGCGACAGATTCGAAGGCCGGTCATCTGCTATTTCACGACTAAGCTTGCTTGAAACTCGGCGCTTTGCCCCAAACTTGCTGGCATGGGCCGGCAGACATACCGGCGGTCGCAAGAACCGCCGTCCACTGCCGATAAACTTCTGCTGCGCCACCCGGTCACAAACTTGAGATCGGTCAACCCGGCACGCGCGAATAGGCGCATGCTGGCATCGGCGCGAAATCGATAACGGATGGTGATTCCTTCGATGGACTTCAAAGACTATTACAAGATACTCGGCGTGGAGCCGACGGCTGACGACAAGGCAATCAAGGCTGCCTATCGCAAGCTCGCGCGCAAATACCACCCCGATGTCAGCAAGGAAAAGGACGCCGAGGCCAAGTTCAAGGACGCCTCGGAAGCCTATGAAGCGCTGAAAAGCGCCGACAAGCGCGCCGAATACGACGAACTGCGTCGTTATGGCCAGCACGGTCAGCCGTTTCAGGGCCCGCCGGGCTGGCAAAGCCGTGGCGGCAGTGGCGACACCGGCGACTTCTCGGACTTCTTCAGTTCGATCTTCGGCAATCGCGGCCCCGGTTTCGGTGGCGGCGCTGGCCGGCAATCCCGCAGCGCCGGACGGCGAGGGCAAGACGTGGAACTGGAACTGCCGATCTTTCTGGAAGAGACGCTTTCGAACGAATCGAAAAAGATCAGCTTCCAGGTCCCGCAATACAACGGTTCGGGCCAGCACGTCAGCAACACCAGCAAGAGCCTGAACGTGAAGATCCCGGCCGGTGTGGCCGACGGCGAGCGCATCCGCCTCAAGGGCCAGGGCGCACCGGGCATCGGTGGCGGCGCCAATGGCGATCTGTACCTGACCATCCGTTTCGCGCCGCACCCGAAATTCGACGTCGAAGGCGAAAACCTGATCATCACCTTGCCGCTCGCTCCCTGGGAGCTGGCGCTGGGCGCCGAAGTGGCCGTGCCGACCCTCACCGGCAAGATCAACCTCAAGGTCCCGGCCGGCAGCCAGAACGGCCAGCGCATGCGTGCCAAGGGCCACGGTCTGCAGAACAAGGCGGGCGAGCGCGGTTATCTGTTCGTCCAGCTAAAGGCCGTGATGCCCAAAGCCAACGGCGATGACGTCAAGGCGCTGTGGCAGGAACTGGCGAAGAAGGCCGCCTTCAACCCGCGCGAGAACTTCTGATACTGACGACGGAGTAGCCCATCATGAGCAGCCCCCTGATCGTTCAACTGGACATGGCAGAATTCTGTGAGGCGGCCGACCTGTCGGACGTCTACGTGATCGAAATCGTCGAACACGGCATCCTCGAACCTCAGGGCACCCAGCCCAGGGAATGGCGCTTCACCGACTACGAACTGACCCTGGCCAAACGCGCCGCCAAGCTGCGGCGCGACCTGGAGCTGGAATGGGAAGGCGTCGCCCTGGCGCTGGACCTGCTGGAAGAAGTGCAGGAGTTGCGATCCGAGAACCGCATGCTCCGTCAGCGTCTGGCGCGGCTGGTGGTCGAGTAGCGTTTCAAACCTGTCTGGGCAGCGTCACGCTGAACAGCGTACCGTCGGCTTCGCTTGAACTGACTTCGATCGCCCCGCCGTGGGCGGTCACCACTTCCTTGATGATGAACAGGCCCAGACCGAGGCTGGTCGACGGCTGGCCGAGTTCTTCGTCGGCACTGCGCACCAATGGATCGAAAATCGTGCCGATGGCTTCTGCGGGAATGGGGTTGCCGCAGTTGTGCACGGTCAGCAGCACGTGCCTGGCTTCTCCCTTCAACGTCACGATCACTTCGCGCGGATCAGACCCATGCTGCAAGGCATTGCCGATCAGATTCTGCAGCAGTTGATCGATCCGTCCGGCGTCCCAGTTGCCACGGGTGTCACCCTCGGTTTTCAGTGTCGGATCACTTTCCGGATTGCCGGCGCAGGCTTCGGCGATGGCCGCGCGGGCCGCGTCGGCCAGGTCCATCGGCGCCGGTTCGATCGGCAGGCTCTTGCCCAGGCGGCTGCGCACCAGTTCCAGCAGGTCGCTGACCATCGCCGCCATGTGCCGCGAACCCTGCTTGATGTTGAGGGCGCACTGAAGGGCATCGTCCTGTAACGCGGTCTTGCGCATCAGCAGTTCGATCGACATGGTCACCGCTTGCAAAGGCGCGCGCAGGTCATGGCCGAGTATCGCGAGAAAAATGTCCCGGGAATGATCGACCTGCTCGGCGTAGGCAGCCGTCGATTCGGCCAGGGCTTCATCAATGGCTTCGTTGAAACGGATCATGTCCTGAAAGTACGCCATGTCCGGCGATTCCAGACTGTCGACCCAGAGGCGAATCACACAGGCGCGCAAATGACGGAACTCGGACGTCATCTGCACCAGGTCGAAGCCCACTGTGTGGCGCAACTCACCGTGGCTGGCGCCGGCCTCGTCCAGGCTCGGGGTTTTCTCCGGGCCTTCGCCCTTGGCCTTGGCGATCTGCTCGCTGGCGGTCTGTGCGGTGTCCATGTCGCGGGCGGCGGCCAGCAGAATCTCTCTGGCATGATCGCGCAGCGCTGCCCTGTCCATGGTCTCGGCCGCCGGGGTGATGGTCCTGGCGAACTGTTCCCACTCCTCGACGATGCGATTTGCATGTTGCCGGATAAATTCGGATAAACGCATGTCCGGGTTCCTGGAAATTCAAGGCGGGGCGTTCGAATATTAGTCTCTTTGCGCGGGAATGAAAGCGCCGCTCGAGCTTGTAATTTCCACTGACAAGACGCTGTGTTGCGAGATTTATGTACCGCAGTCGCAAATTGTCGTCATGGTCTGCTTTTGCTCCATTTCAAGGAGCGAAACCATGTCCGAATTGCCTGTCGCCCCACCTTCGCCGGACACCGCAGCAACGCCGCGGGTGCCGGTCGTGACGCAAAGCCTGCACGCTGATTTTCTTGAGCAGTCCAGCCCTCAGTGGTTGATCAATGCATCGCCAAACCAGCGCGAGGCCCTGAAAAATGCCGATTCCGCCACGCCGGACTGGTACCTGCGCGCATCCCGCGATCAACGCAAGGCTGTAGGAGATGCCGTAACCGCCAGCCTTGCCGCCCAGACATCCCTGGATAAGGCCATGTCGACCTTCCAGGACATCGACAGTTTCGCCGCGCCGCTGCTCACCAAGGCCCTCAAGGACCGGTTCAACGTGACGCTGGATGTCAACAAGACCTGGCTGGTGCTGAACAAACCGGTGGAGGTGGGGATTTTTGCCATCGACATCGGCTTCTTCGAAGTCTTGAAACTGCCTTTGCTGCAAGCGGCGCTGCACAACTTCGAAGACCGTGAATGTAAAAGTGGCGCCTTCCATGAAACGTCGGGATTTCGCAGTGAAACCCCGACACCCGGCACGCTTGCGCCATTGAGCACACCGCTGACGGTCGAGCAGTTCACTAGTCTGTGCCGTTCCCTGGACATCGGTGCGAAGTATCAGGCTTACCTCAAGGATTTCCTGCACCCCCGGGACGCGGTGGCCGAACAGGTGCTGCGCGACAAATTCATCGACGCGCATAAAAGCGCTCTGCACGCGGCGGCCGAACTGGCGTTGGTCAAAGGTGATATCGGACACGAGGACTACGCTTCGATTCGTTCGATCCTGAACGGTGAACTGGCGCCGCGCCAGGGCCATCGGCAGATCTGGTTTCGCGATCTGGGCCTGATGGGCCGCCGCATGACCGGCTGCGTGATGTTCACGATCTGCGAGAAATATCGTTCCAGTGACGACTCGATCCTGTACATCCCGGGCGATCCCTACCATCCGCTCAAACGCTACAAGGGGCGGGAGATCGCAGCGATGTTCAAGCAGCGGTTCACCGCATCCGACGCCACTCAGGCTCATCCTGCAGAACCCAATAGCTACCAACGGTTTTTCAGCCAGTTCGTCGCGTATGCCGACCGACCGCACTACTTCGGCCAATTCACCGACGACACACCGGACCGTACGCTCACACAAAGGGTGGCGCCCTACGGATCGCTGCTCAACGAACTGCTCAAGGCGCTCAACCCGATCAACGCGGCGCTGACCGGAGTTCGCGAATTACCGCCCGCACCGCCGGTCGCACAGGTGCCGAACACCGATCCCTATCTGAACCCGGTTGCCCTTCCCCGCAAGGGAGGCGGGCTCTGGCCGGACAATATCGACCTGTGGCGTTACCAGTTCGAGCAGCATCGCGACCGTTTGCTCGCCGATGCCCGCAGCCACGCGGTGCCTACGGCGGATGTCGACGCCAGGGTGCGTTCGGAAAAACTCGCCGCGTTGTTGAACATCGGCATGCTGGTGCTGATGGGCGTCTCGATGTTCGTGCCGGTGCTGGGTGAAGTGATGATGGTGGTGATGGCCGCGCAACTGCTCGAAGAAACCCTTGAATGCGCCAACGAGTGGAGTGAAGGTGATCGCAAGGCCGCCAAGGCCCATCTGATCGATGTCGCGCAAAACATTGCGTTGATTGCCTTGATGGCGGGTGCCGGGAAAGGCCTCGCTCGGCTGACTGCCGCCAGATCGACACCGGTCATCGAGAACCTGCACCAGGTGGAAATGCCCGACGGTACGACCCGTTTGTGGAAATCTGATCTGAATGGCTACGAAAGTCCGGTCGCACTGCAAACGAATGTTGCACCGAATGCGCTGGGGCAGTACGCGGCGGGAGAAAAAAACTACATCCGCCTCGACGGCAAAACCTATCAGCAGACTTACGATGAGTCGCGCAAAGCCTGGCGCATTCAGCATCCGGACGATTCGCAAGCCTACCAGCCGCTCCTGACGCACAACGGCGCCGGCGCCTGGCGACATACCCTGGAGCGCCCGCAGGACTGGGACCGGTTGACGCTGTTGCGGCGCATCGGCCACAGCACTGACGCGTTTGCTGACGAGCAATTACTGGCGATGGCCGATGTCGCCGGTATCAGCGACAACGCGTTGCGCAAGATGCACCTGGACAACGCCTTGCCGCCGCCGGAACTGGCGCACGCCATGCAATTGTTCAACGCCGAGCGCGATGCCGGATTGATTGTCGAACAGGCCACAGGGAAGCAGGCGGTGGACAGTCGATTCATGCACCTGTTGCCGCTGCTTCCCGACATGCCCCGCTGGCCATTCGGGCGCCAGCTGCAGATCTACGACAGTTCTGATCTCTCGGGGCGTGCCATCCGTTACGGGACGCAGCGCGGCGGCAAGGCGCCGATCCGGGTCAGCCGGGCCGAAGTGCTGAACGGTGCGTTGCCGACCCGAATACTCGCGACACTGGACGAGGCGGAGACGGTTCGTCTGTTGGGTGGCGAGCCCGCGCGCGTTCGGGCAGCAAGGGCGAAGGAGTTGTCCATTCAGATTGCCGATTTTGCCAGCGCGCAACAGCCCGCGCTGTTCGACCGTCTTCTCAAGGGGATCGAGCCTGTCGATTCCCGGGCGGCAAAGCTGCAACGAGTGATTCCGGGGCTGAGCGATCGTGCGGCGATGGCCGCGGTGGGCCACGCCAATGCCGCAGAACTGGTACGTCTGGACAGCGCAGCGCCGGTTCCGTTGCACGTGCAGGAGCTCGGTCGCTGGTATGGCCAGGCAGAGCGCCTGAACCGGGGACTGGCCGGGTTGCGCAGTGAAACCATGGCCTCGCCTGACAGCCGCCATCTGGCCTTGCAGACGCTGGGCCGCTTGCCAGGCTGGTCCGATGACCTGCGTCTGGAAATACGTGAAGGCAGTATCAACGGTCCGATGCTGGATGCCATCGGCAGCGAAACGGCCAGCACACGCAAGTATCTGGTCAAGTACGCAGATGCCTGGCAGGCGGCCAATGAGCGTGGCGAACCGCTCAACAGTATTCCCCATCGGGGCGACAACTTTTACGCCTCGCTGATGCACGCCTTGCCCGATCAGGCGCGTCATGCATTGGGGCTGCCGAATGTCGGGCAGAGCGTCGATCTGCAAGCTGCGATCATCGAACGGGCGTTCACCGAGCGCAGTGAATCGGCCCGGATTCTGCGTGCACGCAGCGCCGAACAACCATGGTTCAAGCCGCCGCAACGCATTGCTTCCAAACTGCTTGGCTATCCCGCCAGCGGTGATGGGCCAGGGCCCAGTCCGGCGTTGACGGCTCATGTCCAGAGCGTCTACCCGCAGTTGACCGACGTGCAGGCTCGCGGCTTCATTCTTGAACAATGGCGTCTGGGCAAGAGCGATCAGCAGATCTTTCATTTGCTCAACAACCGGTTGAGCGAGTGGCGAGAGCTGGAAACAACCCTTGAGCAATGGCTGACGTCGCAGAACCTGCGTCTGCGCACGACCCCTGACGAGTTCGTCAGCGTGGTGCAGAACATCAAGGAGTGCTGGCGAAATGCGCCGTTGGCCGAACATGATCCGCTGGCGGCTCGCCTGACGTTGATCGGTGAAGTGCCGCTGCCGTCATTGACCGCAGACTTTACGCATGTCAGAGAGCTGACGCTGCACGCGCCGGTGGTCAGCGATACGCTTTCGGCGTTTCCCAATGTCGAGAAACTGTCCCTGACCTCGAGCATTGCGGAGTTCGACAAAGTGCTCGCGACGTTGAAGACGCTGCGCCAGATGACCCGACTGAAACTCTCCACACCGATTACCGGACAGGTGGCGTCGCGACTTCGGGAGCTGACCCGGCTTGAAGAGCTGGAGCTGCGCTGTACCTCCGGGGGCATGAACCCGGTGGTGCCCATGACCCTCGACGTCGGCGGCATGCGTCAATTGCGCAGGCTCGAACTCGGCAGTCCGCAAATGCACCAATGGCCGAGAGGTGTTCTGGAGTTGCCTCGACTGGAGCGCCTGAACCTGCGATCGACCGCGATCGAAACCCTGCCAATGGAGATCTATGAAGGCCATCAACGATTGTTGTCCGGGCTGTCACTGGACTGGTCGAAGTTCCCGCGCCGGGTGTTCAAGCCGATCTACGAATTCGTTCGGAGTCAGCCTCGGCACCTCATCGATCTGGACGAAATGGTCGCAGACTATTGTCGCGGTGAGCTCAAGCGTTTTGTCGGCATGGAAAGGAGTCTTCTGGATGTCTTGAATACGGGGTTCAAGGCGCAATGGACGGATGTCGGCAGCCGGTTCGCCGCGATCGAAACCTTGAGCGAGCAGTTCAGTGAACTCGACCGGCTTGAGGAGTGGATCGGTTCCGATCCAACGGCTTCCAATGGTGGTGCTGCACGCGCGGAGGTGGCTGAGGCGCTGAAAGCCAGTTGGCGCAGCGGGTTGTTCCAGCGCTACGGCGCGCGTACCGAAAGCGTGTTCTACAACTTGTATGTCAGCCTGCCCAATGACGCCACGGTGCTGGATATTCCAGGCTCGCCGCTGGACAGCCTGCCGACGCTCTCGGCTGACGGGTTCAACCATGTCAGAAGTCTGCAGCTGCCCGGATTGCAGGCCCCGGTCGAGCAGTTGCGCCGTTTCATTCGGACCTTTCGCGGGGTCGATACCCTCGATCTGAGCCATTGTGGCCTGGCGGAACTGCCGATCGATTCAAGCGATCTGCCGGCACTCGAAACCCTGAACCTGCATGGCAACCCGCTGAGCAGTATTGACGTGCGCGGTATGAATCGCCTGAAGGCCCTGGACCTGAGTGCAACGGCCCTGCGCGAATGGCCGGTGGGGGCGGAGTTGCTGCCGGACCTGACCTGGCTGGATCTCAGCGACAGCCGGTTGACCTCGTTGCCGCAGGTGTTGCTGGGGCGTGATGACTTGTTGCTCGATACCAGCCTCGCCGGGACCCCGCTGAATGCGCAGGCCGAAGTGGCGCTGGCAACCGCGCGTCAGCGTATCGAAGACGCCAGAGGCCTGTTGCCGGGGGCGTTGCAACGCTTTGCACTGGAGGAGCCGCGCCATCGTACGCCGCCCGCCGAAAGTGGCTCGGTGATCGCCCGGCGGTTGCTGCCGCTTGCGCCGAGTCCGGCAGACGTGGGGCCCGGCGGGTGGGGCTCGCGCATCCAGCGCCTGTGCCCGTCGTTCGAAGAGGCGCAGACACAGCAGACGATTGAGCGGATGCGGGGCGCAGGGCTGACCGAGGTGCAGATCGGTGCACGCATCAATGCATGGGAGCAGGCATTCGAGGCGCTGACGCGGCGGCTGAACGATTGGCTGTTCACCCATGAAACCCGAGGCATGGATTGGGTCGTGTCGTCGCGCACCCGCCAGCTCGCCGCCCGGCGCATCATGGAATGCTGGCGTGAAAGTACCGTCGACTGGAATGGCGTGTCTGACCGAGAACTCAACCTTGACGGTCTGCAGGTCGGCGACCTGCCCGCACTGGACCAAACATTCGCGGCGGTGGGCACCCTGAACCTCTCGGGAGTCAAGCTCACCACCAATGGCTCCAATGCTTTCCTTCGGGCCTTCACACAATTGCGCAGGCTCAATCTGAGCGGCAATCACTTGCCGGCTATCCCTGAGCCTGTCGGGCACATGCTGCAACTGGAACGACTGGAACTGTCGCTCACCGGTCTCGTGGATTCCGAAGCGCTGGATCAAACGCTCGAGGGCCTGCCGCAACTGCGGTGGCTGGATCTCAGCCATAACGGCCTGCGTACCCTGCGCGTTGACCGTCTGCAGCGACTGGAACGGCTGGACCTGCGTGACAACCTGCTGACTGTGTGGCCGGAGGGGCTGCTGCGAGCCCCGCGTTTGCAGGCGGTCGACTTGAGCAGCAATGAAATAACCTCGATTCCGTCCGGGTTGTATGACGGCACCCATGCTGCACTGATTGCCGGCAGCAATCTGTCGGATAACTTCGAAATCTCGCAGCAAAGCCTGATCCGTCTGCGTGAATACGCCGATGCCCATGGACGTGACGATGTGCTGGGTCTGACGTATGCCGAGATCGATCGAATGATCGATGACATGGACAGCACCACCGAGAGTGAGGGTGAAGACACGGGAAGCGAAAGTGATCTGGAACCGGATGAAGTGGTGCCGACACTCGCCGAAAGTGTCCTCGAACTGCAAGCGACGCCGTGGATTGAAAACCTTCCGCAAGAGGATGCCGTACGCTGTCGGGCCATGTGGCAGCGGCTGGCAGCGGAGCCTGATAACGGAGCGTTCTTCCATCTGCTTTCACGGATGCCGGACACCGAGGAGTTCCGGGTGTTTCGCGCTGATCTGACACGCCGGGTGTGGGAGGTTGTCGAGGCGGCCAATAACAGTCAGGAACTGCGCGATACGCTGTTTTCCATGGCCACCACACACACGACCTGCGTCGATGGACGCACCCTGGCGTTCAGTGAAATCGAAGTCAAGGTGTTCGAGTACAACGCCTTGCGCTACCTGCCTCCGGGCCTGGCGGTCAAGGGGCGTGCCTTGCTCGACCTGTCGCGTCAGCTGTTCCGCCTGGGCGAGGTGGAAAAGCTGGCCGCGCGCAGCATGGGCCGTGATGCGGATCCTGCGGAAGTGCGCTTGCAGTATCGGATCGGCCTGACCTCCGGCTGGCAGGATGGCCTGCAATTGCCGGGGCAACCTGGCCATATGCGCTTCGCCCGACCGCTCAGAGGGGAGGAGCTGGCGACCGCGCGTGATGCGGTCGTGAAGGCGGAAAGAGGCGAGCGTTTCTATGAAGAACTGATCAGCCGCGATTACTGGGTGCAGTACTTGAACGAGAAGTACCCGGACGAACTCGGCGCGCTCAAGCGCAGCGCAGATGAAAAGCTGCAACGCCTTGAGGATCAATATGACGACGTGACCAGCACGGCTTACCAGGAGGCGGTACAGATGCTTGAAGTTGAACGCAGCATTGAGCGCAATCAGCAACTGATTGCCCTGTCGCGCCTGGAAACCGGCGAGCCGGTGGTGGTCGCGCTCGACGACGAGCAGCCAGGCCCTTCGCGTTATTTGATGGACACCTCAATCCGCTGAGGCACTGCCAGCCCCGGTCGTCGAACGCTTCGACGACCGGGGCTTTGTCTCAGAACAGAAAGTAACGCTGCGCCATCGGCAGGGTTTCCGCCGGTTCACACCAGAGCAACACGCCGTCGGCCTTGACCTGATAGGTCTGCGGGTCGACGTCGATGTTGGGCAGGTAATCGTTGTGGATCAGGTCGGTTTTCTGCACGTCGCGGCAACCTTTGACCACCGCGATTTTCTTCTTCAGGCCCAACGCTTCGGGCAATCCGGATTCCTGCGCCGCCTGGCTGATGAAGGTCAGGCTGGTGGCGTGCAGCGAGCCGCCGTAACTGGCGAACATCGGGCGGTAGTGTACCGGCTGTGGGGTTGGGATCGAGGCGTTGGCGTCACCCATCAGGCTCGCGGCGATGGCGCCGCCCTTGAGGATCAACGTTGGCTTCACGCCGAAAAATGCCGGACGCCAGAGCACCAGATCGGCCCATTTGCCGACTTCCACCGAACCCACTTCATGGCTGATGCCATGGGTGATTGCCGGGTTGATCGTGTACTTGGCGATGTAGCGTTTGGCGCGGAAGTTGTCGTTGCCTTCGCCGTCCTGAGGCAGCGGGCCGCGCTGCTTTTTCATCTTGTCGGCGGTCTGCCAGGTGCGCGTGATGACTTCGCCGACGCGGCCCATGGCCTGGCTGTCGGAGCTGATCATCGAGAACGCGCCGAGGTCATGCAGGATGTCTTCGGCGGCAATGGTTTCGCGGCGGATGCGGCTTTCGGCGAACGCCACGTCTTCGGCAATGCTCGGGTCGAGGTGGTGGCAGACCATCAGCATGTCGAGGTGTTCGTCGATGGTGTTGCGGGTGAACGGCCGGGTCGGGTTGGTCGAGCTCGGCAGCACGTTGGCGAAACCGCAGGCCTTGATGATGTCCGGCGCATGGCCGCCACCGGCACCTTCGGTGTGGTAAGTGTGGATGGTGCGACCCTTGAACGCGCCGAGGGTGGTTTCGACGAAACCGGACTCGTTGAGGGTGTCAGTGTGGATCGCCACCTGCACGTCGTACTGGTCGGCGACGCTCAAGCAGTTGTCGATGCTCGCCGGGGTGGTGCCCCAGTCTTCATGCAGCTTGAGGCCGATGGCGCCGGCCTTGACCTGTTCGATCAGAGGCTCCGGCAGGCTGGCGTTGCCCTTGCCGGTGAGGCCGATGTTCATCGGGAACGCATCCGCTGCCTGAAGCATTCGCGCCAGGTGCCACGGCCCCGAAGTGCAGGTCGTGGCATTGGTGCCGGTGGCCGGCCCCGTGCCGCCGCCGATCATGGTGGTGACGCCGCTCATCAGCGCTTCTTCGATCTGCTGCGGGCAGATGAAGTGGATGTGGGTGTCGATGCCGCCGGCCGTGAGGATCATGCCTTCGCCGGCAATCACTTCGCTGCTGGCGCCGATGGCGATGGTCACGCCGGGCTGCACGTCCGGGTTGCCGGCCTTGCCGATGGCAGCGATGCGTCCGTCCTTGAGGCCGACGTCAGCCTTGACGATGCCCCAGTGGTCGATGATCAGCGCGTTGGTAATGACGGTGTCGACCACTTCGGCCGCCAGCAACTGGCTCTGGCCCTGGCCGTCGCGGATCACTTTGCCGCCGCCGAATTTCACTTCTTCGCCGTAGGTGGTGAAGTCCTGTTCGACCTCGATCCACAGCTCGGTGTCGGCCAGGCGCACCTTGTCGCCGACGGTGGGGCCGAACATGTCGGCGTAGGCTTGACGGCTTAGTTTCATTTCCTCGTTCCTCGGAACTGAGCTGCAAGCTTCAAGCTGCGAGCTTCAAGTAAAAGCAAAAGTGTGAGCGCCACGAAACTGCCTTTTACTTGCAGCTCGCGGCTTGCAGCTCTGAGCTGCTTTCAGAGGTCACCCATGACCCGCCCGGCAAACCCGAACACCCGCCGGTGCCCGGCATAGTCCACCAGTTCCACCTCGCGGCTCTGCCCCGGCTCGAAGCGCACGGCGGTGCCCGCCGGAATGTTCAGGCGCATGCCACGGCTGGCGTCGCGGTCGAAAGTCAGGGCGTCGTTGGTCTCGAAAAAATGGTAGTGCGAGCCGACCTGGATCGGCCGGTCTCCGCTGTTCGCCACTTTCAGGCTGACGGTGCGGCGACCGACATTGAGTTCGATATCGCCGGGCTGGATCCGGTATTCGCCGGGAATCATCAGTTCGCTCCTTGCAGGACTTTGTAATAGAGGGCCGTCGGGCGATAGGTGCCGTTCGGGTCGCAGGCGTAATCGGGAATTTCCCCGGCGCGGGTGTAGCCCAGAGCCTTGTAGAAATCTTCGGCGGGGGAGCCGGCCTCGGTATCGAGGTAAAGCATGCCGCGCTTGTACTGACGCGCGGTCTGTTCCAGCGCTTGCATCAACTGCTGGCCGAGGCCGCGCCGCCGGGCGTGTTCACGCACCAGCAGTTTCTGCACCTCGGCACGGTTCAGGCCGTTGGCTTTCTGGCACAGGCTCAACTGGACGCTGGCCTGCACCTGTTCGTCCTTGACCACCACCCACAGCAACACGTTGCCCTTGTTCAGGTTGTCCTGCACATCGTCGAAATAGGCGCGGGCCTGCGTGGCATCAAGGTCGGCCATGAAGCCGACGCTGGCGCCATACCCCACGGCGTCGAGCAGCAGGTCGATCAGGCCCTGACGATAGTGCGCAAAACTTTCAGCGTTGACGCGTCGCAGTTGGGCGGGGTTCATCGGTGTCACTCCTTGTTGGCGGTCGGCGGCTCCGCGCCAGGATTGAGGGTCAGTTGCATGAAGGTCAGATCGAGCCAGCGGCCGAACTTGGTACCGACTTGCGGCATCTGCCCGGTGGTGATGAAACCGGCGCGCTCGTGCAGGCGGATCGACGCGGCGTTGCCGCTTTCGATGGCGGCGACCATGACGTGCTTGTCGCAGGTTTTCGCGCGTTCGATCAGCGCGGTCATCAGTTGCGGGCCGAGGCCGTTGCCGCGCTGGTCGCTGCGCACGTAGACCGAGTGCTCGACGGTGTGGCGGAAACCATCGAACGGCCGCCAGTCACCGAACGAAGCGTAGCCGAGGGTGGTGTTGTCGGCGTCGACGATCACCAGTATCGGATAACCCTGAGCCTGACGGGCGCTGAACCAGGCCTGACGGTTGCCGAGGTCGACGGCGGACTCATTCCAGATCGCCGTGGTGTTGAGCACGGCGTCGTTGTAGATGTCGCGGATCGCCGGCAGGTCGGCGTGCAGGGCATCGCGGATGGTGTAGGTCATGGCACGGCCTCAGACGATCGGTTGGTGGACGGTGACCAGTTTGGTGCCGTCGGGAAACGTCGCCTCGACCTGGATCTCCGGGATCATTTCCGGGATGCCTTCCATCACCTGATCGCGGGTCAGCAGGGTGGTGCCGTAGTGCATCAGCTCGGCCACGGTCTGGCCGTCACGGGCGCCTTCGAGCAGCGCCGCCGAGATGTAGGCCATGGCTTCCGGGTAGTTGAGCTTCACGCCACGGGCCAGTCGCCGCTCGGCCACGAGGCCGGCGGTGAAGATCAGCAGCTTGTCTTTTTCGCGTGGGGTCAGGTCCATCGTTTGAAATCCATTGTCGGCAGTTGAAGAAAATCAGGTGTTCCAGATTCGGGGGGGCAGGGCTTCGCGGCCGAGCAGCGCAGGTCTGAGCAATCGCCACAGATCGATCAGCCAGGCCCGCGCCAGCAACGCTTCGCTGGCCAGGCAACGGGCGACCAAAAGACCGGGCAACTGCGTCAGATCTCCGCGCACGTCGTGGCCCAGCGAGCGGCAGCGCTCCAGCAGTTCGGCATCGATTTCGCCGGTGACCAGCAACGTCGCAAACACCGGATTGCCATCCAGTCCGATCGGCGAATCAAGCAAACCGTCAGCGCCAACGATGCGCTGGCGCTCATGCCAGAGCAGCCGGCCATCACGGCGAATATCCAGATGCGCCTGGAAATGCCCGAGGTCGAAACGCTCGCCACTGGCCGGCCGCCCGAGCGCCACCACGTCCCAGTAGAACAGCCGCGCGTCGCCTTCAAGCTCAATCGAGGTCGAGAGTTCCGCCTGGGCGGCGCTGTAGACGATGGTCTCCTGAGGTAGCCATTCCAGTGTCGCGCCATCGGCGACATGCAGGTTCAGCGACTGATAAGCGGGCCCCGCCGCGCGATACCACTTGGCCGCGCCGGGGCTGGTGATCTGTGCCCAGGCGCCCTGTTCGACGCGGGCGCTGATGTCCAGTCGGTCACCGCCGGCAATCCCGCCCGGCGGGTGGACGATGATGTGCTGGCAGACCTCGGGCCCTTCGGCGTATAGGTGCTTTTGCACCCGCAACGGGCCGAGGTGCCGGCGGCGGGTCGGCCGCGTGCAATCGCCGAAGCGGGCGTAGGCCAGCTCCAGCTCGGCGTGCCAGCTCGGGGTAAACAGGGCAGTCGCAACAGGTAAGTTCATGTTTTCTGATTATCGTTAGGACGCTACAGATTAGACCGTAACCTCAAATAGTCACCAGCCCGCGTACACCTTCGGCTTCCATATTTTCGCCACGGCCCTGCTGCACGATCTCGCCCCGGGACATCACCAGGTATTGATCGGCCAGTTCGGCGGCGAAATCGTAGAACTGCTCCACCAGCAGAATCGCCATGTCGCCCCGGGCGGCGAGCTTCTTGATCACCGCGCCGATTTCCTTGATCACCGACGGCTGGATGCCTTCGGTGGGTTCGTCGAGGATCAGCAGGCGCGGACGGCTGGCCAGTGCGCGGCCAATCGCGAGCTGCTGTTGCTGTCCGCCGGACAGGTCGCCGCCGCGCCGCTGTTTCATTTGCAGCAGCACCGGGAACAGCTCGTAGATGAACGCCGGCACCTCTTTGGCTTCGCTGCCGGGAAAACGCGACAGCCCCATCAGCAGGTTCTCTTCCACGGTCAGCCGGCCGAAAATCTCCCGGCCCTGCGGCACGTAGGCAATCCCCGCGTGCACCCGTTGATGCGGCTTGAACGTGGTGATCGGTTGGCCTTCCCAGTTCACCGCGCCTTCCTTGGCCGGCAGCAGGCCCATCAGGCATTTGAGCAGCGTGGTCTTGCCCACACCGTTACGCCCGAGCAGGCAGGTCACTTCGCCGACCTTCACGTCAAAACTCAGGCCGCGCAGGATGTGGCTACCGCCGTAGTACTGGTGCAGCTTGTCGACTTGCAGCATGTTCAAATCCTCCCCGGTGATCGTTCCCACGCTGTGCGTGGGAATGCATCCCGTGACGCTCCGCGTCACATAACGGCGGACGCGGAGCGTCCATGGCGGCATTCCCACGCGGACGGTTCGACGCCTCGACGTGGGAACGATCTGGTGTTGGGTGTTTGTTCGCAGGTTAACGGCCGAGGTAAACCTCGATCACGCGCTCGTTGTCCTGCACCTGTTCCAGCGATCCCTCGGCCAGCACGCTGCCTTGATGCAACACGGTGACGTGGTCGGCAATCGAGCCGACGAACCCCATGTCGTGTTCCACCACCATCAGCGAATGCTTGCCTGCCAGCGACTTGAACAGCTCGGCGGTGAACTCGGTTTCGGCGTCGGTCATGCCGGCCACCGGTTCATCGAGCAGCAGCAATTGCGGGTCCTGCATCAGCAACATGCCGATTTCCAGAAACTGTTTCTGTCCGTGGGACAGCAGCCCCGCCGGGCGATTGACCGAGGTGGTCAGGCGAATGGTGTCGAGCACTTCGCTGATCCGGTCTTTCTGCTCGCCGCTCAACTTTGCCCGCAGGCTGGCCCACACCGACTTGTCGGTTTTCTGCGCCAGCTCCAGGTTCTCGAACACGCTCAATGCTTCGAACACCGTCGGTTTCTGGAACTTGCGACCGATGCCGGCCTGGGCGATCTGCACTTCGCTCATCTGGGTCAGGTCGAGGGTTTCACCGAACCACGCCTTGCCGTGGCTCGGCCGGGTCTTGCCGGTGATCACGTCCATCAGCGTGGTCTTGCCCGCGCCGTTGGGGCCGATGACGCAGCGCAGTTCGCCGACGCCGATGTACAGGTTCAGATTGTTCAGCGCGCGGAAGCCGTCGAAGCTGACGCTGATGTCTTCCAGGGTCAGGATCGTGCCGTGGCGGGTGTCGAGGCCCGGACCGACGCGTTGCCCGAGGCCGATCGAGTCGCGGCTGGTGCCTTCGTCCTTGTTCGGTTCCACCGGGAAAAAGGCCGGTTCCAGCATGAATTCAGCGCTCGCCGTGACTCTCATGATTCACCTCGTTTCTTCAGCAGACCGATCACACCCTTGGGCAGGTACAACGTCACGACGATGAACAGCGCGCCGAGGAAGAACAGCCAGTATTCGGGGAAGGCCACGGTGAACCAGCTCTTCATGCCGTTGACCACGCCGGCGCCGAGCAGCGGGCCGATCAGGGTGCCGCGCCCGCCAAGGGCCACCCACACGGCGGCTTCGATCGAGTTGGTCGGCGACATTTCGCTCGGGTTGATGATCCCAACCTGCGGCACGTACAACGCACCGGCCAGACCACACAACACCGCGCTCAAGACCCAGACGAACAGCTTGAAACCGCGCGGATCGTAGCCGCAGAACATCAGGCGATTTTCCGCGTCACGCAACGCGGTCAGCACCCGGCCGAACTTGCTGCGGGCCAGCCGCCAGCCGATGAACAGGCTCGCCACCAGCAACAGAACAGTGGCTAGAAACAGCACCGCGCGAGTGCCGGGTTCGGTGATGCCGAAACCGAGAATCGTGCGGAAATTGGTGAAGCCGTTGTTGCCGCCGAAGCCGGTCTCGTTGCGGAAAAACAGCAGCATCCCGGCGAAGGTCAGGGCCTGGGTCATGATCGAGAAATACACGCCCTTGATCCGCGAGCGGAAGGCGAAGAAACCGAACACCAGCGCCAGCAGACCCGGCGCCAACACCACCAGGCACATCGCCCAAAGGAAGTTGCCGGTGCCGCTCCAGTACCACGGCAACTCGGTCCACGACAGGAAGGTCATGAACGCCGGCAGACCATCACCGGCGGCCTGACGCATCAGGTACATGCCCATCGCATAACCGCCGAGTGCAAAGAACAGACCGTGGCCCAGAGACAGGAGACCGGCGTAACCCCAGACCAGATCCAGTGCCAGGGCGACGATGGCGTAGCAGAGAATCTTGCCGACCAGCGTCAGGGTGTAAGCAGAAACGTGCAGTGCACTGTGCGCCGGCAACAGCGACAGCAGCGGCAGAGCGATCAGCAAGGCGAGCACCACCGCCCCGATGGCGAGGGTGACTTTCGGGCCGGCCTTTTGTGTGGCCGTGACTAGTAGAGGCTGGTTCATCAGTCGATCACCCGTCCTTTCAGTGCGAAGAGGCCTTGCGGACGTTTCTGGATGAACAGAATGATCAGCGCGAGGATCAGGATCTTGCCGAGTACCGCACCGATCTGCGGTTCGAGAATCTTGTTGGCGATGCCCAGGCCGAACGCGGCGAACACGCTGCCGGCCAATTGCCCGACGCCGCCGAGCACCACCACCAGGAACGAGTCGATGATGTAGCTCTGGCCGAGGTCCGGGCCGACGTTGCCGATCTGGCTCAGGGCCACGCCACCGAGCCCGGCGATGCCCGAGCCGAGGCCGAAGGCGAGCATGTCGACTCGCCCGGTGGGCACGCCGCAGCAGGCGGCCATGTTGCGGTTCTGGGTGACGGCACGCACGTTCAGACCGAGGCGGGTCTTGTTCAGCAGCAGCCAGGTCAGCAGCACCACGAACAATGCAAAGGCAATGATCACGATGCGGTTGTACGGCAGCACCAGATTCGGCAACACCTGAATCCCGCCGGACAGCCATGCCGGGTTCGCCACTTCAACGTTCTGCGCACCGAACACCAGACGCACCAGTTGAATCAGCATCAGGCTGATGCCCCAGGTGGCGAGCAGGGTTTCCAGTGGTCGACCGTAGAGGTGACGGATCACCGTGCGCTCCAGGGCCATGCCGATGGCGGCGGTGACGAAGAACGCCACCGGCAGCGCGATCAGCGGATAGAACTCGATGGCATTCGGCGCGTAGCGCTGGAACATCAACTGCACGACGTAGGTCGAGTAGGCGCCGAGCATCAGCATCTCGCCGTGGGCCATGTTGATTACACCGAGCAGACCGAAGGTGATCGCCAGGCCGAGCGCGGCAAGCAGCAGAATCGAACCGAGGGACATGCCACTGAACGCCTGGCCGAGCAGTTCGCCAACCAGCAGTTTGCGCTTGACCTGGGCGAGGCTGGTTTCGGCGGCGGTGCGCACGTTGGCATCGGTTTCGACGCCGGGTTCGAGCAGGCCTTCAAGGCGGGTACGGGCCAGCGGGTCGCCGGTTTCACCGAGCAGACGCACTGCCGCGAGGCGCACCGCCGGGTCGGTGTCGACCAGTTGCAGATTGGCCAGCGCCAGGCTCAGGGCGGCGTGGACGCTTTCATCGGTTTCGCCAGCCAGTTGCCGGTCGAGGAATTTCAGCTGCGCCGGTTTGGCGCTTTTCTGCAATTGCTGCGCGGCAGTCAGACGGGTTTTGGCGTCGGCGGCGAGCAATTGGTGGCTGGCCAGTGCGGTGTCGATCAGACCCCGCAGGCGGTTGTTCAGGCGCAGGGTCTTGGGTTGGCCGTCGACGGTCAACTCGCCTTGTTGCAGGGCGTTGATCAGTTCGACACGCGCCGGATCGGGCTGCGCGGCCCAGGCTTCCAGCAGTTTGGCCTGTTGCGTGGGATTGGCGGCGACGAAGTCTTCGGCGTCGCCTGCATGGGTGGCCATCGGCAGCAAAAGTGCGACGGCCAGGATCAAACGGATAAGGGCAGTGAGCATATGAAATGGCCTTGCGTAGTGATCGTTCCCACGCTCCGCGTGGGAATGCAGTCCGGGACGCTCCGCGTCCCAAAAGCGGACGCAGAGCGTCCATTGAGGCATTCCCACGCAGACGGTTCGACGCCTCGACGTGGGAACGATCAGGTTGAGCGGGTTAACTCAGTTGCTCTTCACCGCATACTCCGGCTTCTTGTCGTTACCCGGAATGAACGGGCTCCACGGCTGCGCACGGATCGGCCCTTCGGTCTGCCACACCACGTTGAACTGACCATCGCTCTGGATTTCGCCGATCATCACCGGTTTGTGCAGGTGGTGATTGGTCTTGTCCATGGTCAGGGTGTAACCGGACGGCGCGGCAAAGGTCTGGCCGCCGAGGGCTTCGCGGACCTTGTCGACGTCGGTCGATTTGGCTTTCTCCGCCGCCTGCGCCCACATGTGGATGCCGACGTAAGTGGCTTCCATCGGGTCGTTGGTCACGGCCTTGTCGGCGCCCGGCAGGTTGTGTTTCTTCGCGTAGGCTTTCCAGTCATCGACGAACTTCTTGTTCACTGGGTTCTCCACCGACTCGAAGTAGTTCCATGCCGCGAGGTTGCCCACCAGCGGCTTGGTGTCGATGCCGCGGAGTTCTTCTTCGCCTACCGAGAACGCCACCACCGGTACGTCGGTGGCCTTCAGGCCCTGGTTGGCCAACTCTTTGTAGAACGGCACGTTGGAGTCGCCGTTGACGGTCGAGATCACAGCGGTCTTGCCGCCGGCCGAGAATTTTTTGATGTTGGCGACGATGGTTTGATAGTCGCTGTGGCCGAACGGGGTGTAGACCTCTTCGATGTCTTTGTCCGCGACGCCTTTGGAATGCAGGAACGAACGCAGGATCTTGTTGGTGGTGCGCGGGTAGACGTAGTCGGTGCCGAGCAGGAAGTAGCGCTTGGCGCTGCCGCCTTCTTCACTCATCAGGTATTCAACCGCCGGGATCGCTTGCTGGTTCGGCGCGGCGCCGGTGTAGAACACGTTCGGCGACATCTCTTCGCCTTCGTATTGCACCGGGTAGAACAGCAGGCCGTTGAGCTCTTCGAACACCGGCAGCACCGATTTGCGCGACACCGAGGTCCAGCAACCGAACACCACCGCAACCTTGTCCTGGGTCAGCAACTGCCGGCCCTTTTCCGCGAACAGCGGCCAGTTCGACGCCGGGTCGACCACCACCGGTTCCAGCATCTTGCCGTTCACCCCGCCCTTGGCGTTGATCTCGTCGATGGTCATCAACGCCATGTCCTTGAGCGATGTTTCGGAGATCGCCATGGTGCCGGACAACGAATGCAGAATCCCGACCTTGATGGTCTCGGCGGCCTGTACGGTCCAGGTCATGCCCATCGCGGCAATGGATGCCGTGAGTGTGAAAGCCTTGATCAAACTGCGACGCTTCATTGTGCGATCTCCATGAACGTTAAAGTTTTTTATGGTTGGCAGATGCGAACGACTGAAGGCTGTTTTGCAAGGGCTGTGCCCAAGCGGGGAATGACGGTGTCCCGAGGGGGATGCCCCAGGCGGGAGGCGCAAGCTGCACCAAAAACAGGCAGGTGAGCATCGTGAGTGCGAAGTGTCTGCGCACAAATGGTGCTGCTCTCTTGTGCGAGTGCGGTACAGATGGATACATAAACGATAAACATGTACTGCGGATCGAAGCGCGGCTGCGCCAACACTCATTCATTCGATATGTCGATTCTTAACCGCAGGATTTGATCATGAATGAAGTACCTGGCCGGACCGGCCGCGCAGCAAGTGCCTTTGGGAAGCCCCGCCTGCCGCGGTTGAGCCCGGCTTTTGTGACGGAAGAAGATGCCGCTTACTGGGCTCACACGCAGATTCCAGTCAAGCCGGACAGGGAATATGGCAGCGTAATCATGCTCAGGCCGGATGGCCTGTTTGTCGCTACAGAACCGGTATCTGGCAGTGTCGACCGTTTTGATTTCGGCACCATTATCGAAGTCGACGCGAGGGGAAGTTACGTACAGCCGCAAGGTTATCGATGTGTTGCAAATCTGCATAACCATGCACCCCTTTATAAGGAGGTACGCAACGCCAATCCCGGGGTGGATGAATTCCACCTGAGGCTGTTCATCAATTTTTTTTCCTATCTGGACTTTGTGGCTGATGTTGCAGCGCGAGGTTTTTTTCCCAGCGCTTACCTGTCCGGGCCCGATGGCGTTCTGCTTAAATATTCGCCCAGCGGTTCGAAAGAAGAGTGGAGTTACTCCCTTTGGCGCCAGGCCGGTTCGCCGCCCGGCAATCCGGTGGGGACATATGACATCGTCAGTACCATCAACAAGTTTGCTGCCGTAGGTGATCTGAGGGTCATTGTTTCGAATGCAGACTGGGGCTACTCCGTCGGTCGCGTGCCGTCTGACTGGAAAGCCGGGAAGGCTTTTTCCGGAGGAGAGGTGACGGAGCTGCCGCTCATGACCCGCGTTTGCGCCAATGCAGAACGCGCTGTTCTTGCCGCGCTCAAGTCCAGGGATGCCAAGACCAGCGGGCTCGTACTTCGAAGCCAGTCAGGCAGACACTATGTAGCGACTCATGCAAGGCCCGCCGGATTGGCGGCATGGGATCCGCACAGGTTGTTTCCTGCCGGGAGCGACGGTCAACCGAGGTTACCCCGCGGCTATGTGCTGGAGGGCTTTTACTATGGCTCTCGCCCGGACCCTGGAATGTTTCCTCCCACTCAACACTGGCTCTACGAGAATTTTTTCACGCCGCAGGAAATGGCCCTTGCCATTGCTTGCAACACCCGGTGGCAACAGTTGTCTGCGCCGGGCCAGTCACTGTCGCTGTACATGCTGGCATTGGATGCCTCGATGCTGAAATACACCTTCAGTGGCAGTCGGATCGAAGCAGGAATGAGTGTCGAGAGCTCTGACGGGACGATTCACGACGCAGGCCTGCAGGCCAGACTTCGTAACGGGGCGCTACTTCCCCGTGAATACGTTTCGGTAGTCATGCTGGCCGGGCGTCTGCAGGTGTTGCGCGGAAGCGCACTATGGGCGCGACTCGGTTTGGTGGATGACGACTGGAAACCATTCGCAAACTTTCCCTGGCCGTTACTGAGCCAGGAGTTTTTAACCGCCGATGATGCCGTTCGATATGCCCACGAGCAGATTGACCCGCGGCGTGACCGGCAATATGCGGGTTATGTCCTGCAACGCGACAATCGTCGTTTTGTGGTGACCGAACCGCTTGAAGGTGACATCGCCACGCTCAGCCGAGGCGACTTGTATCCCAAGGATAACAATGGGCGTCCGGTTCTTCCCGATAGCCATCTGCTGCATGCCCGTTACGTGTCCCATGTGGCACTTTCAGAACTCGACTCCGTCGATGTCGCCTCAGTTCCAGGAACGTCGCAGGACACTCCCGGCAACCCTATCGATAGCGATGCCCGCCCCGTTGTACCGAGCCATTTGCCCTTTGAGGGTGAGCCGATGGACTACCCGACAGATGCCCAGCCAGCAAAGTGGACACGAAACAGTTTCGCCATGAGCCTGCAAATGGTCAGTGTCGACGAAAGCAGGCAGGTTTTCATGGAGGATATCCCTCTCTATGTTTCTGCAGGGCAGGATGGTCTTGTCAGGTTCGAACCCTCTACCACGCAGGATGCCAGGGATTTTCAACAACGTCTGGGCACCACCGGGAATCCGGGTCCCCTGGCGAAAGCGCTGGAAACCAGAGCCATCCTGCCGGAAGCGTTCATTCGATTGCAGGCATCAGCCGGTCGGTTGACTGTCTTGCTCGACAGTGACCTGTGGGGGCCGAGAGGCGACATAACGCCTGCCTGGCGTTCGCCCGATGTACCCCAGGCATGGAAACGCCCCGGGACCGTCGCCTTCGGCGCAGTGTGTGCGTCCGCAGATGACGCCAGCGTGTATCGATATGCCCGTGAAGCACGTTTGTATGACACTGAGCGGGCGTGGTTCGGCTTTATCCTCAAACACGTGGATCGTGAGGAGTACGTCGCCACGGAGTTGTTTCCCGTCGATGAGCACAAAGACAACGTCTTCCAGCTGGCAAGCATGTTCGCCTGGCGAAGTGGAGCGCCGTGGTTCCAGTTCCCGGAGGGCTTCGGTCGCCACGCATTGTTTTATTCGCGTCAGCGGGTGAAACATCCGTCGAGCCGCTCTCTTTCCTGGCTGGCGCAGTACTTCATCCCGCCGCAAGACCTTTCCCTTGCGACTTACGATCCCAATCGCCGTCCAGTGGTGGATCCGATCCAGGGGGCTTTGTATATGTCGACGCAGGACGGCGCCTTGCTGAGGTATGAGCGCAGCGACGCCAGTCGACTGTTCAAAAGTAGTGATCCCGAACTCAGTCTGGCTGCAATCAACCAGAAGCTGGCGCGACGCAGGATGCTCCCCGAAGAGTTTGTCCGGCTCGTTGCCAACAGCGGCGAACTCTATGTCCTGCGCACGAGTGCGTGTTGGGACAGGGCAGGGAGGGTCAATACAACCTGGAAACCCAGGATGAATCTTGAGCGCCGCTGGCTCAGTCCGGTATTTCAAAGCCCTGACGATGCGGTGGTCTATATGCGATCCCTCATAACCGGTTCGGCGATCAAGCCCTTTGGTGGCCTGATTCTGAAAAGGTCCGATGGCCTGTATATGGCTACTGCGCCGCTTGAGGTCTCGCGGGAGGACTTCGATATCGCGGAGATTTACCCGGACCAAAGCGAGAAGACCGGATTGTTTCCCTCTGGCTGCCGGGTCATGGCGCGCTACCGATCACGTGTTGCCAGGGGCATGCCGCTTTTGTTGTCGTCGGTCGAAAAACAGGTTTACTTGAACATGTTGTCGGTCGACACGCTGTATACGGCGTTCACCAGAGCCTCGCCGACCGCACTCGATGAGTACCTGTTGAGCCCTGACGGTTCGGTGATCTGCTACCGGTCCGGGCTCCTCGACCGCATTCGCGCCGGTGTGGCCAATGTGCTGACAGACTACAAGGGATTGCCTGCCGATCTGGATGGAAAAAAAATCAGACAGTTCATCCACACGGGTGAATTGAAGCCCGGTGTCTGGATCGATTCCCTGGCCAAGGCAGGCAATTTGCGGGTCATTGTCGGCGGTGACCTGTGGGGGCTTCCTCGTCTGGTGATGCGTTGGGTTCCGTTTTCCACCGATCTGCTCCCCCCGTCGGACTATCACAAGGCCGCGAGTGACCCGGTGTGCAGTCCTTTGTTTATCCAGGCGGACGACGCTGCCCGATACACCCATGAATCAGAGGCAAGCAGACGTGACCAGACCTTTGGATTCATTCTGCGCTCAGGGGATGGCTCGTTCATTGCCACTCTGCCAATCGAGGTACAACGCTCGTCGCTGGCACTGGATCGGGTATTTGTACAAGGACGGTTGCTCGCAGGATTTTCTCTGGAGGCCGTTTATATTCGTGCAGCCTATCCACCCATAGGCGCGCGGGATGATGACATCAGGCATTTCTTTATTTCACCGAACGATATGTACCACGCACGCGTGCAGGCCTTTACCCACCAGGGTTACAAAAGCATTTACATATCCTGTACCGACGGCGCGCTATTGAAACTGACGCTTGATGCTTTTGAGCCTGGGGTGTTTTACGACAGACACGGACAGATCGAACTACGGCCCAACATGTTTGCATCGGCGGATCAGGCTGCGCAGGATGAGCGTGACATCGCCAAGGGGACTTTCATTTTTTCCGATTACGTTCGACGCATGTCCCGAGCCGGTAAGCTGGAAGTCATTGAAACCAGTGCGCACTGGTCGCGTCATGGTTCGGTGGGCGATGACTGGCGGCCACGGATGGTCGATGTGTCTGTCGATGAGAGATGGCGAGCCAACCCTGCGCCGGCACTGGGGCCTGTTTTTCAGCATGCCGACGATGCTGCCCTCCATGCGTGCGAACGTATGGACGACGAACCTGACACCGAAAACGGATACGAAGGCGCAATCCTTGCGAAGGCCGGGGCCGATCGGCATGTCCCGCTGGAGCCTGTTGCTTATTCCGCCTATGAACAAAGTCCGCTGGTGCGAATATTTCGTACCGCCAGGGACGCCGACACCAGTTGGACTCATCCGGTACCGAGTTTTCCTGATGGCTACAAGCTTGTGGCGGCTCATCAGTTTCATTTGTCGGCCAACACGACGCTTGTGCCTGACCCTGATGCGGTACACGCGAATTTCGCCTCGCCGGATCAGGTTCATGCGCATACCCATGAACTGAAAAACAAGGGTTTTGCGATACGGGATTACTACTATTCGACCCCCGACGGAGCACTGCTCAAATACACGCCGGTCTATTCGGATGCCGAGCGGCATCTGCTGTTGACGAAGCCGGTGGTGTTTGAAAAGGGTCGATGGGTCAGCAAGCTGAGTCCCGGCCAGTTCATTTCAAAGCTGGTGGAACTGGGCGAGTTCAGGGTGCTGGTGCCCGGACATTACTGGAAGCAGACGGGAGGTATGGGAACCGGTTGGAAAACCTTACGCCAACAGCCAATGAACCCGGGAGTTGTCCGGCCCAGAGACGAACTCTGATGCTCTGCACCCGTTGACGCGGTGAATGCGTCGCCGCGCGCTTGCAGAGTCAGCGGCGGCGCATCAGAGCGATGAAGAACAGTCCGCCGAGGGCCGCAGTGGCAACACCGATGGGCAGGTCTTCGGGGGCGATCAGTGTGCGTGCGGCGACATCCACCCAGACGAGGAAAACGCTGCCGAGCAACAGGCACACCGGCAGCAGACGCCGATGCTCGGCACCGATCATGCGCCGGGCAATGTGCGGCACCATCAGCCCGACAAAACCGATGGAGCCACTGATCGACACCAGCACTCCGGTCATCAGCGAAGCGATCACGAACACCCGCAGACGCACAGCCCGGGCATTCAGGCCGAGGGTGACGGCGGTCTGCTCGCCGGCCATCAAGGCGTTCAGCGGGCGGGCCATGCCGATCAGCAGAAGCAAGCCGAGCAACACGCTGAGCGCCGGCACCGCCAACAACTCCCAGCGCGCCAGACCGAGGCCGCCGAGCATCCAGAACATCACCGCTGAACTGGCGCGGTGATCGCCCATGAACAACAGCAGGTTGGCGATCGCCATCATCACGAACGAAACGGCCACGCCGCACAGCAGCAGGCGATCACTGTCCAGCCGACCCTGCCGGTTGGCGATGCCCAGCACCAGAAACATGCTCGACAACGCGCCGATGAACGCCGCAATCGGCAAGGTCAGCAGGCCGACGATTTCGCCGACGTGCAGCACCACGATCACCGCGCCGAGGGTGGCGCCGGAGGTGACGCCGAGCAGGTGCGGATCGGCCAGCGGATTGCGCGTCACTGCCTGCAGCACCGCGCCGATCAACGCCAGACCGGCACCGACCAATGCACCGAGCAACATACGCGGCACGCGGATCAGCCAGACGATGTGTTCCTGGCCGGCGCTCCAGTCCGGCACGCCGAGGCCGAACAGTTTATGCAGCAGAATCCGCCACACCACGTCCACCGGCACCCGCGCCGGGCCGAAACCCAGCGACACCACGCACGACACCAGCAGCACGGCACCGAGGGCGATCAGCAGCAGCGCATAGCGACGATCGATCATTCGCCGTGGAAACCTTTGGCCAGGGTTTCCACCGCCAGCACGTTGTCGATCCCCGGCGTGGCCTGCACGTAGGGGATGACGATGAAGCGCTGGTTCCTGATCGCGTCCACCGATTGCAGCGCCTTGTTCTTCAGCAGGAATTCAATCTTCTGCTCGGCGGTGATTTCGCTGTAGTCGACGATCACGATCACCTGTGGATTACGCTCGACCACGGTTTCCCAGTTGACCCGGGTCCAGCTCGCTTCGACGTCATCGAGAACGTTGCGCCCGCCGGCGGCGTCGATCAGCGCTTGCGGCATGCCGAGGCGGCCGGAGGTCATGGCGCGGTCTTCGCCGCTGTCGTACAGGAACACCCGTGGTTTCTCGGCGGGCAGGTCTTTGCGAACGGCGGCGACCTGACTTTGCATGTCGGCGATCAGCGCGTTGGCGCGATCCTGCACGTCGAAAATCTTTCCGAGGTTGCGCAGGTCGTTGTAAGTGTCGTCCAGCGTGGCGGCCGGGCGCTTCATCACGAAGGCGCAGGACTCGGTCAGTTCATACACATTGATGCCCAGCGGTTGCAGGGTCTGCGGCGTGAGATCGCCGCCGACGCGCATGCCGTAATCCCAGCCGGCGAAGAAGAAATCGACGTTGGCGTTGAGCAACGTTTCCACCGACGGGTACTTGGCCGCCAGCTCCGGCAAACCGTCGAGCAGGCTCTGCATTTCAGGCGTCACCGACTTCCAGCCACTGACGCCGCTGTAGCCGGCCATCTTCGACTTGAGGCCGAGGGCTAGCATCATCTGGGTCATGTTGATGTCGTGGCTGACCGCGTGTTTCGGTGCTTGCTTGAAGGTCACTTCACGGTTGCAGCTCTGGATCGTCAGCGGGTACTTCGTGGCCTCGGCGAAGGCGTGGGTGGTGCCCAGCAACAGGGCGAGGCAAAGCAGGGAGCGCACAGTCATGGTCGGGTTATCCAGGTGATTCGCGGGTAGCCGTGGAGGGGGTGTGGATCGATCAATGCTTCGACGCCGAACACGTCGCGCAGCAATTCAACAGTGAGGACTTCTTGCGGCGTGCCGCTGGCTACGATGCGACCGTGGTTGATCACGTACAAGCGGTCGCAGAACGCGGCGGCGAGGTTCAGGTCATGGATGCTCGCCAGCGTGCCGATCTGCAAACGTTTGACCAGTTGCAGCAGCTCCAGCTGATAGCGCGGATCGAGGTGGTTGGTCGGCTCGTCGAGGATCAGCAGTTGCGGTTGCTGGGTCAGGGCCCGGGCGAGAATCACCCGCTGTTTTTCACCGCCGGACAGCGTGGCGAACGCGTGATCTTCGAAGCCGTCGAGGCCGACGGATTTGAGGGCCTGGGTGGCGAGCTGGCGGTCTTCCAGCGTGTCGCCGTCGAACAGGCCCTTGTGCGGCGTGCGGCCCATGGCGACCACTTCTTCGACGGTCAGGCCGAAGGCATCGGGGAATTCCTGCAGCACCACGGCGATGCGTTGCGCACACCAGCGTGAGGATTGCTTCCAGACGTTATGGTGGTCGAGTTTGACCTCACCGGTTTCCGGCTGACTGAAGCGGTAGGCGCAGCGCAACAGGCTGGTCTTGCCGCTGCCGTTGGGCCCGATCAGCCCGACGAACTCACCGGCGGCCACTTGCAGCGAGGCGTCACGCAGCTGGAACTGGTGATGACAGTGGCCGTGGCCCAAAGGTGTCCAGGCGAGATCGGTGAGGGACAGTGAGGTCATTTCGTTCCTGTTCTAGAAGGTGTAGTCAGCCGTGACAAAGAACGAACGAGGCTCACCCAGAATCCACTGCTGGCCCTCATTGTATTGGCTTTGCGCGTACGTCCGGTCAAACAGATTGTTCACCTGCAATCCCAGCGTGGTGTTGCGCAGGGCTTTCCACGACAGCGTTGCATCGACCACGGTGTAGCTCGGCAGCTCGTTGCGGTTGGCCATGTCGGCGTAGCGTGCATCGACGTAGCGCACACCGGCACCGGCTTTCAGGTCATCGGTCAGCGCCTTGCTCAGCCACAGATTGGCAGTGCGGCGTGGCACGTCCACCGGGCGATTGCCGTTGCGCGACACCGGCACGCCGTCGACCACTTCTTCAAAATCGTCGTACTTGGGTTTGACGATGGCGGCGTTGGCTTGCAGTTGCCAGGCGTGCGGCAGTTGCAGATCGAGGCTGGCTTCCAGGCCGTTCGACGATTGCTGGCCGACCTGCTGCTTGAGCGTCGGGTTGCCCGGATCGTCGGTCAGCAGTTTCTTCTTCACGATGCGATACGCCGCCAACGTGAACTCGCCACGCTGATCCCAGAACAGTTGCTTCATGCCGATCTCGGTCTGCCGCGCGGTCGACAGGTCATATTGCTGCTGGCTCGGGCTCAGGGAAATCAGACCGCCGATGCCATCGGTGCTGGTGGCGACCTGGCCGTAGAACGAGGTGTCCTGGGTCAGCGCGAACACCAGCCCGGCCTTCCAGTTGTTGCCGGTCAGGGTCTTGTCGCTCTGGCTGCCATCGACCAGGTTGTTGCGATCCACATGTACGTAGTCGCGGCGTACACCGGTCACCAGCGACCAGCGCTCGCTCAATTGCGTGCGGTTTTCGGCGAACAGCGACATCTGTCTGGTGGTGCTGTCGAACTGATCGCGATACGGATCGGCGCTCTCGAAATAACCGGTTTGCGGGTGATACCGATCCAGCGGCTGGCCATTCGGCAATACGTCGTTGAACGGCGAGTTGCTGTCGAGCTGGAAGCGAATACGGTTGTAGTCGACGCCGGTCACGGTCTGGCTGTCGAGGCCGAACAGCGAGTGCTTGAAGGTGAAGGTCTGGCGGTCGCCGAGCTGTTCCTGTTTATGGCCGATACCGAAGTAACCGCTGCGGCTGAGTTGCTGACGGTCAGCGTCGAAGTTGTAGTTCTCTGCGTTCTGCCAGCGGCGTTGGGCCTTGAGGTAGTACAGCTCGTTGCTGGCGCTGACCGCCTCGTTGATCTGCCAATCCGAGGTCAGGCGCGTCCATTGATCGTTGTAGTGCTGCTTGTCGTCGCGCACGTTGTAGTTCTTGTTGCGCAGGCTGTCTTTCAACTGGCCGTTGATCAACGGCGTACCGAAGTAGTTCTGCGGGCGCTGATCGCCGTAATCGTGGGCGAGGGTGAAGGTCAGGTCGTCGGTGGCCTGCCAGCGCAGGGCGGCGCTGATGAAGTCGCTGGATGAGTCGCCGCGATCGACCCAGCCGTTGCCGCGCAGGCGGTTGAGGTTGAGGCGATAGCTCAGGGTGTCGGTCAGCGAGCCGCCGCTGTCGAACGCCTGTTGCTGGCGGTCGAACGAGCCGTAGCCGACGCGCACATGGTTTTCGATTTCGCCTTCGAACGGCTTCTTCGGGATCACGTTGACCACCGCGCCGGTCGCGCCTTCGCCGTACAGCACCGAGGCCGGGCCGCGCAGGACATCGACGCGTTCCACCGACCAGGTGTCGACCGGAAACGTCACCGTGCCCATGCCGGTGTACATGCGGTTGCCGTCATACAACTGCATCACCGAACTCTGCCCGGTAAATCCCCGGGCCTGCAACGAAGTGCCGCCATCGCCCGGCGTGCCGGTGCGGCTGATGCCGGTGCTGCGCGACACCGCGTCCTGCACGCTGCGGTCGCCACGGGCGCGGACCTGTTCGCCGCTCAGGCTTTCGACACTGGCCGGGGTTTCCATCGCACTGAGGTTCAGGCGCGAGCCGGCGCTGGTCGGCGTGGTCAGGCTGACGGTCGGGTCGTCATTGGCCGGGGCGGTGATGGTGCCGGTGGGCAGCGTCAGCGGGGCGTTGTCGGCGTGGGCGCTGTTGTTCAGGGCGAACAGACAGAGGCTGGACAAGAGGTACTTGTTCATCGGGGCGGTGAATCACTTCTTCAAAAGAAAAGCCCGCCGGCTCATGACAATGCATGGCCGCGGGCAGAGCAGCAAATTTGCGTTATACAGTAACACTAAAAAATGCCGGAGTTTAAGCCCCGGCAGTTTAAAGATCTGTCTAAACCGCGCATCTCGCCTGTTTCATGATGAGGTTGAGGCAGATTCAGTTTGCCGGCCCAGACGCGACAACAGCAGCCGATCCAGCAACCACACCACTACCAGCGAAGCCCCTACCAGCGGAAACACCACCGCCAGCACCAGCATGATCGCCACCCCGGTTTTCCATTTCGGCAGATCGTGGCGCAGCGGCGGCACGCCGAATTTGCCCTGGGGCCGACGCTTCCACCAGATCACCACACCGCTGACGGCGCTGAGCAGAATCATCAGGCAGATCAGCAACACGATGATCTGGTTGAAGGTGCCGAACATCTTGCCTTCGTGGAGCATCACGCCGATCTCGGTAGCCCGGGCAACAGCGCCGTATTGCTCGAAGCGCACGTCGGCCAACACCTTGCCGGTGTACTGATCGATGTGCAGGGTCGCGTCGTTGCGTGGGTCGTCGGCGAACACGGCGATGGTGAACACGCCGGTGGCGGTGGTCGGCATTGTGATGCTGTAGCCCGGCTCGACCTTGCGCTCGATGGCGATGTTCTGCACGTCCTGCAGGCGGATGGTCGGTGCAGCGGGGCCGTGTTGCATGCCGCCGTGGGCCATGTGTTCGGCGTGGTCGCCGGACATCGGCATCGGGGTGTTTTCCATCGCCCACGGTACGGTCTGGCGCGCGGCGTTGTTGAGGCTGCCGGCCTCGACATCGGAAGTCGGCACGTTGTCCCACATCGCCGCCGGGAACACGTTCCATACCTGGGCGTACTGCTTGCCCCAGAAACCGGTCCAGGTCATGCCGCTGAGCAGCATCACCAGCAGCAAGGCCGCGCCCCAGAATCCGGTAACGGCATGCAGGTCACGCCACAGCACGCGGCCGCGACTGCTCAAACGTGGCCACAGAATCCCCGCGGCCTGACCTCGCGGCCACCACAGGAAAACCCCGGACACCACCAGCACCACGCCCCAGCCGGCGGCCATTTCGATCAGTCGGTCACCGACGGTGCCGATCATCAGTTCGCCATGGATCGCCCGGGCGATGGCTTGCAGGTTCTGCCTGGCATCCTGCTCGCCGAGGATGTCGCCGTGGTACGGATCGACGAACACGTTCAGCTCATGGCCGGCATTGACCACGACAAACTGCGCGCTGCGCTCGGCATTCGCCGGTGGCAGGTACTGAGTGACCTGGCCCTGTGGATAAGCGCTTTTGACCTTTTGCAGCAAGTCGTCGGCCGGCACCGTGTGATGCCCGGCCGGGACGTTCAGCAGGCTGCTGTACATCAGCGAATCGAGTTGCGGCTTGAACAGGTAAATGATGCCGGTCAGGGCCAGCATCACCATGAATGGGGCGACGAACAATCCGGCATAAAAATGCCAACGCCAGGCCAGGTTGTAGAAATTCGGTTTGGGCTGTTTCATCACGTGTGCTCCGCTTGGCTTGGATCTTCTCGTTGTCTGTTGCCGCCCGCTCCCTGAAGGGAGCGAGCGCCCTTGAGGGTTAGAAACTCATGTCCACCTTGGTCCAGAGCGTGCGCCCCGGTTCATTGATCGCTTGCGGGTCGTTGGCCGGGTAGCCGAACCCGGCGTTGCCCGCCAGGTTCAGGTGTTCGGCGTAAGCCTTGCCGAACAGGTTGTCGACGCCGGTACTGACCTTCCAGTGTTTGTTGATCCGGTAGGCACCGTTGAGCGAGAACACGCCGAAGCCTGAACTCTTGTCGTAATCCTTGCCGACCACGTTGCCCTTGTTCTGGTCGATACGGTTTTGCGCGGCGACCACCCTCCACAGTGCGCCGGCGCTCCAGTTGTCTTCGCTGTAGGTCAGGCCGAAGCGCGCATCCAGCGGCGGCATCTGCGGCAGGGCCTTGCCGTCGCTGCTGTTCTTGCCCCAGGCGTAGGCCAGGGTCGCATCGGCTTTCCAGTTGTCGGTGAGTTTGTAAGCGGCACCGAGTTCACCGCCCATGATCCGCGCGTCGATGTTCTCGGCGCGGGAAGTGCTCATGCCCATCATCGTCGGGGTGTAGTCGAACAGGATGTAGTCGCGCACCACGCCGAAGTAGCCCGAGGCCCACGCTTCGAGGTCGGCGTCCTTGTAGTTCACGCCGAAGTCGAGCTGAGTGGTCTTTTCCGGCTTGATCGAATCGAACGCATTGAGCGAACCGGCCGGGCCGGACTTGGGCGAAAACAGCTCCCAGTAATCCGGGAACCGCTGCGCGTGGCCGAGGCCAGCGTAGAGCGTGGTCGGGCTGTCGGCCAGGTCGTGCTCGAAACGGATGAAACCGCTCGGCAGGGTGTCGGCGCGGGTATCGCCAGCGGTCGGGTTCGGCCGGGACATCATTCCCGAGCCGGTGGTCTGGCGATAATCCTTGGCCGAGGCACGGTCGACCCGGGCGCCGGTAATCAGTCGGTCGCGATCGGCGGCGTACCAGGTCATTTCGCTGAACACGCCGTAGTTATGGAAGTCGGCGTCCTTGGTGAACGGCTGATCCTTGTAGGTATCGATACCCATGCCGCTGCGCTGCCGGTGTTCGTTGGTCTGCGCATCGAGGCCGGTGATCAGCTGGATATCGGCCCAGCGCCAGGTGGCCTTGATCCGTGCGCCGAGGGTGCGGCGGTCGACGTTGGACGCCATGGGACCGGCCATCATCCCGGTGCCGGACGGCGTGCGCAGGGTGTAGTTGTCCATCACGTGGTCGGCGTAGTTGTAGTAGACCTGCGCTTCGAGCTTCTCCAGCACGTCGCTGATGTTGGATTTCTCAAAACGCAGACCGAGGCTTTCGCGCAGGAATTGCGAGCCGTCCATGCCGCGCCCGGCGTAGCGTGCTTCGCCGTCGCCCTTGCCGGCGGTGAGTTCGATCAGGGTGTCGGCGTCCGGGGTCCAGCCCACCGCCACGTCGCCGTTCCACTTGTCATAGCGCGAGGCAACGCTGTCGTTGTTGCCGTCGCGGTAGTCGTCGGAATGCGCGGTGTTGCCGATCACCCGCACATAGCCGAGCGAGCCGCCGGCCGCTGCATCGACGACTTTGTCGAAGCGTCCGTGGGAGCCGGCCAGCACGCTGGCGTTCACGCGGGTGCCGAGCTCGCCGAAGCTTTCCGGTTCACGGTCGAACAGGATCGTGCCGGCCGACGCGCCCGGTCCGTAGAGCACGGTTTGCGGGCCTTTGATCACGGTGAGTTTGTCGTAGGTCTCGGGCGAGATGTACGAGGTCGGCGCGTCCATCCGGCCGGGGCAGGCGCCGAGCATCATGCTGCCGTTGGTGAGGATGTTCAGGCGCGAACCGAACATGCCGCGCAGCACCGGATCACCGTTGGTGCCGCCGTTGCGCACCAGGGCGAAGCCGGGAATGGTCTTCAGGTAGTCGCCGCCGTCGCTGGCCGGCACCGGTTGGCGCGGGTCTTTCGGGTTGGTGACGATGGTCAGCGGCGAGCTCGGGGCGATGGCGGTGATCACCGTCGGACTCAGTTCGTCAGCATGGCCGGCGTGTTCGTCGGCGTGGACCAGCGGGGACAGCAGGACGCCGCAAAGGACGGCGGTAGCGTGCCTGAAACGAACGCGGGATTCGTTCAGGGCAAAGGACGCCGGGGCAGAACCCGGGCGTGGCACAGCAGAAAACCTGGACATGACAATTTCCATCAAACAGTCGTAAACGACACGGCCGGCAGCCTGAAGCTGTCTTCTCGACCGTGTGCAATCAGCGGTGGGGGTTTACGCTGCGACGGGCGGGGCGCGGGGGCGGGCGCCGGGGAAAAAGGTCTGGCGGGCATGGCCCAGACGCGGGGAGGGTGGGGTGAAGGTGTTGACCAGTGGAATACTGAAGGTGGCGAAGCTGCCGCCGCCGGTCAGCGCCGGGCAGTTGAACAGCAGGCTGCAATAACCGCATTTTTCCCATAGCACATGGTGCGAGGATTGCGGCGGACAGTGTTCGGCGGTGGGTTGCGCGGTGTGCCCGGAGTGATCCATCCCCGCCATGTCCATCGACATGTCCATGTTCATCGGCATGGAGGTCGAGGCGTGCTGATCCATCGGCATCGACTGGGAAATCAGCGGGCCGATGAAAATCATCAACATGGCGAACAGAGCGATCCAGCTGCCGCGGGTCAGGTGTTCAGTCTGACGGCGTTGCAGGGAGGGCCTGGCGCTCAGGGGGCGCATGGGCGGACTCTGCCGGAACGGTTACTGGGCGTGCGCGTGGGCTTGCGTGGCTTCCGGTGGCTTCTTCTGCACGGCGACTTCGACGGTCACGTCACCGGCCTTTTCAAAGTGCATTGTCAGGGGAAAGCGTTTGCCGTCGGTCAGCAGACTGCGGTCGGTCGGATTCATCAGCATCACGTGATAGGCCATCGGCGCGAAGGTCACGTTTCCACCGGCCGGGATGGCCACGTTCGGCACCTGTTGCATCTTCATCAGATCACCCTGCATCACGTGCTCGTGCAGTTCGGCCGTCGGGGCGATTGGGGAGTCGACGCTGAGCAGGCGGTCAGCCGTCTTGCCGGCGTTGTGAATGATGAAATACGCGGCAACGGTCGGCGCGTTCGGCGGCAGTTCCTGCGACCACGGGTGGGCGATTTCCAGCTCGCCGGCCTTGTATTCGTGGGCATGGGCGAAGCACGCCGGCAGCAACAGCGCAGCGATGACGATGAGTTTGTTCAACATGGCAGTTCTCCAGAACGATTTGAAACGCAGGTCAAATGCGGGAACAAATCAGACCAGAGGAGAGGCGCGGGGATTGAGGCTCGGCCATTGTTGGCGCGGTGTCGGAGTTTGCAGCAAGGCGGGGGCCACGCTGCGATTGCTTTCGTATTGAGCGAAATACAGCTGCGGCGAATGCCCCGGCAACGCCACCACCGGCGCCGATCCGGAACAGCACCAGCAATGCTGCATGGTCGAATGATTGTCACCACTCTGCGGCGCTTTCTGATCGAGGCTGCCGATGTCGATCGCCACCATCTTCGTCCCGCTGCCGGTGCAGAAACTGCTCCACAGCAACTGCTCGGCCGGCGTTTGCGCCGCCTGCGCCATCGCTCCCGTCAACGGCATGGCGAGCATGTTGAACAGCACTGCAAAGCAGGCGATCCAGGCAAATGCGAGCCGGTGTCGGTTCATGGGACAGATCCGTAGGGTGGGCGATCAGGCGCAGCTATTTAGCCTGATCAGGGCCGATAAGTAAAAAAGCGTCGTGCGGTTTGGTGTCGCAGCGATCTTTCAAGAGAGTGTAGCGGCTCGAATTTGCATTGCATGGGACTTGCATCAACAACTGAAGCTATCGCGAGAGGAAAAGCTCCGTCCCGATCAAGGTTTTTCAAGAGCCGAGATGACGTCATCAACCGTCGCAAACTCCCGATTAACCTCCACCAACACCGGCCGCTTCAACACCATTACCGGCACCCCAAGCTCCCGCGCCACGTCCAGTTTCGGCTCGGTGGCGGTGCTGCCGCTGTTCTTGCTGATCAGCACGTCGATCTGCCGCCGCTCGAACAACGCCCGTTCATCCTCCAGCAGAAACGGTCCACGGGCGCCGATGACTTCGCAGCGTTCGTTGCCGGGGTAGACGTCGAGGGCGCGCAGGGTCCAGAACTGGTGCGCGGGGATTTCGTCGAGGTGTTGCAGCGGTTCGCGGCCAAGGGTGAACAGGGGGCGGCGGAAGGGTTCGAGGGCGGTGAACAGTTCGGCCCAATCGGCGACTTCGCGCCAGTCATCGCCCGGCTTTGGTTGCCACGCGGGGCGGCGCAGGGCCCAGCAGGGGATGCCGGTGAGTTGCGCGGCGGTGGCGGCGTTCCGGCTGATTTGCGCGGCGTAGGGATGGGTCGCGTCGAGTAAAAGTGTGATGCCTTCGTCGCGAATGAACTGCGCCAGACCTTCGGCGCCACCGTAGCCGCCGACGCGCACCTGACACGTCAGATCGGTCGGCACCCGGCCGACGCCGGCCAGGCTGTAGATGTGCTCCGGTCCCAACGTGCGCGCGATGGCCAGCGCTTCAGTCACGCCGCCGAGCAACAAGATTCGCTTCATACAAAGGCTCCCGCATGGCCAACGATGCCGCCCTGACGATCAATCGCAAACACCTCGACCTGCACCTGCGCCGGCACCACGCTACGGGCGAATTCCAAAGCATGGCGGCAGACTTCATCGCCCAGGGCAACACCCGCCGCACGGGCCATCGCCAACGCCTGCTGACTGGTATTCGCCCCGCGTATGGCTAGCTGCAAGGTGTCGTCGGCGCCAATTGCCGCCGCCCACTCGGCCAGTTGCGGCAGGTCGATGCTCGAATGACGCGAGTGCAGGTCCATGTGCCCGGCCGCCAGTTTGCTGATCTTGCCGAAGCCGCCGCACAGGCTGAGTTTCTCCACAGGTACTTTGCGCAGGTGCTTGAGCACGGCGCCGACGAAGTCGCCCATTTCGATCAGGGCGATTTCCGGCAGGTTGTAGACCTGGCGCATGGTGTCCTCACTGGCGTTGCCGGTGCAGGCGGCGATGTGCAGGTAACCGTTGGTTTTCGCCACGTCGATGCCTTGATGGATCGAGGCAATGTACGCCGCACAGGAAAACGGCCGGACGATGCCGCTGGTGCCGAGGATCGACAGGCCGCCGAGAATGCCCAGACGCGGGTTCATGGTTTTCAGCGCCAGGGCTTCGCCGCCCTCGACATTGACCGTCACCTCGAAGCCGCCGCGATAGCCGGTTTCTTCGGCCAGCAAAGTCAGGTGATCGCTGATCATCTTGCGCGGCACCGGGTTGATCGCCGGTTCGCCGACGCCCAGCACCAGCCCCGGCCGAGTGACGGTGCCGACGCCTTTGCCGGCAATGAAGCGGATTCCCGGCTCGGCCATCAGCCGCACTCGCGAATAAAGCAGGGCGCCGTGAGTCACGTCCGGATCATCGCCCGCATCCTTGATGGTTCCGGCTTCGGCGCCGTCTTCGGTCAGCCGGCAGAACTCCAGACGCATCTGCACCTGCTTGCCCTTGGGCAACACGATCTGCACGGCATCCGCCACCACGCCGCCGAGCAGCAGACGGGCAGCGGCGAGGCTGGTGGCCGTGGCACAGCTGCCGGTAGTCAGGCCGCTGCGCAGGGGCGCGGGTTGTTCAGCGGTTTCGTCACGCATCGAGGGGTTTGACCAGATCGAGCAGGGTGATCGGCAAGGCCTGGCGCCAGGTGTCGAACTCGCCCAGCGGTTGCGCCTGGGCGATGTGGATGCGGGTCAGTTCGCCGCCGTGGCGTTCGCGCCAGCTCATCAAGGTCATTTCACTTTGCAGGGTCACGGCGTTGGCCACCAGTCGGCCGCCGGGTTTGAGGTGTTCCCAGCAGGTGTCGAGCACCCCTTCGCGGGTCACGCCGCCGCCGATGAAAATCGCATCCGGTCGTTCCAGCCCGGCGAGCGCCTGCGGGGCGCTGCCGCGAATCAGTTGCAGGCCAGGAACGCCCAACGCATCGCGGTTGTGTTCGATCAATTGCTGGCGACCGTCGTCAGCCTCGATGGCCAGTGCGCGGCAGCTCGGGTGAGCGCGCATCCACTCGATGCCGATCGAACCGCTGCCGGCGCCGACGTCCCACAGCAGTTCGCCCGGGGTCGGGGCGAGACGGGCGAGGGTGATGGCGCGCACGTCGCGCTTGGTCAGTTGGCCGTCGTGCTCGAAGGCCGAGTCCGGCAGGCCGGCGAGACGCGACAGGCGTGGTGTCTGCGGATCGGCCAGGCACTCGATGGCGATCACGTTGAGGTCGGCAATGAGCGGATCGTTCCAGTCGTTGGCGGTGCTGTCGATCCGGCGTTCGGCGCTGCCGCCCAGATGCTCCAGGACGCTCAGGCGACTGGCGCCGAATCCGCGTTCACGCAGCAACGTGGCAACCGCCGCCGGGCTCTGGCCGTCATTGCTCAGCAGCAACAGGCGCACGCCGCTGAACAGTTGCGCATTGAGGGCGGCAAGAGGGCGGGCCACCAGCGATAACACGCTGACGTCCTGCAACGGCCAGCCCAGTCGGGCGGCCGCCAGCGAGCATGAGGATGGCGATGGCAAAATCAGCATTTCGGCCCCCGGCACCTGCCGCGCCAGACTTGCGCCAACGCCGTAGAACATCGGATCACCGCTGGCCAGCACGCACACGGCTTCACCGCGACGCTCGAGAATCGGGGCCAGGGAGAACGGGCTCGGCCACAACTGGCGCTTGCCACGGATGCACACCGGCAACAGCTCCAGTTGACGCTGACCGCCGATGATCCGCGAAGCGCCCATCAAGGCGCGCCGGGCATTCTTGCCCAGGCCCTTGAAGCCGTCTTCACCGATTCCTACTACTGTCAGCCAGGGTGACATCTGTAGCCCTCAAAAAAGTGTCCGCAAACGCGCCGTTCCGACGGGCAGACTTTTCATGCCGTCGGACAAAGCAGGCATAATACCGCGCCTTCGCCCGCGAAGCGCCTTTCCCACAGAGCTGCCAGCCCTTGAACGAACGTCCGATGTCCAACGCCATACGCCCCTCGGCCTGCCCGGGGTTGCTGCGTATCGTCCAGGCGCTGGATGGCGGTATCTGCCGGATCAAGCTCGATGGCGGTTCGATCACCGCCGATCAGGCCGATGCGGTGGCCAATGCCGCCGAGGGGTTTGCCGGCGGGGCGATCGAGGCGACCAATCGGGGCAATCTGCAGATACGCGGGATTGGCGAGCAGTCCGCCGCGCTGATCGACAGCCTGCTGGCCGCCGGTCTCGGGCCGCGAACCGCAGCGGGCGACGATGTGCGCAACCTGATGCTCAGCCCCGCCGCCGGCATTGACCGACAGATGCGCTTCGATACCCGTCCATTGGCCGGGCAGATCCTCGAGACCCTGCAAAGCCATCCGCGCTTCCATGAGTTGAGCCCCAAGTTCGCCGTGCAACTGGATGGCGGTGAAGCGCTGGCGATGCTCGAACATCCCCATGACCTGTGGTTGTCGGCATTCGAAGATCGCGGCGACACGCTGCTGGCGTTCGGCCTGGCGGGTTGTCCGACGGATCGACCGCTGGCGGCTGTGGCGCTTGCGCACGGACATGCGCTGGTGGTCGCGGTGCTGGAATTGTTCCTCGAACTGGCCCGTCCGGAGCAGACGCGAATGCGCCATCTGCTGGATGAATGCCCGGCGCCGGTGTTCCTGGAAAAGCTCGGTCAGCGGATCAATCTGAAGTCAGCCGCTGATTGGCAGCGCGAAGCCGGACCGGAAGGTTTGCACCTCGGCATCCATCCTCAGCCATCGGCTGGTCAGGTCTATGTCGGTGCCGCACCGGCGCTCGGCCGCCTTGATCCGGACATGCTGCGTGGTGCCGCGCAACTGGCCAGAACCTTCGGTGATGGCATCCTGCGTTTCACCCCTTGGCAGAGTCTGTTGTTGCCCGATGTGCGGGAAGCCGATGCGGTTCAAGTGCTCGACGAATTGAGCAAGCTGAACCTGCTGACCCATGTCGAAGATCCCTTGGCGCAACTGATCGCCTGCACCGGCTCCAAAGGCTGCGGCAAAGGCCTGGCCGACACCAAACACGATGCCCGCCGGCTGGCGACGCTGTTGCCACATGCCGTGGATGTACACCTGTCCGGCTGCCCGCGTTCTTGCGCCGCGGCGCATCGGGCTGCGGTGACTTTGCTGGCAGTCGGCCCCGGTCACTACGATCTCTATTTTCGCGATGCAGCGCTGCCCGGTTTCGGCGCGCTGCACGCTCACAACCTTACTATCGAAGCGGCGGCGAAATTGCTCGCCGCCCGCTCACGGAGCCCCCTTGATGCTTGATTACATCCGCGACGGTCAGGAGATCTATCGCAACTCCTTCGCGATCATTCGCAGCGAGGCCAATCTGGCTCGCATCCCGGCCGACCTGGAAAAACTCGCGGTGCGGGTGATCCACGCCTGCGGCATGGTCGAGGCCATCGACGGGCTGCAATTCTCCGAAGGCGCCGGCAAGGCCGGGCGCGATGCGCTGGCCGCCGGTGCGCCGATCCTGTGCGATGCGCGGATGGTTTCCGAGGGCGTGACCCGTGCGCGCCTGCCGGCCAACAACCAAGTGATCTGCACCCTGCGCGATGACAGCGTGCCAGAGCTGGCGCGCGAGCTGGGCAACACTCGCTCGGCAGCGGCACTGGAACTGTGGCGTCCGCATCTGGAAGGCAGCGTGGTGGTGATCGGCAACGCGCCGACCGCGCTGTTCTATCTGCTGGAAATGCTCGACGCCGGCGCCCCGAAACCGGCGCTGATCCTCGGCTTCCCGGTGGGCTTCGTTGGCGCCGCCGAATCCAAGGCCGAGCTGGCTGCCAACAGCCGTGGCGTGCCGTTCGTGATCATGCAGGGCCGCCTCGGCGGCAGCGCCATGGCCGCCGCTGCGGTCAATGCCCTCGCCACGGAGATCGAATGATGCAGGCTAAAGGACGTTTGATTGGCCTGGGCGTCGGCCCCGGTGATCCGGAACTGATTACCGTCAAGGCCCTGCGCCTGCTGCGCGAGTCGCCAGTGGTGGCGTACTTCGTGGCCAAGGGCAAGAAGGGCAACGCCTTCGGCATCATCGAAGCGCACCTGCAGGACGCGCAGAACCTGCTGCCGCTGGTGTACCCGGTGACCACCGAAGTGCTGCCGGCGCCGCTGTCCTACGAGCAGGTGATCAGCGACTTCTACGATGACGCCGCCGAGGAAGTGGCCGCGCATCTGGATGCCGGCCGCGACGTGGCGGTGATCTGCGAGGGTGATCCGTTCTTCTACGGCTCCTACATGTACCTGCACGATCGTCTCGCCGGCCGCTATGAAGCCGAAGTGGTGCCGGGCGTCTGCTCGATGCTCGGCGGCGCTTCGGTGCTGGGCGCACCGCTGGTGTATCGCAATCAGAGCCTGTCGGTGCTGTCCGGCGTGCTGCCTCACGATGAACTCAAGCGCCGTCTGGCCGATGCCGACGCTGCGGTGATCATGAAGCTGGGGCGCAACTTTCCAAAAGTGCGCGACGTGTTGGCAGAGCTGGGCCTGGCCGAGCGTGCGCTGTATGTCGAGCGGGCGACCATGGCCAACCAGAAAATCGTGCCACTGGATGAGGTCGAGCCGATGTCGTCGCCGTACTTCTCGCTGATCATTGTGCCCGGCGAACGGTGGCAAGGCTGATGACTCATTCCACACCGGCCATCGTCATTCTCGGCCAGGGCGCGCTGGACACGGCCCGTCGCCTTCAGCAGGTCTATCCGGGCGCAAAGATTCACGGGCTCAATGGGCGCGTCGAAGGCGCCGACCTGACTTACAGCGAGTTCGGCGCAACCCTGCGCGAGCTGTATAAACAGGACACGCCGATCATTGCCCTGTGCGCGGCGGGCATTGTCATCCGCACCCTGGCGCCGCTGTTGCTGGAGAAAGGCGCCGAACCACCGGTGCTCGCCGTGGCGGAAGACGGCAGCGCCGTGGTGCCGCTGCTCGGTGGCCTCGGTGGGGTGAACGTCATGGCTCGCGAGATTGCGGCTGCACTTGAAGTGGCAGCGGCGATCACCACCAGCGGCGAGTTGCGTTTCGGCACTTGCCTGCTCAACCCGCCCGGCGGTTATGCCCTCGGCGATCTGGAACAGGGCAAGCGCTTTGTTTCTGATCTGCTCGCCGGCCACAGCGTGCGCATCGACGGTGCCGCGCCGTGGCTTGAGCAGGCGCAACTGCCGGAAGATCCACAGGCGCAGCGCTCGATTCATGTGGGCAGCGATGCCCGCGCGGCGAGCGCCAGTGAGTTGCTGATTTATCCACGCAGTGTGGCGGTGGCGGTCGCTGCCGATGTGGCCGGTCTGCCGGATGCGATTCGTGATGCGTTGCAGCAGGCCGGTGTAGCGATTCAATCGCTGGCCTGTCTGGTGGCGGCTGATACTCAGATGGCCAGTCCGGCGTTGCGTGAAGCCGCGCTTGAACTGGCTGTGCCGTTGCGCTTTGTGGCGCCGGTGAGTGACATCGGTGAGCTGGTTCGCGATGCAGTCCCCGACGCTCGAATCATCACAACATCCCGCGACATTGCCATCGCCGTGGCCGAACAGCCGCTGGATGTTTCGCAGGTCGGCCGTCCACGCGGACGTCTGGCCGTCATCGGCCTCGGCCCGGGCGCGGCAGAGCTGATGGTGCCGGCGGTGAAAGCCGAACTGGCCCGCGCCACCGATGTTCTGGGTTATGAAACCTACGTGCGCATGGCCGGCCCGTTCCGCGACGATCAGGTGCAGCATTGCACCGACAACCGCGAAGAAATGCAGCGTGCCCGTCACGCCTTCAGGCTGGCCGCTCAGGGGCGTTCGGTGATTGTGGTTTCGTCCGGCGATCCGGGCGTGTTCGCCATGGCGGCGGCGGTGCTCGAAGCGTTGCACGAGTCGACGGATCCGGCGTGGCACAGCGTCGATCTGGAAATCCTGCCGGGTGTATCCGCTTCACTTGCTACCGCTGCTCAGGCCGGTGCACCCCTGGGCCACGACTTCTGCGTGATGTCGCTGTCGGACAACCTCAAGCCGTGGTCGATCATCGAAAAACGTCTGGATCTGGCCGCCGAAGCGGATCTGGCATTGGCGTTCTACAACCCGATCTCCCGTGCCCGTCCCTGGCAGTTGGGGCGCGCGCTGGAAATTGTCGCGCAACACCGTGTGCCGCAAACACCGGTGGTGCTGGGCCGTGATATTGGTCGTCCGGGGCAGACGCTGCGGGTGACGACCCTTGGCGCATTGACACCGGAGCAGGTGGACATGCGTACGATGGTGCTGATTGGTTCGTCCACCACCTGCACCTTCCCTCGCGCCGAGGGCGGAGAGTGGGTGTATACGCCGCGTTGGTATGGTGAGAAGCCGGTCAGTTGATCACGGTGTGGTTGCCAGTTGTTGCAGCCGCTTATAGATATAAATAACAGGGCCTCGAATAAAAGTTCGCGGCCCTGTCTGTTTTTGTCTGGGTTGCAGGTGTTCGTACTTGATGATTGTTAAATTTTCTCTATGGGTGTTGTTGGATATTTCTGTAGAAATTCTTTGAATGGCTTCCTGTTTGTTTGTGAGATTTTTTTGTACTAGTTTTCCGTTCTGAAGTTGTGAGGATTGATTTTTATTTGCCATGAGCTGGATGTTTCTGGCGAGGTTTTTCTGTGTTCGATGGTTTTTTTTGTGCAGGTCATTGAATATTTCAAGGAAGGTTGTTTATGCAGGATTCGAAAGTTAAAGCTGCAAGTGTTGGATATTTGGATTTTGTCAATTTGTTCAAGTTGAGTGATCTTGAACAAGCACTGCTGCCGTACAAAAACACCCGGCAATATGATGTTGCCATTCGTTATTATTTTGCCTGCAGCGCTTTGCTTGAATCATCGCGGCTGCGAAATCCGCTGGCGCTGTTCAAACAGGCTCTGGAGGATCTGGAGGATCTGGAAAAGCACCGCGTGCGCCGCGAAACGGAGCAAGAGGAGGCAAACCATTCCGATTCGGATTCGCCCCCGACACTTTCACAAATAAAAGAAAAGCTTGCAAACTTTCAGTCTAATATTCTTTCCAGTGTCGAGAAAGTTAATGCACCGGCGACGCAAGTGCCGAAGATTTTGCACTTTGTGTGGTTGGGTGGAGGCATTGGCGAGATTCAACGCGATTACATTAATCTCTGGAAGCAAGTACTGGTCGGGCAGGGGTATAAAATCAATCTCTGGTATGACAGTGATGCAATGCTTGTCCATCAGACTACTCGCCTTATTGTCGAAGCCGCCAAAGTGCATGCAATGCAGCATGGTGGAGTTGACAGCACCACGGAAGAGAGGCTCGGAGAGGCATATGTAACTCGAGCCATTGTTCTGAAACAGCAAATGTTTGCTCATGTCAATGAGGCCGTTGAAAGCGGTATGTCTGCCGACACTGCCAGGGTGCAATTGTTGAGCAAAGCGTATGGTCAGCAGGAAAAGGATCTGCAATCTCTTAAAGAGCGCAATTTGCAGAGCCTGCAGGCGGTGGCAGGTGGCGATTTGCAGTTGCGCGATTTGGCCGGCGCCTCGCAACCTATGCAATTGCAAGACATTTACGATCGGGAAATGCGCTTGCGCGGCAATCTGGCCGCCGGTTCCGATGTTGTGCGGCTAGAGGTACTGGAGCCAGAAGGCGGAATATATTCGGACGTCGACAATCTTCCGCCGTTGTTGAAGGTGTTGGGGGGGGTGGATATCAGCAAGCTCGGCACGAATGCCGAGCTTGGCATCACTCAACTGCTGTTGGATCACAACCCACACTGGATGCCCGGACGTCAGGCATTGCGCAGTCGTTACAAGAATTATGGCCACTACATCCCCGAGGAACATCGTGCAGCGCTGGAGTCTTTTGCCAAAAGCGCGCCGGATTTGAGTCAAGTCTTCCAGGCACCGAGCGACCTGTTGGCACGCCCCTACATGCTGCGTGCCGTGGCTGAAATGGGTTCAGTGACCAACGCTTATCTGATGGCTCATCCGGGTGCGCCGATGCTGCAGTCAGTGAAGGAGTGCCTGGGCTTTAACTATGCAGTGATCGACTCGGTAGACATGGCCGCAGCGGCCAAAGGTTCAGCACCAGGAGACACCGATGCCAACTACGAGCTGGCGATTGTCGAGATCGAGCGCCGACTCGGGCCTTTAAGCGCATTGCCTAACATGCAAGAGTCGGCAATGTATCGGTTGGCGGTCTCTATCGCCGAGTATCACAGCGACGGTATCCGTCCGAAAAAAGAGGTAACGATTTTCCTGACCGGTCCAGGGGCTATGCGCCGGGGTATGCAGGACTATGAGCGGGCTCATTTCACGCCCAGTGAGGCCGCCGCTTTACATAATGAGGTGGGCATCGAACCGGGAGGTGTGGTCACTCGTTCGAGCGAGGAGGAACAGGATCACTCCTGGAAAGACAACGAAAGCGATCTCGATCAGTGGGTAAAAAATGAAAAACAACGTTGGCATGACGGCCAATACAAAACCCGCTATGCAGGCGACATCGACGAGTTGCTGAAACACACGACCCTCGAATTCGAGCTGGGCTGGCCAGTTATCGAGGGGCGTCATGTGCTCAATACCGACTTGTTGCAACGCATGGCCGAGCGCCTTGGACAGTCTTTTTCCAAGGCGATGATGAGCTGCCAGGACGGCAAGGTTGTGTTCGCCGACAGGCTGCCGCTCAACTTCGAGCATCGTCAGGCCATCCGCAATCAGGACATTCGCCTCCGGCCCCCCGCATCCTTGAGCACTCAGTCTACTCAGGGGCTCGCGCTGGATGAACTGTTGATCGGTCTTGGCAAGGGGACCTGGCAGCTTGCGCACCTCAGTCCGTTGCAGCGTTTGACGATAGGCGCTTTGCTGGGAGCCGAATCGCTGGATGATCAAAGTTTTTCTGCACTGAGCGGTGCAATGGACAATTTGACCAACAGCCTGAGTGAGCGTGGGACGTCCGGGCGCTATGCGGCGATCGAACAGCAACTCTATCGGCGCCTGGCGCCAGCCTTTGTAACGGCCATGGCGAGTGTCGACGATGGCTTTTCGTTGCTTTCGGTCAATGCGCTGAGTCTGAAGAAGGACGCGTTGGCCAAGGCTGTGACGCTGGCCGACTGGGGGCGTCAGGTGGCACAGATCCAACGGCTGGCCATTCAGGAACATCGCGAACAGGTCCAGTTGAAGGTGGAGCAGGTGCTCGATCAGTTCGACGCTGGCACCGTAAAACTGGTGCCTCAGGATTTGTTGATGCACGGGCCGGGTGACAGGGCTGCGGGGCGCTGTTTTCCACTGGCATTGGCGATGAGTGCTGCCCTCACCCAGGGCGAGGGCTCGACCCGACAATTGCGCGAGCGGTTTTACCTGGCGGTGCTGCAGCCGGAGCACTCAGATTCGAGGGCCTTTCTGGGGGCGCTGGAGGAATTGCGTGGGGTGAAAGTCGCAGAGGTGGGCACGGCGCTCGGGCGGGTCGATATGGACAGGGTGGTCGCTACCCTCGAGGAGTCCGCCGGTACCCGAACCCTGATGCTCAACTCGGACAACCACTCGATGCTGGTGGCGCGGAGTTTCAACGGTGTGGCACACATTTACCACTTCTACGATCCGAACTTCGGCCTGTTCGAATTTGACAACCAGGTGACCTTCAAAACGGCCCTGAATCGGTTTTTCAGGCTTGCAGGCATAGCCCGTCATTACGCGCTGTACGGGAAACCAGACCGACCGTTGTTCGATCTGTTCGATGTGCAGGGTGAGAAAGTTGCCGATGTGGACCTGTCGAATGGCACCAAGGTGAATCAGTTGTTCAAGGAGGAGCCGTTACCGGACACGCCATTCAGATCCATCCGCCAGCGGCTGAACAGTGCTCACGGCCAATCTCTGGTGGAAAATCCGCGCCTGGGCAAAGCTTTGCTGTCTGCGGACAATGACTGGTGGGCCGAGCAGATTGCCGACGTCACTTCACGCTTGCAGGAGGGCCATGACTCGGTGTCGCCTCTGGTGCCGTTGTTCGACTCGCTGGAAGTGACGTCAGAGGGCAGCTATCGGGTGAGTATGATTGATCCGAAAAGTGGCGAGGTGGTCGCCACGGTCCTCAGCCAGGATGATCGCCTGCTGCGGATCAGGAACTATCTGACGGAACTGTTCTCGGCGCTCGGTGGCAAACGTAGGGTGGACATCGGGGCAGACGCCACCGAGGCTGCGGCAGTACATACGCTGAATGCCGGTTTTGCGGTGCAGTCGTTGATGAGTGCATTGCGCGGGCGCGAAGGCGCAGACCGCACAATGACCACTGCTGTGCAGTGGCACGCCTACGTCAATTACGCGCAACTGGTGCATGGCAACGCAGTTGATGTGGCAGGTCTGATCAGCCTGGTGCAAGCCGCGTTGCGCGATGAAAAACTGATCGCCCGCACCAGTGCAAAGGTGGTCGGCGAAGCTCTCGAGCCATTGAGCGGCAGCACCTTCGGTACCGTGGCCGGACATGTGGCCAACGAGGGTATCGGTGCCGTGCTGGGCCTGGCCAATGTCGGATTCGATATTTATCAGGTGGCGACGGCCCGCAACGATGTCGAAACGGTTACCTATTCTACTCAGTTGGCCTTTGACGCCAGCAGCCTGGCCCTGACCGGTGCGGGACTGGGTGCCGCACTTGCCGGAGCAGGAACGGCGGCAGCGGTGCTGGGGGGCGCGGGGGTGATCCTGGGTGGCCTGGCGGTGGGCGTGGCGGCGCTGGCGCAGAACTTCGCAACGATCGCCGAAGAAGCGAAAGCGGTCGGACTGTTTTTTGCGGAGCTTGAGGACGCTCATCACGGGGCTGGATATCGCTACAGCGGCGAGCAAGGTGCCTGGTTGCCACGACCGTCTCTGATTTTCAATGCAGTGGATCTGGGCACCGGAAAGCTCTCGCTCGACAGCACCCGCCTGTATCCATTGCGCGATCATTTCGGCGTGCCGGAATTCGAGGTCGACTACTCACGAGCCATTCATCTGAGCAATGAACTGGGCTACCCGACCGAAATGAAGTTCGCACCACCGGCCGAGCAAGCCATTGTCCTGCCGTGTACGCCAATGACCTGCTACCGATACGAGTATCAGATCCTGCCATTTGCATCGCAGCGCCACGACAAGGGCTTTGATATTGCCCGGCGTCTGGAAAAGAAAAAAGCGGACGGTCAGTGGCTCTTTCTTTTTTCGTTCTATTCGTTTCCCAGCCACTACATCGTCCATCGGATGTATCCCGATTACCGGCCGACCCAGATCAGCGTCACACTCGACGCCCAGCCGCGAAAGTTGATCGTGCCGGTGATTCCGAAAAACTGGCATGAGCAGATCAGCTACCGGATTCAGGGTGGAGGAAACACATGCACACTGGTGCTCAACCCTGGTGTCAACGTCGAGCTGACGTCATTGGGTAATCAGAAGGACCGCTGGATCATTGCCGCACCGTGGGCCGTCGAGAAGGATATTGTGTTCGGCAGCGACGGGCAGTTCAGTATCAAGGGTTGCCAGTTCAAGGTCACGGCGGTCAACACGCCGGAAATATCCCTGATGATCGAAAATGGCCGAATCTTCAGAATCGCAGGCACCAAACAGCTTGAGTTGCAATTGCTCGAGGAGCAGGCGCCCAAAGGGCTGGACGACCAGATCCTGCAGGATCATCTGCATGCGCTGGCGCGGGCTCATCGACTGGCGTTGCGCTATACACCGATCCACGACTACCTGATTCCATTCGAGAACATCGAAGCACCCCGTTATACCAATGCCTGGTACGACGCCGCGGAGGATCGGATTCTGTATATCCGCAACGATGAGTTCTTCAGCGAAGACAAACAGTTGTCGCTGGTGACTGGCGACACGGTGTTCTTCCATGATCCGAATGAATACGACATTTGCCAGGTCGATGCCGACACAGGGCTGCTCAGCCACCGCTATCGCTTGATGTTCCGGTTCGAGGGTCTCAGCACGATTCGCAGTGTGGAGGCCGATGAACAGGGGGTTGTCCATGTGGTGCAGGAGTATGCCCGTCAGGACGGCACAATCGAGCGCCTGAACTATCTGATCCACAAGGGTGAACTGTGGCTGAGCTCGATCACCCGTGGACTCGAGCCGACTTTCGAGGCCTTGCTCGATGACCGAAAGGCTTTGACTGACTGGGCGCCGTTGCTCGGTGATTGGGTGGAACACAAACCGGTTCTGACTGACAGAGGGTTTGCCACGGTCGACTGGCAGCTCGCGTCTTACGTTTCGATTTGCTGGAAGATTGAAGAGAACGCCCGGGACATGGCTTGGGTTCGCACCCGCGACAATCTGATCATACGCCCGGTACCGCGCCGTCACCGTGACCGCGGATGGCCGGACTCGATCCAGAATCTGAAGGAATTGATGTTGCTGCCGCTGGCCGATGACAGCGATGTATTTGTCATCTACGACCGCCGATTCCAGAAGTTGTGTCGGGTTCAGTTGACCATGACGCAGGGACAGGGCCAATGGTCGCACGATTGGGTGCAGCCCGAGCGCCTGAAGCAGGTGACGGCTGAGCACAACGGTTATCAGGCACGGACCGAGGACGGATTGTCGTTCGAAATCGGCACTGACGGTAACGTGCGTTTTGCGGGTCTGGCCGAGCCATGGCTCAAGGGGCGCAGGCATTGGTGGCTGGCGCTCGAAGCCGTAGCCCGGCAGCACGCTGTCGAGCAATTCTCGATTGTCGGGGTTGCCAACGCTACCGGCGATGCGCGGTTGCATGCCTGGTACGTGGATAACCGGGTGTTGTTGTGTGACGCGCCACAGACGCAGATTCGGTTGCTCGGTATGACGCCGGACAATCAGTCGGCATGGTTGTTCGAACCCGAGGGGGGCGAGATCTGGCGCCAGACCTTTATCGATACGCAGCAACTTGAGCAGGCGTTCGCAGAGGGGACGCAATTGTTGCACGCCCGGATGCTGCCCAGGCCGGAGCGCCAATGGACGGCGTGGCGATTTACCGACGTGCGGATTGTCGGTGCTGGCCTTTTGGGCACAACGCAGGAAGGGGTGGTGCTGCAACTGCAGTACCTGGAGCCACCATTGATCAGCGGAGTACAGCACGATTGGCTGGCAGCCCATGGCGAGCATTTGATCAGCGACCTGCAGGCCTTGCTGGAAACCGAAGACCACCGCCCGTTCATTTCGCTCGCGACCCAGGATGCCAGTTTGCAGTGGTATATCGCTGACAGTGCGCGGGTGATCCGGATCCCTGCCGTGGATCTCCCGGTGGATTTCGAGCTGCTGGGCGCCCGACGGCATACCGATCTGGTGTTGCATGAGCCGCTGGAGCGAGTCGTTCAGGGCTATCCGAGCATGCGCCAGATCAAACCACTGGATTATGTCGAGCGCACGGGCGACGTGCTGGTACTCGAAGGGCAGGTGGATGCGTACGATCCTCTGCCGCTGATTCCGGACGACGTGCGTACGCTCGTCCTGCGGGTGGGGCGTGGCTCGATGAAATGGGTACTGGCCGAGGCGCTCATGCGCAAACTCGACTCATTGGTGGTTGACTGTCGTTATCCGCTGGGTGTCCGCCCGCAGGTCATGAGCCGCTTGATCCTGACGCTGGACGATCCACAGAGGCTGGAGGTGGCGATAGTCGAGGATCATCTGATTGTGATCGACCCGGACAGTGGACATTGTGTGTTGGTACGCCATGCGGATGCGCAGGATCTGGCTTTGCGTGGTGATGCCGTGCTGGAGGTCACAGGCCTGCGTCCGTGCCAGGTGTCGACACTGGTGCGCTGGCTCAAGGCGCGCAAGGATGGAGGCGATAGTGTGACGCTGAAAGGCTTGATCGATCAGGCAAGCAAGAAAACCGTCGAGCCTGTCGGTTGATGGATTGGGAGCACTGACGAAAAAAGACCGCCGACGTTACCGTCGGCGGTCTTTTCGTTTCAGGGTTCAAGGCACCAGATAGCCTTTGACCCCGGTAAAGATGATCTGCGCTGCCAGTGCGCACACGAACAGCCCCATCAGTCGGCTGACGATCTGCAAGCCTTGATCACCGAGAATCCGCTCGATGCGGTTCGACAGATAAAGCACGACACCCACGGTAAAGCTGGCGAGGGCGATGCTCATGATCGCGAACAGCTTGTCGTCCCAGTGTGGCTGGCTGACGCCCATCACCAATAGCGCACCGATGGTGCCGGGGCCGACGGTCAGCGGAATGGTCAGCGGAACGATCGTCACGTCCTGCTGCACGTTGTCGGTCTGCACGGCCGACTTGCCCTGCGCCATGCCCAGCGCCGAAATGAACAGTACGCTGCCGGCGCCGATGCGGAAGGCGTCCACCGTGATGCCGAACACATCGAAAATCACCCGCCCGAACAGATACAGCAACACGCTTGAGACCAGCGTGGCAACCGCCACTTTCCAGGCCAGGCGGCGTTGTTCCTTGCGCGAATAACCGCGGGTCAGGCTGATGAAGCAGGACAACACGAAGAACGGGCTGTAGAGCACCAGCATCTTCAGGTAAACACTGAATAACACGTGGAGCATGGCGCGGGCTCGCTGGCGGGGAAAGTCGGGGGAGTCTAACAGGCGCTATCGTGTCTGTCGGCTCACGACGGTTGCGTCGTCGCTCGGTTCTGCTGATCACGCTGGGCCACCCAGTGCTCGATCAGCTCACGCAGTTGCGACAGCTCCACCGGTTTGGCCATGTGCCCGTCCATCCCGGCCTGGCGCGCGCGCTCCTTGTGTTCGGCGAGGATGTGCGCGGTCAGCGCCACGATCGGCGTGCGGATGCGCTGATTGCCGACTTCCCAGGCCCGCAGTTGCTGGGTGGCGGAGAAGCCGTCGAGGATCGGCATTTCGCAGTCCATCAACACGAGGTCGTAGCGCTGGGCTTTCATCGCCTGCAAGGCTTCTTCGCCATTGCTGGCGGTATCCGGTTGCAGATTGAGTTTGCCGAGCATGCCGCGGATGACCTTGGTGGAAATCGTGTTGTCTTCGGCCACCAGAATGCGGAAGTCGCTCGGCACCTTGACCGGCGCTGCGGGGCTGGCCGGCTGCGGCTGGAACACCACCTGGCCACGGTTGCGCTGGTTGAGCTCGTCGGCGAGCGTGGTCTTGAGCGTGTAGCCGGCCACCGGTTTGGCGAGGATGCGCTTGATCCCCGAATTGCGCGCAATGATCTTGCTTGGCGCATTGCTGATGCCGGTGAGCATGATCAGCAGGATGTCGTGGTTCAGGCTCGGGTCTTCCTTGATCTTGGCGGCCAGTTGCATGCCGGTCATGCCGGGCATGTTCTGGTCCAGCAGAACCACGTCGAAATAGTCGCGCAGGTGCGCCTTGGTGCGCAGCAGGGCCAGCGCTTCCTTGCCCGACGGCACGGCGCTGACGTTCAGGCCCCAGGCGCTGCATTGCTGCACCAGCACCTTGCGGCAGGTGTCGTTGTCGTCGACCACCAGCACGCGTGCGCCTTGCAGCGGGCTGTCGAGGTCCGAGGTCGGGTGCTCCAGGCGATCCGGGTCCAGCGGCAGGGTCAGCCACAACGTACTGCCCTGGCTGGCGCCGCTCTTGATGCCGAACTCGCCCTGCATCAGACGGATCAATTGGCGGGCGATCACCAGCCCGAGGTTGCCGCCCAGACGGTTGGCCGACAGGAAATGCTTGCTGTGCAACTCGGCGTGCATCAGCGCGTCGCGCTCTTCCTGATCCATCGGCTGGCCGCTGTCCTGCACGGCAATGCGCAGGCGTGGGCCGGCGCTGCGTTCGTCGAGGGCGACCACCACCAGCACTTCGCCTTCCTCGGTTTTCTTCAGGGCGTTTTCCAGCAGGCTCAGCAGTGTCTGGCGCAGGCGCGTCGGATCACCACTGATGACCCGTGGCACTTGCGGCTGGATGAAACTGATCAGCTCGACGTTCTGCTGTTCGGCCTTGGCGCGGTAGATGCTCAGGCAATCGTCGATCAGCGCGTTGAGGTCGAACTGCACATCGTCCAGTTCGATCTGCCCGGACTCGAGCCGCGAGATGTCGAGGATCTCGTTGATCAGGGTCAGCAATTCGTTGCCGGCGCTGTGGATGGTCTGCACGTAGTCGCGTTGCTTGACCGACAGCGGCGTGCCGAGCAGCAGTTCGGTCATGCCCAGTACGCCGTTCATCGGCGTGCGGATTTCGTGGCTGATCTTGGCCAGGAATTCGGCCTTGGCATTGATCTCGGCGTTGCTCGCGGCGAGGTCACGGCTGATGCTGAAACGGCTTTCGGTAATGCTGCGCTGACGTTCGCCGAGGGCGATGCTCATCAGCAGGCCACTGATGCAGATGAAACCCATCAGGGTCATGATCAGGCCTTGCGGCGCCACCAGGGTCAGCCCCAGCAAGGCCGGGAGGATGATCAGCGTGCCGATGTTGAACACCACCATCGCCGCGACGAACAGCCGGGCAGGGCGGTAGCCTTTCTGCCAGTGATAGGAACCCACCAGCAACATGCTCAGGCCGGCCAGGGCGACGAGTGCATAGGTAATGATGTTCAGCGGCAGGGTGTTGACGAACAACAGCAACAGGCTGCAGATCACGATGAACAGAATGTCGCCGATCAGCAGCTTGTTCAGCGGATGCGGGCCGAGCGGGGCGAAAAAGCGGTAGGCGAACATCAGGCCGGCCGGTGCGGTCAGCAGCAGGGCCAGGTAGGCGCCGGGGGTCTGGATCGCGTGCCAGTTCGGCAGCCACGGACCGGCGAGGTTGAGCAGCAGCAACAGGCTCAGGCCCAGCAGCACTTCACAGATGGCCAGCCACAGGCTGCTGCGCGAGCGGGTGTAGGCGTAGCGGATCAGGTTGTGCAGGATCAGCATTGCAAGGCAGCCGAACAGCAGGCCGTAGATCAGCGTCTGGTTGTGATTGGCCGCGGCCATCACTGCCGATTGCAGGGTGATGTACGGGCGCAACTGGTGATCGGAGACCAGTCGCAGGTAGACGTCGAGGGGTTTGTCGCTTTGCGGCAGCGGCAGCATGAAATCGCTGCTGGGCAGCGGTCGTTCCACCTGGGGCTGGGTGGTGCCGGTGTCGCGCTGCTCGATCAGGCGATCGCCGTCGAGGACATACAGATTGAGGTGCGACAGGTCGGGGGCGAAGATCCGCAGCACTTGTTCGTGCTTGCCGGGCGCCAGCCTGAAGCGCAGCCACAAGGCGCCATCGGGTTCGGCCGCGGTGAGGCGGTCAAGCTCGATAGGGCTGAATTGATTGGTGTAGCGGGCGGAGCGGATGTCGCTCAGCTGGAGGTTGCCCTGATCGTCAAGCAATACCGACCAGCCACTGCCTTGCGCGGCCTGGGCCGGGAGCATGCAGAGCAAGGTCAACAGCGTGACGGTGAAACCTATGGCAATCCTGAGCCAGCGCACGGCGAAATCCCTTCGTAGGTTGATGCCAGAATATAACGATGCGCAGCGTCGGAACAGTCCGGCAAGGGCGATGAGCCCTTGCCGGAAACACAGCGTAGCTTATTACTGAGACTCACCGCGTTCACGGGCAATGGCGCGGTAGCCAATGTCGGTGCGGTAGAAGCAGCCTTCCCAGTCGATGGCCTTGGCCAGTTTGTAGGCCTGCTCCTGGGCGGCGCCGACGCTGGCGCCCATGGCGGTGGCGCACAGCACCCGACCGCCGGCCGTCACGACGTTGCCGTCCTTGAGCGCAGTACCGGCGTGGAAGACCTTGCCTTCGAGTGCGGCGGCGGCGTCCAGACCGTTGATCGGCGCGCCCTTGGCGTAGTCGCCCGGGTAACCGCCGGCGGCCAGCACGATGCCGACGCTCGGACGTGGATCCCACTGCGCTTCAACCTTGTCCAGCGCCTGAGCCAGGGCGGCTTCGACCAACAATACCAGGCTCGATTGCAGACGCAGCATCACCGGTTGGGTTTCCGGGTCGCCGAAGCGGCAGTTGAACTCGATGACCTTCGGATTGCCGGCCTTGTCGATCATCAGACCGGCGTACAGGAAACCGGTGTAGACGTTGCCTTCGTCGGCCATGCCGCGCACGGTCGGCCAGATCACCTGGTCCATCACACGCTGGTGCACGTCGGCGGTGACCACCGGTGCAGGGGAGTAAGCACCCATGCCGCCGGTGTTCGGACCGCTGTCGCCGTCGCCGACGCGTTTGTGGTCCTGGCTGGTGGCCATCGGTAGAACGTTCTTGCCGTCGACCATGACGATGAAGCTGGCTTCTTCGCCGTCGAGGAATTCTTCGATGACAACGCGTGAACCGGCGTCGCCAAAGGAATTGCCGGCGAGCATGTCGCGCACGGCGTCTTCGGCTTCGGCCAGGGTCATGGCAACAATCACGCCTTTACCGGCGGCCAGGCCGTCGGCCTTGATCACGATCGGTGCGCCTTTTTCACGCAGATAAGCCAGGGCCGGCTCGATCTCGGTGAAGTTCTGGTAGTCGGCGGTCGGGATCTTGTGGCGTGCCAGGAAATCCTTGGTGAAGGCTTTCGAGCCTTCCAGCTGCGCGGCGCCGGCGGTCGGACCGAAGCAGTCCAGGCCACGGGAGCGGAACAGGTCGACGACGCCGGCCACCAATGGCACTTCCGGACCGACGATAGTCAGGGAAACGTTTTTCTCGGCGAAGTCAGCGAGCTGCTCGAGGGCCAGCACATCGATGGCGACGTTCTCGCACTTGGCTTCAATCGCGGTGCCGGCGTTGCCCGGTGCGACGAAAACCTTCTGCACTCGCGGATCCTGAGCCACTTTCCAGGCCAGGGCGTGTTCGCGGCCACCGCTGCCAATGATCAAAACGTTCAAAGAGAGACTCCTTCGGAGAAAGCTGCAAGCTACAAGCTGCAAGCAAGAGCGAGTGTGTGACTCTCGATTACAGCTTATGGCTCTGAATTAATGAGGCTGCAACTGCAAGAAGGAGCGATACCTGACTGCTCTTTCTTGCAGCTTGCAGCTTGAGGCTTGTAGCTGCCGTGTATCAGTGACGGAAATGACGCATTCCCGTGAACACCATCGCGATGCCGGCTTCATCAGCAGCAGCAATCACTTCAGCATCACGCATCGAGCCACCCGGCTGGATCACTGCCGTGATACCGACCTTGGCCGCGTTGTCCAGACCGTCGCGGAACGGGAAGAATGCATCGGATGCCATTACCGAACCGGCCACTTGCAGACCAGCGTGCTCAGCCTTGATTGCGGCGATACGCGCCGAGTTCACGCGGCTCATCTGGCCGGCGCCGACACCGATGGTCTGACGGTTCTTGGCGTAGACGATGGCATTGGATTTGACGAATTTGGCCACTTTCCAGGCGAAGATCAGGTCGTGGACTTCCTGTTCGGTCGGGGCGCGTTTGGTCACCACTTTCAGGTCGTCGGCGCCGATCATGCCGATGTCGCGGCTCTGTACCAGCAGGCCGCCGTTGACGCGCTTGTAGTCCCAGGCCGGAACGCGATCGGCCGACCACTCGCCGCAGGCCAGCAGGCGTACGTTGGCTTTGGCAGCAACGATGGCGCGGGCTTCTTCGCTGACGCTTGGTGCGATGATCACTTCAACGAACTGACGCTCGACGATCGCCTTGGCGGTCTCGGCATCCAGTTCACGGTTGAAGGCGATGATGCCGCCGAACGCCGATTCGGTGTCAGTGGCGTAGGCCAGTTCGTAGGCCTGACGGATGCCGCCTTCGGCGTCCGGGCTCACGGCCACGCCGCACGGGTTGGCGTGCTTGACGATCACGCAGGCCGGTTTGACGAAGCTCTTCACGCATTCCAGCGCGGCGTCGGTGTCGGCCACGTTGTTGTACGACAGTTCCTTGCCTTGCAACTGGGTGGCGGTGGCGATGCCGACTTCGGCAGGCTTGGCTTCAACGTAGAACGCCGCGCTCTGGTGCGGGTTCTCGCCGTAACGCATTTCCTGAGCCTTGATGAACTGGCTGTTGAAGGTGCGCGGGAATTCGCTGCGACCTTCAGTGCTCAGGGTTTCGGCAGCCTGGTTCACGGTGCCCATGTAGTTGGCGATCATGCCGTCGTAGGCGGCGGTGTGTTCGAACGCCTTGAGCATCAGGTCGAAACGCTGAGCGTAGGTCAGGCCACCGGCCTTGAGGTTTTCCAGGACGTTGGCGTAGTCGCTGGCATTCACCACGATGGCCACGTCTTTGTGGTTTTTCGCCGCCGAACGGACCATGGTCGGGCCGCCGATGTCGATGTTCTCGATGGCGGTCGGCAGGTCGCAGCCCGGCTTGCTGATGGTGGCTTCGAACGGGTACAGGTTGACCGCCACCAGATCGATCGGCTTGATGCCGTGCTCGTTCATGATCGCGTCGTCGATACCGCGACGACCGAGGATCCCACCGTGGATTTTCGGGTGCAGGGTTTTCACCCGACCGTCCATCATCTCTGCGAAACCGGTGTAATCCGCGACTTCCACTGCGGCCACGCCGTTGTCCTGCAGCAGTTTGAAGGTCCCGCCGGTGGAAAGGATTTCCACGCCCAGGGCTTCCAGCTCCCTGGCGAATTCGAGGATCCCGGTCTTGTCGGAAACACTGATCAAGGCGCGGCGGATCGGCAGGCGGGTAGTCTGGTCGGTCATCTCAATTTCCATCAAAAGCAAGGGAAGTCAGCAAAAAAGGCGACCGGTTTTACGCGGGCGCCTTTCTGGTTTGATTGAATGCTTACAGCAGATCGTACTGCTTGAGTTTCTTGCGCAGCGTGCCGCGGTTCAGTCCGAGCAGCTCGCTGGCCTTGGTCTGGTTGCCCTTGACGTAGTTCATCACGCTTTCGAGCAGGGGAGCCTCGACTTCGGAGAGCACCAGGTTGTACACGTCCGTGACGGACGCGCCCTCAAGGTGGGCGAAATAATTGTGCAGCGCCTTCTCGACACTCCCGCGAAGGGTCTGGCCTTCTTCGCTCGGGGTATTGAGGTGCTGTTTCAAATTCACGTTGTCGCTCACGGGTGTTGTTCCACTCACTAAAGTCTCGGTCATCATCGTCATGCGGCCACCCCTTCTCCGTCCCCTGTCAGGCTCTTGTAACGTTCGGCGAAGAACTCCCGAACGTTGGCGCATTGTGTTTCCGTACCATCCAAACGATTGAAGTGGGCGCGAAATTCCCTGGCGCCCGGCAAGGTTGCGAGATACCAGCCCACATGCTTGCGGGCAATTCGCACACCCATCACGTCCCCATAGAAGGCGTGAAGGGCGGCCAGATGCTCAAGCAGAATGCGTTCCACCTCGATCAGCTCCGGCGCCGGCAGTTTTTCGCCGGTACGCAGGAAGTGTTCGATCTCGCGAAAAATCCATGGCCGCCCCTGGGCAGCCCGGCCGATCAACAGGCCATCGGCACCGGTCGCGTCGAGCACGTAGCGGGCCTTTTCCGGCGATACGATGTCGCCGTTGGCAAAGACCGGAATCGACACCGCCTGCTTGATGGCGGCAATGGTGTCGTACTCGGCTTCGCCGGTGTACAGGTCGGCGCGGGTGCGGCCATGCACCGCCAGCGCCGTGATCCCGGCCTGTTCGGCGATCTTCGCCACGGTCAGGCCGTTCTTGTTGTCGCGATCCCATCCAGTGCGGATCTTCAGGGTCACCGGCACATCAACCGCCGCCACGACGGCATGCAGGATCTCGGTAACCAGTGCCTCATCCTTCAACAGCGCGGAGCCGGCGGCCTTGTTGCAGACCTTCTTCGCCGGGCAACCCATGTTGATATCAATAATCTGTGCGCCCAGCTCGACGTTGGCCCGGGCCGCATCCGCCAGCATCTGCGCATCGCCACCGGCGATCTGCACCGAGCGTGGCTCGGGATCACCTTCGTGGATCATGCGCATGCGCGACTTGCGGGTGTTCCACAGGCTCATGTCACTGGTGACCATTTCCGAGACTACAAGCCCTGCGCCCAGACGCTTGCACAGCTGACGAAAGGGCTGGTCGGTGACACCCGCCATCGGGGCGAGGATCAAGCCGTTCTGCAATGTATATGGGCCGATGCGTACCGCCGACATAGGACTTCCCTGAAGTGGGGCCGGATCATGAGAGTTCGAAAAAGGGTTGGCATGATACCCGCTCTCGATGACTGGATAAAGGCTGAATTGAACAAAATCTGAACAGTTATTCTGTTATTACCGCCGGTTTGGTTGTGCGGTGTGCAGTCAGAAAATTGCCGTCAATCCGGGAGCGGTGAAGCGCTTCACTCGGGTGAGTGGAAACTCAGGCTGTAGTTCACCGCTTTCGGGCCTGGGTCAAGGATGTCCAGAGCGATATGGATCGGGGTCTGCGGCGGCATTTCCGCCATGCCTTCGAGGTCGCCGTTGAGGTATTCGCCGGGTTTGAAGCGACGACTGGCGATCAGGTGACCGTTGAGGTCAGCGAAGCGCAGCTCCAGCAGCGGAAACGGCTGCGAGAACGGCGCGCGGTTATAAATGATCGCGTCCACCACCAGCGCACCGCTGAATTCCGGGTGGCTGCGCACCACCAGGTTGCTGCTCTTGATCTTGGCGATATCGACCTTGGACGGCACCGTGCAGCCGACTTGCGGGCAGAGTTGCTGGAACCACGGCCGGTATTGATCCTGGCGCGCCAGTTCGTCGAAGTGATAGGCGATGTATTGTCCGCCCAGGCCGGCGGCGGCCAGCACGATGAGCAACAGCCAGAGCAGGCGACGGCCCCAGGGCGAGCGGCGTTTTTGCCAGTCCAGTTGCAGCGGATCATCGGTCAGATCCTGCAAGGCTTCGGCGCGAGCACTGGACTCGACACGTTCGCGTTTTTTGCGCGCAGGTTCGATCAGTGGCAGTTCGTCGTCGACGTCATCGCTGGCTGACAGACGTTCGCGGCGGGCATTCGGGTCGATCGGATCGTGCAGGCGCAGTTGCGGGATCGGCGGTTCGTCGTCGAGATCCACCGGCTCCAGCGACAGCGAGGGTTCGGTGCGTTCCGGTCGGACGGGTTCAGGCTCGACGGCGTCGGGTTCATCTTCGACTTCGGGGGAGCGCTCATCTGCCGGTTCGCTGAACAGGCTGTCCGGCCACGACGTATCTTCCGGTTCGTGGCTGTCGCGGCGGGCGCTCAGGGCGTCCTCGCGTGGGCGGCCAAGCTCGGTGGTCGGCTGGATTTCCCGTTGCTCGAGGCGGGCCAGTTCTTCGTCCAGATCCAGGCTGTCCAGATCCAGCTCGGCGGCGCTCCATTGCTTCTGGCTGATGGCGCGTGGCTCGGGCGTTTCGACGATGGCCGGTGCGTCGGCGGGCGCCGGCTCGCTGATCGGCGGCGGCTCGCTGATCAACGGTGCCACCGGCGTGACTGCTTCCTTGCCTGCGTGTTGCTCCAGCAATTGCTTGGCGGCATTGAACACTTGCAGGCAGGAGCCGCAACGAACCACCCCGCGGGCCACGCTCAACTGAGCGTGGCTGACGCGGAAACTGGTTTGGCAATGCGGGCACTGGGTGACGAAGCTGTCGGTCATGCGGCGGTCCGGATTGAGCAGGCGGTCATTCTAGCGCCGACGGCCGGTGATGCGCACCCAGCCATCGCGATTGGCGATCGGGTCGAGATCGAAGTCCTGCGCGTAGGCGGCAGCGACTTCGTCACCTTGTTCGGCGAGGATCCCGGACAGTGCCAGGCGCCCGCCGGATTTGACCAGACCGGACAGTTGCGGCGCCAGGGAAACCAGCGGACCGGCCAGAATGTTGGCCACCAGTACGTCGGCTTTGACCTGCGGCAGGTCTTCCGGCAGGTACAGCGGGAACAGTTCGTCCGCGATGTTGTTGCGCCCGGCGTTGTCGCGGGAGGCTTCGAGTGCCTGCACGTCAATGTCGGTGCCGACCGCTTCTTTCGCGCCGAGCAGCAGGGCGGCAATCGCCAGAATCCCCGAGCCGCAGCCGAAATCCAGCACGTTGCAGTCTTTCAGGTCCTGGCCGTCCAGCCATTCCAGGCACAGGGCGGTGGTCGGGTGGGTACCGGTACCGAACGCCAGGCCCGGGTCCAGCAGCAGGTTGACCGCGTCCGGCTCCGGTGCGGCGTGCCAGCTCGGCACGATCCACAGGCGCTGGCCGAAGCGCATCGGCTGGAAACCATCCATCCAGCTGCGTTCCCAGTCCTGGTCTTCGATCACTTCGCTGTGGTGCTCGGGCAGCGGGCTGCCGGTCAGCAGTTCCAGGTGGGCCAGTACCGGGGCGGCTTCGGTGCCGCCCTCGAACAGGGCCAGCAGGTGGGTGTGCGCCCACAGCGGGGTGGTATTGAGTTCCGGTTCGAAGATCGGCTGATCTTCGGCGTCCATGAAGGTCACCGAAACGGCGCCCACTTCAAGGAAAGCGTCTTCGTAGGTTTCGGCTTGTTCCGGGCTGATGGCGAGTCTTACTTGCAGCCAAGGCATGGCGGGCACCTGTGAAAAAGATTGATTGCAGCCTAGCGGCCTGCGAGAAGCGCGCAAGTTTACGCGAGCGCGACGGTTTTGTGGGAGCGGGGAATGTGTGAGCAGATGAAACCTTCGGAAACAACAAAGCCGCCCGAAGGCGGCCTTGTCTGGTGCGGGCTGAAGCTTAGTGCTTCTCGCCAGCCAGCTTGTGCTCGAGGTAGTGAATGTTCACGCCCCCTTTGCAGAAGCCTTCGTCGCGGGTCAGATCACGGTGCAGCGGGATGTTGGTCTTGATCCCGTCGACCACGATTTCGTCCAGGGCATTGCGCATGCGGGCCATGGCTTCGTCGCGGGTCGCGCCGTAAGTGATCAGCTTGCCGATCAGCGAGTCGTAGTTCGGCGGAACGGCATAACCGCTGTACAGGTGCGAATCGACGCGAACGCCGTTGCCGCCTGGTGCGTGGAAATGCTTGACCGTACCCGGGCTCGGCATGAAGGTTTTCGGGTCTTCGGCGTTGATCCGACATTCCAGCGAGTGACCGCGGATCACCACATCATCCTGGGTATACGACAGCTTGTTGCCAGCGGCGATGCTGAGCATCTCCTTGACGATGTCGATACCGGTGACCATTTCCGAAACCGGGTGCTCCACCTGAACACGGGTGTTCATTTCGATGAAGTAGAAACGACCGTTCTCGTACAGGAACTCGAAGGTGCCGGCGCCACGGTAGCCGATGTCGATGCACGCCTTGACGCAGCGAGCCAGGACTTCCTTGCGCGCGTTCTCGTCGATGCCCGGTGCCGGCGCTTCCTCGAGAACCTTCTGGTGACGGCGTTGCAGCGAGCAATCGCGGTCGCCCAGATGGATGGCATTGCCCTGGCCGTCGGACAGAACCTGCACTTCGACGTGACGCGGGTTGGTCAGGAATTTTTCCAGATAGACCATCGGGTTGCCGAACGCCGCGCCAGCTTCGGAGCGGGTCAGTTTGGCCGAGGCGATCAGGTCTTCTTCCTTGTGCACCACGCGCATGCCGCGACCACCACCGCCGCCGGCGGCCTTGATGATCACCGGATAGCCGACTTCACGACCGATGCGCAGCGCCGTTTCCTCGTCTTCCGGCAGCGGGCCGTCGGAACCTGGAACGGTTGGCACGCCCGCTTCGATCATCGCGTGCTTGGCCGATACCTTGTCGCCCATCAGGCGAATGGTTTCGGCTTTCGGACCGATGAAGGCGAAGCCGGAGTTCTCGACCTGCTCGGCAAAGTCGGCGTTTTCCGCGAGGAAACCGTAGCCTGGGTGAATGGCGGTAGCGCCAGTCACTTCAGCGGCCGCAATGATTGCCGGGATGTGCAGGTAGGAGTGCGCGGCAGAAGCCGGGCCGATGCAGACGGATTCGTCTGCCAGACCCAGGTGCATCAGCTCTTTGTCGGCCTTGGAGTAAACGGCGACGGTCTTGATGCCCATCTCTTTGCAGGCACGCAGAATCCGCAGGGCGATCTCACCGCGGTTAGCGATCAGAACTTTTTCCAACTTCGCAGTCATCAAAGGCTCTCCGCAGTTCAAACGATGGTGAACAGCGGTTGGTCGTACTCAACCGGCTGGCCGTCTTCGACGAGGATGGACTCGATCACACCGCTGGTTTCAGCTTCGATGTGGTTCATCATCTTCATGGCTTCGACGATGCACAGGGTGTCGCCTTTCTTCACGGTCTGGCCGACTTCAACGAAGGACGGCGAGGTTGGCGAAGATTTGCGATAGAAGGTGCCGACCATCGGCGAACGGGCAACGGTGCCGTTCAGCGCTGGAGCAGCAGCGGCAGCTGGAGCTGCGGCAGCAGCAACCGGAGCGGCAGCGGCGGCAGGTGCAGCGGCCGGAGCCTGCATCGGAGCCGGAGCGTAGTACTGCTGCGCCGGGGTCTTGCTGTGACGGCTGATGCGTACGGACTCTTCGCCTTCCTTGATCTCGAGTTCGTCGATGCCGGACTCTTCCAGCAATTCGATCAGTTTCTTAACTTTACGGATATCCATGAATCATCAACTCCCAAGGGTCGGTCAGGGGCGTTTAGCTTGGTGTTCAAGCTGCTCTAGTGCAGCCTCCAGGGCCAGTCGATAACCGCTGGCGCCAAGGCCGCAGATCACTCCTACCGCTACGTCGGAGAAGTAGGAGTGATGGCGGAAAGGTTCGCGTTTGTGCACGTTGGACAAATGCACTTCGATGAATGGGATGCTCACTCCCAGCAGCGCGTCACGTAATGCGACACTTGTGTGTGTAAATGCTGCCGGGTTGATCAGAATGAAGTCCACGCCCTCGCCGCGTGCGGCGTGGATGCGATCGATCAATTCGTACTCGGCGTTGCTTTGCAGATACAGCAGATGATGGCCGGCTTCACGGGCGCGGCGTTCCAGATCCTGATTGATCTGCGCCAGGGTGGTCGACCCGTAGGTCCCGGGTTCCCGGGTGCCGAGCAGGTTCAGGTTGGGGCCGTGCAGCACCAGTAGCGTTGCCATCTGCGTGTTCCTTGTTATGGGTGAGCCTTCGTCAGAACCCGGCGACTATGCCGCAAAGACTTTGTGACTGTCCAGTTCTCTGCAATAGCCAGCACGATGTCCGATGTTTGCGCAAAATATGTGACTGACTGATTAAATCCGGTCATTCGCTTTGGCGACACGTTCGGCGAAGTCGCTGGCGTTGATCTCACCGATCACCCGCACATCGCGACGTTCCACCCCGTCCTTGCCGAAGAACATCAGCGCCGGTGGGCCGAACAGGCTGTAGCGGTCGAGCAGGGTGCGCTGTTCGGCGTTGCTGGCGGTGATGTCGAAGCGGATCAGCCGATAGCCCTTGAGCCGATCCACGACTGTGGCGTCATTGAGTACTTCGTGTTCGATGACTTTGCAGCTGATGCACCAGTCGGCGTACCAGTCGAGCAGCAGCGGGGTGCCGGCGGTTTTCGCTTCGAGCAGTACCCGATCCAGTTCCGCCGGGGTGCTGACGGTCTGCCACGAACCGCTGTTTTGCGCGGTCGAGCCGCTGTCGGCAAGGCGTGCCGGGGCTATTGGATTCAACGGGTCGGTCTGCCCGCTGAACGCGCCGTACCAGCAGGCCAGTGCATAAAACAGCAGGAACATGCCGAGCAACTGGCCGAGACGTTTGCGTGGTGGTTTGTAGACGAATTCCAGAGCGCCGAGGAACAGGCCGACACCGCCGGCCAGCAAGCCGATCAGCAGCAACGTGATCTGCCCCGGCAATACCCGGCTGAGCAAACCGATCGCCAGCCCGAGCAGCAACACGCCGATGCCGTTCTTCACGTACATCATCCACGGCCCGCTTTTCGGCAGCCACGCTGCGCCGCCGGTGGCCACCAACAGCAGCGGCGCGCCCATGCCCAGGCCGAGCATGAACAGCTTCAGGCCGCCGCCCAGCGCGTCGCCGCTGGCGCTTATATAAAGCAGCGCGCCGGCCAGCGGTGCGGAAACGCACGGCGATACCAGCAAACTCGACACCACACCCAACACCGCCGCGCCCCAAAGTGAGCCGCCTTCAGTGCGCCCGGCAATCCGGTCGAGGCGGCTGCTGATGAAGTGCGGCAGTTTCAGCTCGAATACGCCGAACATCGCCAGCGCGAACACCGCAAAGAACATCGCGAACGGCACCAGCACCCACGCCGATTGCAGCCGTGCCTGCAGATTCAGTTGCGCGCCGAACAGCCCCATCAAGGCCCCCAGCAGCGCGAAGCACGCGGCCATCGGCAGCACATAAGCCAGGGACAGATTGAAGCCACGCAAACCGCCGACCTGCCCGCGCAACACCACACCGGACAGGATCGGCAGCATCGGCAATACACAAGGCGTGAAGGTCAGGCCCAGGCCCGCCAGGAAAAACAGCGCCAGATCACGCCAGTCCCAGCCTGCTACCGGCGCGGACGCACCACTTGGCGCTGCGTTGCCCTCGATGCTCAGGCGTTCGGTTTCCGGTGGATAGCACAAGCCCTTGTCGGCACAGCCCTGATAGGTGACGGCCAGCGTGAACGCTCGGGAATCATTGCGCGGCAGTTCTACATCGAGAATGCCGTGGTAGACCTCGACGTCGCCGAAATACTCGTCGTGTTTCTGTTCGCCTTGCGGCAGTTGTGCGGCGCCGAGTTTCACCTCTGCAGGCTCGGCACGAAACTGGAAGCGATGCCGGTAGAGGTAATAGCCTTCGGAGGCGACGAAGCGCAGTTTGACCGATTGCGGTGTGCTCTCGACCAGGCTCAGTTGAAAGGCTTCGCGCACCGGCAGGAAATCGGCGCTGTTGTTGACCGAGCCCAGCGTGGCGCTGGGTTTGCTGTCGAACAGACCGGCGGCGCCGGCCGGCAGGGCGAAGACGAAAAACAGCAGGCAGAGCAGGCGGCGCATGACAATCTCGCGAATCAAAGGTGCGGGAATGATAGCGGACTTGGCCCTGCGCTGTGTGTCACACGCGGAACGCCTGCACGGCGGTGTGCAGCTGACCGCCCAGCAACAGCAGGTTCTCGCCTTGCTCGCGACCCTGGCCAATACGCAGCAGATTGTCCCCGCCCAATTGGTGAATCCGCTCGCTGTGATCGCGGATCTCGCTGACCGCGCCGCTCTGTTGCGCGGTGATCTCGGCAATGCGGATCGCAGTGTCGGAGATGGTCTGGATCGCGCCGACAATCCTGTCCAGCGCACCATCCGCCGATTGCGCCTGATTGGCCGTGGCCTCGGCGTGTTCGACCTGGGCGCGCATGCCCTCGACCGATTGCCGGGCGGCGGTTTGCAGGCCGGCGATCAGGGTCTGGATTTCGGCGGTGGCGCCGGCGGTGCGTTGCGCCAGCGAGCGCACTTCCTCGGCCACCACGGCGAATCCGCGACCCATTTCCCCGGCGCGGGCGGCTTCGATCGCCGCGTTGAGCGCCAGCAGGTTGGTCTGGTCGGCAATCGAGCGGATCACCGTCAGCACGCCGCCGATGGTCGCCGACTCTTCGGCCAGGTGTTCGATCATTTGCGCATTGCCCTGCACTTCGCCAACCAGCGCGTGCAGGCCGGTGAGACTCTGGCCGATCACCTGTTGACCGTGTTCGACGGCCAGTCCGGCATGGCGGCTGGCATCGGCAGCCTGGCGCGCATCGCCGGCCACCTGCTGGATGGTCGCTTCCAGTTCGCCGAGGGAATCACGGATCAGCGCGGTATCGCCGGCCTGATGTTCGGCACCGCTGTGCAAGTCATTGCTCAGCTCGGCGAGGGTGCGGCTGCTGCCGGCCACTTGCTCGGCATTGCCGCGAATGGTCCCGACCAGATCCACCAGATAGGCGCGCAGGCGATTGAGCGAGGCTTCGATGTCGTGCAATTCGCGGTTGGTCTTGCTCAGATGAATGTCGCGACTAAAGTCGCCTTCGGCCCAGGTCGACAGCGCCGGGGCAAGGTTGGTCAAAGTGCGGGCCAGGCGCCGCTGCAGAGTATCGATCAGCAGTGCGATCAGCAGAATCAGACCGATCATCACGCCTTGCATCAGCCGCACTTCGCCCTGGATCTGCCCATGCTGGGCGCGTACCACCGGTTCGAGGCCGGCGATGGCTTGCTGTACGGCGGCGATTTTCTGGTGGGTCGCGGTGCTCAGGTCGGTGCGTTTCTGGATCTGCTCGCGGGTGCGCGCCAGCTCCGCCGGGTAACGGCCGAGCAAACTGTTGAGCTCGCGTTTGAGGCCGACGCCGGCGTCTTCGGCAGCGGCTTTTTCCGTGCTTTCGATGCCCATCAGCGCGGCGAAGTCGTCGCTGCCGGACTCACTGCTGGCGACCACACCGAGCAAGGGCAGGGCATCGATCGTTTGGGCCTGGGCGCGGATGTTGCTGACTTCGCGCTCGACATCGGCGGCCAGTTCACTGCGTCCGCTGCTGACCAGCTTGTCCCGGGCCAGCGACAGTTTGCCCAGATGTTGAGAGGCAATCAGCAGGGGTGTCAGGTAGGTCGCGTTGCCGCCGGCGTAGGTGCTGAGTTGGTCGAGACTGGCGCTCAATTCGCGTTCGGCCTGCAACAGCAGGGCCTGCGGATCGCCGGCCAGTTTGCCGGCGGCCAGCAGGTCGGTCTTGCTGAATTCATCGAGGCCGGTGAGGCTCGGGCGCAAGGTGTCGGCCAGCGCGGGCGGCAGCTCGTCGAGTTCTTTCTGCAACTGATCGATGGCCTGGCTGGCGCTGCTCAGGCGCAGGGCGTCGCCGCTGGCGAGGTAATCCCCGACGTTGCGTGCCACGTCATTCTGAAATTGCTGCGACAGCCCCAGGTAACGCTCCATCAACAGATACGGGCGTTCCAGGGCTTTTTGCGACCACCACAGCGTGGCGCCGAGGGCCACGCAGACGGCGACCAGCAACAGAGTATTGAGATTGGTGAGCAACTTCAGGCGCATGACGGCTACCAACGGCAGAATGGTAAGCGCCTGAATTTATTGCGGTTCTGTTACAGGGTTATGACCGATTGGGGCGATTCCGATGAAAAAGTGGCACTTTGCTTTGAGTCGCGAGCAGTCTGCACCCGATTGCGTCCTTCGCCCTTGGCGCGGTACAGCGCCTCGTCGGCCTGGCTGGCCATCATCAAGCTGTCGGAGTCGTCGTGCATCTCCACCACCCCGGCGCTGAAGGTGCACCACAGATCCTGTGGCTGGGCCGGGTAGTGGATCTCGGCAAAGCGCTGGCGGATTTCGTCGAGCACTTTGTGCGCCGCTTCTATATCGGTGTCGGGCATGACGATGGCGAATTCCTCGCCGCCGTAACGGCCGATGAAGTCGGTCTTGCGCAGACGCTGCTTGAGGAACAGCGCCAGGCTCTTGATTACCCGGTCGCCCATGGGGTGACCGTGGCTGTCGTTGACCCGCTTGAAGTGGTCGATGTCGAGCATGGCAAAGCTCAACGGCTTGTTCTCGCGGCGGGCGCGGAACGAGCAGTCTTCGAGCAATTGCAGAATGTGCGTGTGGTTGTACAGGCCGGTGAGGCTGTCGCGGACCATCCGTGCCTTGAGATTGCGCGCACGGGCGGCGCGGTTGCGCACGGTGGTGATCAGGTGGCGCGGCTTGATTGGCTTGGTCAGGAAGTCGTCGCCGCCCTCGCTCATGGCGTCGAGCTGCTTGTCCAGATCGTCTTCGGCCGACAGGTAAATGATCGGCACGCTGACGTAACGATCGTTGTGGCGGATAACCTTGGCCAGCTCGGTGCCGGTGCAGGCCGGCATGTACATGTCGAGGATGATCAGGTCCGGCTGGAAGTCCGCCAGCTCGGCCATGGCCTGGATCGGTTCGATCAGGGTGCGGGTGACGATCCCTGCGCTGTTGAGCAGGCGCTCGGTGTGCAGGGCCTGGGCGCGGGAGTCGTCGATGATCAGCACTTTATAGGGCTCGTACTGGGCGACGCAGGTCAGGACTTCGATCTTCTCCAGCAGGCTCGACGCTTCGAGGGTGCCGGTGAGGAATTCCTGGCCACCGGCGCGCACCGCCGCGAGGCGGGTCGGGGTGTCGGTTTCGTGCAAGCTGAAGAACAGCAGCGGCAGCGGTTCTTCCAGACCTTGCTGGGCTTCGGCGGCAAGCTTCAGACCGACGCCGGCACCGCTGAAATCCACGTCCATGACAATCGCGGCCGGCAGGCGCTCGACCATCGAGGAGCGAAACGCCGACACACTGTCCAGCGCCTGAGCGCTCAGACCGAAAAACTCCAGCTGCTTGGCCAGCCGCTCGGCGCGGTCGTGATCCTGCAGCATCACGTAGATCGGTTTGCGCAGGGGCGGCAGGAAGGTCTGATCGAGCTGATCGCCATGGCGCAGCCCGGTGCGCGACAAGCGCTGCATCAGACGGTTGAGATCGGTGATCAGGCCGCTGCTCAGGCGTCCGCGATTGGCGTCCACCGCTTCCAGCGACTGGCTGATGTGGCGGGCCAGCTGCGTGTGTTCGGGCTGTTCGAAACGCTCGGCAAAACGCAGCAGGCGCAGATTGGCCTCGCTCAGTTCGGCGAGATCGGCAGTGGACCACTCACTGCGTTGCAGGCGCTGCCATATCTCAAGAATCTGACGTGCCTGATGAATTACCCGCTGGGCAAAGTGGTGCTTGAGGCGCTCACGGCTGGGGTCTTCTGGCTCGGTCATATCCTGACTACTAGTTAGGGTGCATGCTGAGATCGACTGGTGGCTCTATGCTAGCACCTCTTTTCCCTTACATGAGTGTCGTACGTCAATAATCTGCGGTACAACATCATTCAGTTTCTGACTGCCGGGTTTCAATTTGAACCTGATCGTCCGGGAAGTCCCCATCTACCGGGCATTTGCCAATCTGCGCAACCATGAATTTACTGGAGCGCGGGGAAGGGATGGCAGGGTCTTTGTGCTGTCCCGTTGCGGGTATCGGCAGCGCAATGGCGATGAATTCGCTATCGGGGAATCCCTTAGGGCGGTCTGTCCCGGCCTTGTGTCGGGTGGCGAGGCAGCGCCTGTCAATATTGACGGGTGCCCGGTCGAGGCACGTTGTTGTATGGTTGTGGTCGAACCGTTGAACCCAAGATTGAAAGGATATCGCCATGCTGGACTGGAAGAACCGCGCGGGCAGCGCGCCTGAACGTGCCGCCGAGCCCAAGTCGGCCGCCCGCAGCTATGTCGGCGGGCTGTTGTTCAGCCGGGCGCTGGCCACGCTGGTTGCCATTTACCTGTTGGTGACCATCGGCCTGGGCTGGTACTGGAGCCAGGAGCCGGCATTGTTTCCCGTGGCGCAGAACGCTCAGGTTGCCGCCGAGAAAGAGGGCAAGCAGATGGTGGTCGGCTACACCACCGTCGAAACCCTGAAAACCGTTGCCGGCACTTTGCTCGACAAGCCGGGCGGCTACATTTCCAACGACCGTTTCCCGCCTGGCCTGTGGATGGACAATATGCCGAGCTGGGAATACGGCGTGCTGGTGCAGGTTCGCGATTTGACCCGTGCCCTGCGCAAGGACTTCGCCCGCTCGCAGTCGCAATCGGCTGAAGACGCCGACCTGGCCAAGGCCGAGCCGCGCTTCAACTTCGACAACAAGAGCTGGATCCTGCCGTCGAGCGAGTCGGAATATCAGGAAGGCATCAACTCCCTGAGCCGTTATCAGGCGCGCCTGTCCGACCCGACCCAGAAAAACGCGCTGTTCTACGCCCGCGCCGACAACCTGAACAACTGGCTGGGTGATGTCGGCACCCGTCTCGGGTCGCTGTCGCAACGTTTGTCGGCCAGCGTTGGCCGGGTCAAGCTCAACACCGCGCTGAAAACCGAAGTGCCGGCGGTGGGTGAAGTGCCGCAGGTCGATGAGGAAGTCGTCGAGACCCCATGGATGCAGATCGACAACGTGTTCTACGAAGCCCGTGGCCAGGCCTGGGCGCTGTCGCACTTGCTGCGCGCGATCGAAGTCGATTTCGCCGACGTGCTGGCGAAGAAGAACGCGACCGTCAGCGTGCGTCAGATCATCCGCGAACTGGAAGCCTCCCAGGAGCCGATCTGGAGCCCGATGATCCTCAATGGCAGCGGTTTCGGTGTGCTGGCCAACCACTCGCTGGTCATGGCCAACTACATTTCCCGGGCCAACGCCGCCGTGATCGATTTGCGTCAACTGCTCAATCAGGGCTGAGTCATGGACGAGAGCGCCAGAGAGGCGGCCCACCGCGCCGCCTCGGATGCCGAACAGATCGCCTGGGTAGACGAGCAGGACAACCTGCTCGGCGCCCTGGTGCGTTCTGACCTGCGAGAACGCGGACTGATCGGCCGTGGTACCTACATCATGCTGTTCAACTCCGCCGGTGAACTCTGCGTGCATCGGCGCACGTTGAGCAAAGCCATTTATCCCGGTTACTGGGACGTGGCGGCGGGCGGCATGGTGCAGGCAGACGAGACCTACGCCGAGTCGGCGGCCCGTGAGCTGGAAGAAGAGCTGGGCGTGAGTGGCGTAGAGCTGACGGCCCACGACCATTTCTACTTCGAAGACACCGGCAATCGCCTGTGGTGTTCGGCGTTTTCGGCAGTGTGGGATGGCCCGTTGATCCTGCAGCCGGAAGAGGTGCTCGAAGCGCGTTTCATTCCGGTCGAACAGGTCATGCAGGAAATCCGGCAAAAGCCTTATTGCCCGGACTCTCTGGCAGCCTTGAAACGTTATCTGAAGGCTCAGCAAAGCAACGTCGCAAAGAACACATAAATTGGCGCCGATTGGCACTTAGCAATCGGCGTTTTTGCCGTTACACTGCGCGACCTTTTCAAGCTGCACCGGCCTGCTTTTATTGAAGAACCGGTGCAGTAGCGCTGCCCCTGCCTGAGTGGGGCTTCGCGGTCGATAGCCTTGCCCAAGGCTGCGATCAGTCTTTGTCCTCCCGAGAGGATTGCCGGTGGCCAAAAAAGCCGCATCCTTCGCCGCCCTGGGCGGCCTGGTATTTTCCACCGACGCAGGTCGTCATTGCCCGGAATGCAGCAAGCCGGTGGACGCCTGTATCTGCAAGCAAACCGTGATCCCCGCCGGCGACGGCATTGCCCGTGTGCGCCGCGAGAGCAAGGGGCGTGGCGGCAAAACGGTGACCACTATCACCGGCGTGCCTCTGGCCGAAGACGCACTCAAGGAGCTGGCGACAACGTTGAAGAAGCGTTGCGGCACCGGCGGTGCGTTGAAAGACGGGATCATCGAGATCCAGGGCGACCATGTCGAGCTGCTCCTGGCCGAGTTGGTCAAGCACGGCTTCAAAGCGAAGAAGTCCGGCGGCTAGCAGCCTCTGTGAAACCCACCGGCGGCTTGATTCAGCTCCAGAGTCCCTGGGCCTGACGTCGTTTCCATGGTTTTCACAGAGCCTGTTCATGACCGGTTTCTAAACTCAACGCTGTCAGCGCGGTCTACCGCCCCGCTGACGAACCGTCATTTTCATTCTTTAGACTGCGCCGGCCTGCGATCAGGCGACGCACTATGACTTCTTTATAGGGGACTTCGATGTCCGTACGACGCACACGCAAAGACGATGGCAGCCAATGGACAGTTGCGGACAGCCGCAGTGTTTACGGGATTCGCCATTGGGGGGCCGGGTATTTCGCGATCAATGACGCCGGTCGCGTCGAAGTTCGTCCGAACGGCCCGAGCAGCTCGCCTATCGATCTGTTCGAACAAGTCGACCAACTGCGCAAGAGTGGCTTGTCCCTGCCGCTGCTGGTGCGTTTTCCCGACATCCTGCAAGACCGCGTCCGTCAGCTGACCGGCGCTTTCGATGCGAACATCGAGCGTCTGGAATACCAGAGCAAATACACCGCGCTGTACCCGATCAAGGTCAACCAGCAGGAAGCGGTGATCGAGAACATCATCGCCACCCAGAACGTTTCGATCGGTCTGGAAGCCGGCTCCAAGCCCGAGCTGCTGGCCGTGCTGGCGCTGGCGCCGAAGGGCGGCACCATCGTCTGCAACGGTTACAAGGACCGCGAGTTCATCCGTCTGGCGCTGATGGGCCAGAAGCTCGGCCACAATGTATTCATCGTGATCGAGAAGGAGTCCGAAGTCGGTCTGGTGATCGAAGAAGCGGCTTCGCTGAAGGTCAAGCCACAGGTCGGCCTGCGCGTGCGTCTGTCGTCGCTGGCGTCGTCGAAGTGGGCGGACACCGGTGGCGAGAAGTCCAAGTTCGGTCTGTCGGCGGCGCAACTGCTATCGGTGGTCGAGCGTTTCCGCGCGGCCGGCCTGGATCAGGGCATCCGCCTGCTGCACTTCCACATGGGTTCGCAGATCGCCAACCTCGCTGACTACCAGCACGGCTTCAAGGAGGCGATCCGTTACTACGGCGAGCTGCGCAACCTCGGTCTGCCGGTCGATCACATCGACGTCGGCGGCGGTCTGGGTGTGGACTACGACGGTACCCACTCGCGCAACGCCAGTTCGATCAACTACGACATGGACGACTACGCCGGTGTCGTGGTCGGCATGCTCAAGGAGTTCTGCGATGCGCAGGCGCTGCCGCATCCGCACATCTTCTCCGAAAGCGGTCGTTCGCTGACCGCGCACCACGCGATGCTGGTGGTGCAGGTGACCGACGTCGAGAAACACAACGACGAAATCCCGCTGATCGAGAACAAGGAAGCACTGCCGGAAACCGTGCAGTGGCTGGTTGACCTGCTGGGCCCGACCGACATCGAAATGGTCACCGAAACCTACTGGCGCGCCACCCACTATATGAGCGACGTGGCCGCCCAGTACGCCGACGGCAAACTGACCCTGGCCGAGAAAGCCCTGGCTGAACAGTGCTACTTCGCGGTGTGCCGTCGCCTGCACAACTCGCTGAAGGCACGTCAGCGTTCGCACCGTCAGGTGCTGGACGAACTCAACGACAAGCTGGCCGACAAGTACATCTGCAACTTCTCGGTGTTCCAGAGCCTTCCGGACACCTGGGCGATCGATCAGGTGCTGCCGATCATCCCGCTGCACCGTCTCGATGAGGAGCCGCTGCGTCGTGCCGTTCTGCAAGACCTGACCTGCGACTCCGACGGCAAGATCAACCAGTATGTCGACGAGCAGAGCATCGAGACCAGCCTGCCGGTGCATGCGCTGAACGAAGGTGAAGATTACCTGCTGGGGGTGTTCCTGGTCGGCGCCTATCAGGAAATTCTCGGCGACATGCACAACCTGTTCGGTGACACCGACTCGGTGAACATCTATCAGAACGCCGATGGCAGCGTGTATCACGCCGGCATTGAAACCCACGACACCATCGAAGACATGCTGCGTTACGTGCACCTGTCGCCGGAAGAGCTGATGACCCACTACCGCGACAAGTGCGCCAGTGCCCGCATCAGCGCCAGCGAGCGCACTCAGTTCCTCGATGCGTTGCGCCTGGGTCTGACCCGCTCTTCCTACCTGTCTTCCTGAGGCCAGGTTCCGCTTTCATCTGGTTGTCTGAAATTGTTCCGCCCACCGTGGACGTTTCAGATAACCGGGTGAGACGCTTCTTTTTCTCTTCGCGAAACGGCCTGCTTCCAGGCCAGCAAAGTGACGTCGTCTGCTTTTCGCGTAGGTCATTTCCGAATTTGTAGTTCGGCTCTCTACTCGGCCATGGGTCTCGGCGAGAATCCCCGCCCGCCCCCCTGTAGAGAATCCCCCCATGTTCGATCCAGCCGACGAGCCGTCGTTTCGTCTCGATGTAGCGGGCCTGTCCGACTCGCTTGAAGTCTTGGCATTTACGGGTTGCGAAGCCATCAGCGAGCCTTTTGCGTTCGAAGTCGATGTGCTGGTCGATGATCCGCACCTGGACCTGGCCGGACTGATGTATCGATCGGCGCACCTGTGTTTCGGGCCTTGTGGCAATGGTGTTCACGGACAGTTGCACAGCCTTGTCCAGCATGAGCAAGGACGCGGCGCCCGGTTGTGCCGGGCGCGGCTGGGGCCGCGGTTGAGCTGTCTGGGCCTGCGCTACAGCCAACGCATCTTCAGTGACCGCTCGGTACCGCAGATTCTTGATCAGGTACTCAGAGAGCACGGCATCAGTGGCAACTGGCGCCGGTTCGATCTGCAAGGTGTGTATCCGCCCCGGACATTCTGCACCCAGTACGGCGAGTCGGATCTGCAACTGGTGCAACGGTTGTGTGGGCAGGCACGCATTCACTATCACTTCGAACATGGGAGCCGGGGGCATTGCCTGGTGTTCGGGGATGACCCGGCCCTACTGCCACGCGCCGGAAACCTGCGATGCGAGAGCGAGGATGGAGAGCCGTCGCCGACAGTGAGCCGCTGGCAACTGGGCGAACATGTGCGGCTGAACGCAGAATGCTCGCGGCGCACACGTACGGCGCAGGGGCATTCCGATTCGCCAACCCTGCGCAGTGGTCACTGGTTGACGATTTCCGGCCAGCCCCTGGCAGACGTCAATGCGCACTGGCTGGTGAGCCGAATCGAGCATCGGGCCGATCAGTCACTCGAGCCGCCCTACAGCAACAGGATTTTTGCCGCTGACCAGTTGTCGGTGCCCAAGTCATCCATTGACCACCAGGGGGCGCGCATGTGCAGCCCGCAGCGTGCGTGGGTAGTGTCGGTCGAGGAAGAGCAACCTGATGCCGTGCGGCCGGTGGCCGTTCAGTTCGACTGGCTTTATCAGGGCGAAGGTGCCCGCCCCAGCCACTGCTGGTTGCCGCTGGCTCCGGCGTTGGCCGATACGCCGATGGCATCATTCAAGGACGGGGTAGAGGTGGTGGTGAGCTTTCTGGAAGGTGACCCAGAGCAACCCGTGATCAGTGGCGTCCTGCAGGTTCCGGCACTCACCGAAGCCATCGAGGATGATCCACCGTCAGCACTGCCCGAGCGTCTGGAAAGCGCGGGCCTGCCTCAATGGTTGAAAGCGGCCGAGCCTTTGTTGTTGCTGTGCCTGATACCGGGGGGCGGCAGTTATCGCCATTGCGCGGCGTCACTGTGCAGCTGTCGATTGGTCGCCGGGCTCAAAACGAGCGACGGAAGATGAGCGTCGCGGCCCCCGGGCAACATGCGCAGTGGTTGTTGCTGGACATCGCACAGGCACCCCAGGCAGTGAAGGTCTTACGCCAGGGATTCTCCAGTGTGCACAGCCTGCAGCTGTTTGACGGTACCGAGTTTCAGCCGGTCAGTGAGCAAGGACCATGGCTGATCGACCTGCGTGATTGCCCGGCGCTATCGGCGCTCTGCCACACCGATCCCATGACCTGGCAAGGGCTGCTGCTGGGCAGCGAGGTCTCGGCGCAGACACTGCGCGAACACTTGCAGCGGATGCTGACCGTGTCCATCGGCCTCAATCACCGGGCACTGCTCAATTTCTACAATCGGCAGACCGCCAGCTACTTTTTCGATGCCTGCGATGCCCGGCAACTGAGCTGCTGGCTCGGGCCGATCGGATGGCTGCGCTGGTTCGGCGGCACGTGGGCCGATCTGGCTGCTGGCAGTCAGGGCTGGCAGCAACTGCGCAATCCGGGGCTGGCCGTGGAGCCCCTGCGCATCGAGCAAAGCCTGACCCGTCAACAGCGAGAACGATTGCATCGTTGCCTGCTGGATCAGCATGTCTGGCGCTGGAGTCAGGCGACGGGAAACAACTTTCGGCTGATATCAGCCTTTCAGGAACAAGGTCTGGCGCTGGGCTTCAGCGAGCAGACGCTGCTGGACGACTGGTTGTGGCTGCGTTTGCTGCATCCGCGTGCCGAGCTGATGCCGCTGCCGCAAGGTTTGACTCCGCGAGAACGACTCGAACTGTTGCGTCGGCGCTGGCTGAACGATCCGTCATGAAGCATCGCTTCAGTGAGCGGCACCGTTGAACCAGCCATCGGTGCGTCGCAGCCACCACGCCAGTCCCCCGAGAGTCAGGCTGCGCAGCACCATGAACAACAGGAACGAAATCCACAGGCCGTGATTGCCCAGACCTTGCAGCGCCCAAGCGACAGGCAGCAGCAGGATCACGGTCGCCAGCATGCCGTTGCGCATTTCCCGGGCGCGGGTGGCGCCGATGAACAGGCCGTCGAGCAAGTAGCTCCAGACCGCGATCAACGGCAGCACGGCCAGGTAGGGCAGGTAAATGAACGCGGTTTCGCGCACGCTCTGGATGTCGGTCTGCATTTCGATGAACAGGTGGCCGGCCAACAGAAACAGCGCGGCAAAGCCCAGGCTCGCCAGCAACGACCAGCCGCCGGCAACCACCAGCGAACGGCGCAGGGCCAGACGATCACGGGCGCCGATGGCGTGGCCGCACAGGGCTTCGACGGCGTGGGCCAGTCCGTCCAGTGCGTGGGCGGTCAGCAGCAGGCCGTTGAGCAGCAGCGCATTGGCCGCGACCGTGGCATCGCCGAGTCGCGCGCCCTGCACGGTGATCAGGAAAAACACCGATTGCAGAGCCAGGCTGCGGATGAAAATGTCGCGGTTGACCGCCAACAGCGGACGCCAGCTCTGCCAGACTTTCAGAGCAGCCCAGGCGATGTGACCGGGATAAGCGCGCAAGGCTCTGCGAGTCATCCACAGGCCGAGCAGGGCGCCGCTCCATTCGGCGATTACCGATGCGCGGGCCGAACCGACCACGCCCCAGTCCAGGCCGATGACGAACCACAGGTTGAGCACGATGTTGATCAGGTTGGTGCTCAGCAGAATCGCCAGCGGCGCCCGGGCGTTCTGGGTGCCGAGGAACCAGCCGACCAGCGCATAACTGGCCAGCGCCGCCGGCAGCCCGAACAGGCGGGTGTGGAAGAAGTCACGGGTCAGCTGATCCAGCTCCGCCGACGGTTGCATGAAGTGCAGCGCGACCCCGCTCAGTGGTACGCCCAGCGCTCCGAGCAGCAGCGCCAGCCCCATCGCCAGCAGCAGGCCTTGAAGCAATATCTGCCGCAAGGCCGCGCCGTCGCTGCGCCCGGCGGCCTGGGCGGCGAAACCGGTGGTGCCCATGCGCAGAAAACCCATGGCCCAGGCCAGAAAGGTGTACAGGCTGGCGCCAACCGCCACAGCGCCCAGTTGATGAGCGTGGGGCAGGTGACCGATGACGGTGCTGTCGACCAGCGCCACCAGCGGCACGGAAATGTTGGAGAGGATCATGGGGGCGGCGAGGGCCCAGACCCGGTGATGGGTCGGGCGGTCGCGCCAGTCGGCGATCAGGTTGGACATGCGGGCTCCTTGGGGAGCGGCATTGTAACGGGAGGCGTCAGTGAATGATCCAGCTCAGCAGCCACAATCCCAGCAGCAACCAGATGATCCCGGCGATGATCGAGGCATTCATGAATGCGCGGATCGCCGACCACAACAGCATCAGGCCGACGATCAGCGCGATGATGCTGATGATCGACGTGTCCATGCCCAGCGCCTTCGACAGCCCGTCGACAAAGTTGCCCCCGGCGTTGCCCAGCAGATTGAACAGGCCGCTGAGGCCATCGACGATGAAGCGGATGATCGAGCCGAGCGCCTGGCCCAGCCATTCGAAAAAGCTTTCTACCTGCATGTCTGTTTCCTGATGAAAGAGCTGAGCCTTGGGCCGCAGCCGGTGCGGTCGAGTTCCCTGCAAGCATAGAGGGTTTTAACGGGCGACTGGCGCTTGCCTTCGCTCCGCATCCCCCCGAAGCTATACGCCTTCAGGAGAGCCCGATGAACCTTGTTGAACTGACCGAACGCCTGCACGCCATTCGCGACCGCAATGACTGGCGGCAATTTCACAGCCCGAAAAACCTGGCCATGGCCGCCAGCGTGGAAATGTCCGAGCTGGTGGAAATCTTCCAGTGGCTGACCGAAGACCAGTCCCGCCAATTGCCGGCGGACAAACTCGCCCACGCCGGGCAGGAAGTCGGTGACATCGTCCTTTATCTGTTGCTGCTGTGCAGCGAACTGGGGCTGGACATGAATGAAGTGGTGCGCAGCAAACTCGCCGACAGCGAACGGCGGTTCAGCTGATGAGCGACCGTCATTTCGATCAGCTGGCGACCCGTTTCGCCGAAAAAATCTACGGTGGCGCCAAAGGCGCGATCCGCCTCGCCGTGTTGCAGGCCGACCTCGCCGAAGCCTTACCGGATCGTCCGTTGCGGGTGCTGGATATCGGTGGCGGCCTGGGCCACATGTCGCTGTGGCTGGCCGAGCGCGGGCACCAGGTGACCTTCACCGAGCCGGCCGAACCGATGCTCGAAGGCGCCCGCCAGCGCTTTGCCGAAGCCGGGCAAAGCGCGACGTTCATTCAGGCGCCCTGGCAGGAACTGCTCGGCCAGCTCACTGAACCCTACGATCTGGTGCTGTGCCATGCGGTGCTGGAATGGCTGGCCGAGCCCCACGCGATTCTGCCGGTGCTGCATCAGTTGACCAAGCCTGGCGGCTGGCTGTCGCTGGCGTTCTACAACCGCGATGCGCTGATTTACCGGAACCTGCTCAAAGGCCATTTCAAGAAAATGCGCAGGAACGACCTGGCCGGCGAAAAGCAGAGCCTGACCCCGCAGCAGCCACTCGATCCACGGGAACTGGCGACGCAACTCGCCGGGTTGTGGCAGGTCGAAACCCAGAGCGGGGTGCGGGTTTTCCACGATTACATGCCGATGGAATTCCAGGCCCGCGCCGAGTTGATTGATTTGCTCGAGATGGAGCTCGCCCACCGTCGTCACCCAAGCTTCGCCGGGCTTGGGCGCTACTTGCACTGGATCTGCCGGCCGATCTGATCGGAGCGAGATATGAAAGGTCATTCAGGGTTACTGCTGATCTGTCTGGGGTTGGCCGCCTGCCAGGGCAGCAACCCTTATGTGGCGCAGTCGCGACCGTTGCCGCCGGCCCCACCGCAAGCGGCGACCACCTTCGACCGCAGCGCTTATCCTGCGCCGCCACGGGATTACGGGCGCTATCGCAGCTGGGCATGGCTCAACGGTCAACTCCCACCGGGCACGGCCTGGGCGGATTCGGCGCAAGTGGCCGAAGCCGTCAGCAGTGCGCTGGACCAGCGCGGTCTGCGCCCGCTGCATGACAACCGCCCGGCCGATCTGCTGGTCAGTGCCAACCTGAGCCTGGAAACCCGCCTGCGTCAGGTGCAGGACGATTACGGTTACTACGGCGGCGGATACGGCGGTTATGACCGTTACGGCCGCGGTTACGGGATGTACAACACGGTGCCGATCGTTCGGACCTATCAGGAACAGGTCGTGGTGGTGCGGGTCGATCTGTTCGACGCCGGCAGTGGTCAGCCGGTCTGGAGCGCCAGCGCCGAAACCGGCACCCAGGGCACGCAAAGTGATCGCACCGATGCGATTCGGGAGGCTGTCGAAAAGGCCATGTCGGCGTATCCTCCCGGTTAGCCTTCTGCAAATGAAGGCGCCCTCAGGTTCATGTCTTCCACCGGAGAAAAACCATGTTCCGCCGTCTTGCTTTACTGGTCGTGGCCGCGCTGCTCAGTGCCTGCGCCTCGAACCAGGTCAATCATGATTTCGACGCCAGCCGCGACTTTGCCGCTTACCGCAGCTGGAGCTGGAAAGACCCCGCCCTGCAATACCGCCCCGATGATCCACGGATCAAGAGCGACCTGACCGAACAACGCATCCGCCAGGCCGTCGCCGACCAACTGGATCAGCGGGGCCTGCGCCCTGCCGCCTCGGGCACCCGAGGTGATTTGAATGTGCAGACCTACCTGATCGTCGAGGACCGCCAGCAACAGGTGACCACCAACTACGGCGGCGGTTGGGGTGGCCCGTGGAACGGTTACTGGGGCGCGCCGATGTACAACGAAACCCGCAACATCACCTACAAGGTGGCGACCATTCAGGTCGATCTGCTCGACGGCAAGGACGGCAAACTGGTGTGGCGCGGCAGCGACGAGCAAATACTCAGCCGCACGCCGAACCCGGCGGATCGCAGCAATGCCATCCGTGAAACCGTGGCGCGGATTCTGTCCAACTATCCACCGCGTTGAGTCTGTTGAAAAAGTACGGGAGCCAAATGGCTCCCGTTTTTTATGGGCGGGTGAAAATGGCGCGTTGCCAGCAGTGTTGCCTGCGCCTGTCTACACTCATACCCATCCATGGAGGTTGCGCCCGGCCGTGCGCCGGCAAAGGAGTGCGCCATGTCGCGTCATTCGCAGTGCAGGGGGCCAGCCCGGCAGCGGGGAGCCATCGGCCTGATGGCGGCCGCCACCCTCAGCCTGGCGCTGGTCCTGATGCTGCTGGTCGTGGACAGCGGCCGCTTGTACATGGAACAACGCAAACTGCAGCGCCTGGTGGACACCGCCGCCCTCGAAGCCGTCAGCCGTGGCGGCAATTGCCTGCCGGGGCTCACCGCCGCCAGTTACGCCGGGCAAAGCGCGACACGCAACGGGTTTGTCGCCAATGCCAACAACGTGCTCGTAATCGATTGCGGAAAGTTGGCGACAGCCGCCACCGGTCTGCGCACTTTTACGGTGGACGCCACGCAATCAGAGGCGGTCAAGGTCGCGGCCAACCGTACCGTCACCACCAGTTTCGCCGGCGGTGTGCAGGCGTTGTTCAGTGGCACACCCGTCAGTCTCAACACCGTGCTTTACGCTTCGGCGGTGGCGGCCAAACCCAAGCCGACCGTCGCTCAGTTGAACATCCGCAGTAACCTGACCAGCATCAGCACCGCGCAATCGAACATCCTCAATCCACTGTTTTCCGGGCTGCTTGGCGGTAACGTCAACCTGACAGCCTTGGGCTGGGAAAGCCTGCTCAACACTGACATCAACCTGCTTGGCTACCTGAATCAACTGGCGATCAACCTCAACGTGGCTGCGGGCAATTACAGCCAGTTGCTCAATACCCAGGCCACGGTGACGCAACTGATCCAGGCCGCGATTACGGCGGTCCAGCTCAACGGCGCCACTGCTGAAGTGATTACCGCGCTGGGCCAACTGCAAGTGGCGGCGATCAATGCCGCGCCGGTCAAGCTCGGCGACATCCTGCAATTGCAGACCGGCACCACGGCCGCCGGGCTGGATGCCAATCTGCAGTTGCTGCAACTGGTCCAGGGCGTGATTCAACTGGCCAACAGCAAAAGTGCGGTGGCCGCGACCCTGCCGATCAGCGTGCTGGGGCTGGCGAATGTCACGGTGCGGGTCAAAGTCATCGAGCCGCCGCAGTTTTCCGCCATTGGCGATCCGGCACTGGCCAGGGCCAATCCCACCGGGCCGAACCGGATCTATGTGCGCACCGCGCAGATTCGCACGCTGCTTTCGGTGAATCTGCCGGTGTTATCCGGGGTGACCGGGTTGGCCAACGCGGTACTCGGACTGGTTGGCACACTGACACCGACCCTCAATGCACTGTTGAGCCTTAATCTGGTCGCCACACTGAATTCGGCCGGCTGCCTGCTCGGTGCCGGTTGTGAGCAACTGGACCCGAAGCTGTTGCCCTCGCCGCAGATCGACATCACCCTGGACGCCGGTGGTGCCGTCAGTTATGTCACCGATTACAGTTGTCCGACCGGCAACGCCGGCACCAAAAGCCTGACGGCCCGCACCATGACCTCGATTGCCGATCTCAAACTGGGCAGGATCGACCCGACCAACGCCTTCTCTTCTGCCGCCCAACCCACCGTTACACCCTTGCCGCTGGTGGATCTGGGTACGGTGACCTGCCACAAGATTCTGGGGATCGGCAGCTGTGACCCGAGTACTCATGTGCCATATGGCGCCGGCGGCATTGCGATCATGGTCAACACCAGCGTGGCGCAGAACACCCAGAACCTGGTGTTTTCCAGCGGTAATCCGTTCGCCACACCGCCCAACCTGAAACTGCCGCCAAGCGTGATTGCTGCCGCGCCCTCAACCAACATAGTCAACAGCCTGGCAACCACCCTCGCCGGGATCAATCTGATCGTCTACAAACCCCAAGGCAGCAACCCGCTGGGGGCGATTGTCACCGGCGTCGCCAGCCTGATCAGTGATGTCACGACGATCCTGCAACCGGTGATCACCAATCTGGTGAGTCCGCTGCTGGATCCGCTGCTGAACAATTTGCTTAAGGGGCTGGGGATCAACCTGATGGATGTGGATGTCGGCGCCAACATGACCTGTGGCCAGACCGGCAAGGCCTATCTGGTGATCTAGTCGTCAGGGGCGATCGGCAGTTCGATGCAGAACCGTGCACCGTCCGCCGAGTTGCGCACGCTCAAGTGCCCGCCCATGTTCTCGATGATCCCGTAACTCACTGATAGTCCCAGGCCGGTGCCGACGCCCACCGGTTTGGTGGTGAAGAACGGTTCGAAAATCCGCTCCAGCAGACGCGGGTCGATACCGCCGCCGTTGTCTTCGACCCACAGTCGCACGTTCTGCTCGTCGCGTTCGGCGTAGATCGAAATCCACGGCTTGAATGCTGAATCGGACTCGCGTTTGCCCAGCAGCGCATCCCGGGCGTTGACCATCAGGTTGATCAACACCTGTTCAAGCTGATCGACGTACCCGCGCACCTGAACCTCGAATGCGGTTTCACTGATGCGCAGATCCACGCCTTTGCCGCGCATGCCTTCGGCCAGCAGCGACAGCGTGCCTTCGATGGCGCTGGCCGGGTTGAACAGCTGCTGCTCGATCTCGGAGCGGCGACCGAACACCCGCATGTGGTCCACCACTTTCGCGGCGCGCTGCACCTGGGCGTCGATGCGATTGAGTTTGTCGGTCAGGTAATCGATCTGCGCATCGCCGTTGCTCAGGCGCTTCCGTACGTTGACGATGGCCATGCGCATGACGTTCAGCGGCTGATTGATTTCGTGGGCCAGGCCGGTGGCCATTTCGCCAAGGGTGGCCATTTTTGCGCTTTGCGTGAGCTGCTGTTGAGAGCGGCGCACTTCGGTGTTGTCACGGCCAACGGCTTGTACTTCGATCAATTTTCCGTGCTCATCGAACACGCCGCGATCCGACCACACCCACCACGCATGTTCGCGCCCCGGTAATTGCAGGTTGATTTCGGCGGTGCTGACGGGGGATTGCGGAGTCAGCTGCGCCAGGCGCTCAACGAAGGCCGCGCGCTGAACGTCGGACATCCAGCTGCCCAGATCGACCCCGGCCAGGGCTTCGGGGGCGCATTCCAGATAGGTCGCCAGCGGCCGGTTGCCGAACGTCAGGATCAGATCCGGGCGATAGCGGCAGATCATCGCCGGCGAGTCCTCGACCAGAATCCGGTAGCGTTCCTCGCTCTGTCTGACCTGCTCGGCGGCCAGCGTCGCTTCGGTGACGTCCAGCCACAAACCGACGGCCTCCACCGGCAGACCGAGGTCATTGCGCAACAGCCGGGCTTCGTCGAGCAGCCAGTGATAATCGCCGCGACTGTCGCGCATCCGATAGCGGGCGCGCACCGAACCTTCGCGCAGCAGTTGCCGGGTTCGCTCGAAATACAGGGTACGGTCATCCGGGTGAATCCGCTCTGCCAGCGCACTGGCATCGCAGTCTTCCAGGCTCCAGCCCAGCAGCGGTTGCAGGCTGGCGCTGAAAAACGCCGGCAGCAAGGCGCCTTCGGCGTAGTGCTGGACATAAATCACCGCCGGCGAACTGGCGATCAGGTTGTCCAGCCGCGCATGGGCCGCAGCGGCCAGTTGCTGCTGGTTCTTGATGTCGCTGATGTCGAGCATGAAACCCACCAGCCGCCGGTGCTCGCCGGTGCCGGTGACCTGACCCTGAAGGCGATACCACGCTGGCGTCTGGCTGGCATCGCGAGGCTGCAGGCGCACGCACAGGTCGAGGATTTCCCCTTGCATCTGCAGGGCTTGCAGCCGGCTGCGGACTTCTTCGCGATCGGCGGGATGGATCAGGCTCAGCCAAGCCTCGAGCGTCAGCGTCGAGCTGACCTGTTGCAGGATGGCGGCCAGCGTCGGGGCCAGTTGAATCTGCTCGCTATGGCTGATTTCCCACCAGCCTGTGCCAAGCATTGTCTGCAACGACTCCAGCCGTTCCAGTTGCAGTTGATGCTGCTGCTCGCGCAAGCGACCGAGCAGGGGCCCGGCCAGGGCGCCCGCCAGCATCAGCCAGTCGCGATCGGCCAGATACGGCGCGGTCTTGTCCACCGCGTAAAAACCGCAGAGCAGCCACGCCATCACGCCCCGATCATCGCTGTAGGGCACGGCAAAACCTTCGGCATTGCCGAACAGGCCCTGGACCCTTGAGTGTTCGTACTGGCCGTAGTGCGCACCCAGGCGCTGCGGGCCGGTGCCATTGAGGCTGTCGAGTGGCGTGCCCAGACGCTGGCCGTCATGCCACAGCGCCGGGGCGTCATGGGCGTGGAACTGCTGATGGATCTGCCAGCCCTGTTCCTGCTCATCGAGCAGGGCGAGTGCCAGGCACGGGATCTGCCAGCGCTGGGCGATCACCTGCAATTGTTCGCTGACGAGCATCGGCAACCGTCCCAGGCTGCAGCTGCGCAACTGTTTGCTGATCTGCTCGGCGAGCATGTGGCACGCCTCGCGCTGATGCGCTTGCTGGCGTTCGGACAACAGGTCGGCAATGTCGATCAGTTGCAGCAGCCAGCCATCGCCCAGCGGCTGGACCCAGCCGCGCAGGTGCAAGGTCTGGTCGCCAAGGCCGGGGAAATCCAGATCCAGCAGTTGGCCTTGCCAGTCTTGCGGGCGGCCCTCGATCGCCAGCGTGCAGTGCGCCAGCAGGTAGTCGTGCAACGGCAACGGTTTGTCGCGGGGCGTCTGTTGCGCCAGCAGCAGGCGCAGCGGGCCGGCCATTTGCAACACGCCGCCGTCGCTGTCGAGGTGGATGTGCAGGCCCGTCAACGGGGTCCCGAGCACGTCCGGCAAATCGCTGGCGACCATACTTCGCTTGAGCAGGCGGCCGAGCAGGTTGTCACCCGGAGTCAAAATTTCAGGCTCGAAATGGCGGTCAGGTTGGCGGGCAGGCTGGGGACAGCGCCGACGCCCGGCAACACCAGAAAGGGGATGACCTGATTGAGCTTGCTCACCGGGTAATTGACGCTGACGGTGAGCGTGCCCTGGGCCGGGTCGTAGACCGTTGACGTGTCCGTGCCGACCACCACGTTCAGCGACGACGGCAGCGCCGACAATTGCTGGGTCAACGCGGCATTCGCAGTGCTGACCAGCACGCTTGCATAGTTGGGAACCGCGGGATCGACCGCCACGGCGCGGCGGATGGCTTCGGCGGTGACCTGGTTGAACGTCTGCATCAGCACGAACGGCAAGCTGTAGCTGACGAGGCCATAAAACACCGCGAAAAAGATCACGAACACCAAGGCGAATTCAATCGCCACCGCGCCTTTTTGCGCCTTCCGAGAGCCGGTTTTCATCCGTGCGTCTACCCTGACAGTCACTGCGTAGTATCAGCATAGAATCATTCAGCAAAAACGGACGGTTTTTACCGGATGCAAAGCCTTGTCCTTCTGATCTGGTTGACCGCGTGCGCGGCTCAGGATGCCCGGCAACGACGAATTGCCAACGTTTTGACGCTGGGCGTCGGGACTCTCGCGCTGGTCTATCTGCTGTCTTTCGGTACCACCTGGATGGGCGCCGAAGCCGGGCAGGGAGGCTGGGCCTGTGTCGTGGCCCTGGCATTCACGTTGCCCGGGTATTTCATGGGCCGAATGGGCGCCGGTGATGTGAAACTAATGACAGCTCTTGGTCTTGCGACGGACGGCGTCTCGCTGCTCGGGATTTTTATCGGCGCCGGTGCGGCGAGCCTGATCTGGATTCTGCTTGCGCCAAGAGTCTGGCTGCATATGAGTCAAGGGCTTAGGCACCGACTTCGGTATATGGCGCCATCCGTGTCAAAAAAGCTGCCATTTGCGCCGTTTGTGCTGATCGGATTTGTGCTTGCACTACCTTGGATCCATTAGTCGCCAAGCGCCACTAGTCTTATGTACATAGTCGGAAAGTGGGTCTACCTTCAAAATAACGAGTTATACAGCCAGCGGCTGACAGTACAGGAATGGTCAGTTTTTGGCCCGGGCATGGAGTGGCACGTGAACAAGCTTACATCTGCGGTAAAAGTCATCGTTGTCGATGATCAGCCTCTGATCGTCGAAGAACTCTGTGAATTTCTCGAGAGCAGCGGCTACCGTTGTGTTCCGTGCGAGTCCAGCAAAGAGGCGATCGAGCGTTTTACGGGCGACACTGCTATCGGTCTGGTGCTGTGCGATCTGCATATGCCGGACATGGACGGCATTCAACTGGTGCAGGAACTGCAACGGCTGGCCGGCAAACACCGGGCGTTCGAAGCCATCATGCTCACCGGCCGCGCCGACAAGCAGGACGTGATCAAGGCCTTGCGCGCCGGGATTGCCGACTACTACCAGAAACCGGTCAATCTGGATGAATTGCTCGAAGGCCTGCAACGCCAGGAAGCGGTGCTGCAGGAGCGGCAGAAAACCCTGCAACTGGGCCATCTGAATCAAAAACTTCAGGACCTGTCGTCGTCCATCGATGATCTTTATCAGGATCTGGACAAGGTGCGTCGCGCGCCGGCGCCCGTCAGTGATGAGGCGCACCGTGAGGCCGGTGAGCTGGAAATCCCGTCGATCTTCAATCAGCTGTCGCCACGGCAACTGGACGTGGCGCGCCTGGTGGGCAAGGGACAGACCAACTATCAGATTGCCTGTGAGCTGGGCATCACCGAAAACACCGTAAAACTTTACGTTTCGCAGGTGTTGCGCCTGACCCACATGCACAACCGCACGCAGTTGGCGCTGGCCTTGTCTCCGAGTTCGGCGGCCTTGCGGCAGCGGGTTACGGCGCACTGATTGTTGTCCCCGGCGGCCCTTGGGCCGACCGGGACAGACGCCATGGTGTCTCCCCGAATCAGTTATTTGTCTCGATCTTGCCCCCGGCATCCGGGTCGTAGAAATCGGGGATTTCATATTTGTACTTCTTCAACCAGCGCTGCATCGCCAGCTCACGCTCGGTGGCCGTGGCCGCCTGCGGATCGGGGGACGCGGCCTTGTTGCGGCTTTGCAGCAACAGCCAGCCTTCGGTTTCCTGCTGCTGGGCCGAGGCCGGGCCGGCGTCGATGGCCAGCGCGCCGAGCGGCAGACTCAACAGGCTCAGGCAACACAGGGTCTTGAACGTGTTCATGGCATCTCCTTGAGGCTCACTTGATCGCCGGTTGCGGATCAATCGCCACCGCGACCTGATTGCCAGCGACGGGTCTGGCTCTGACCGGCGACTTGAGTTTCTCCGCACGCTCCTGGGCATCGCTGAACTGCTCCGGGGTCAGGTGCGCGCGGCTGACCACTTCGGCGGCTTGCTGCCAGTTGTTCTGGTAGAGCAGCAGGGTCACCAGATTCAGCGTCGCCAACTGATTGTTCTGCTTCAGCTCGATGGCGGTCAGGAACTCGAAACGAGCGTCCTCGAGCCGCAGCTGATTGAGGTACACCACGCCCAGATCATTGCGGATGTTTTCATTGGTCGGCGCCAGCCGCGCCGCACGTTGCAGGTGGGCCTGCGCCTGGCCGTTGTCACCACGGGCGGCGTACAACTGGCCCAGGCCATGTTCGGCGTCGGCGTTAAGGCATGTGCCCAGCAGACTGCGATACAACGGCTCGGCTTCACTGCGTCCCAGCAGACGATAGACCTTGGCCTTGCGCAGCCGCACCTCGACGAGGTTGTCGGGCAGACTCTGCAGATTGGCCAGGCTGGCGTGCAGCTTGCCGTCGTTGACCAGATCATCGGCGAGGTTCAGCGACAGCTCCTGTTCGGAGCTCAACTTGCTGCAGCTGGCCGGCGCCAGCATCGTCGTCCACGGTGCCTGACCGTCGGTTGCGCAACCGCCGAGCAGCAACAGGCTAGCCATGACCATCAGTGCTTTCATCAAATCGCTCTCCATCGCCATTGTCATTTTCATTGTCAGGACGCAAACGCCCGGGTGATTGCGGTAAAACCGGGTCCCGCCAAAACGATCAGCAAGGCCGGGAACAGCAACAGCATCATGACCACCGACATCTTCGCCGACATCTTCGAGATGTATTCCTGCAAGCGTGTCAGGCGTCGGTCATCCAGCAGTTGCTTGAGCGTCAGCAACGATTTCATCGCGCCGCCGCCCTGTTGAATCAGTTGTTGCAGGATCACGCAGGTGTCGGTGAACTCATCCACCGCCAGCATCGCGGCCGCCTTGTTCAACTCTTGTCCGAGTTCCAGGCCCGAGTCGACACGGGCCAGGATCAAACGCAGTTCGCCGGTCAGTTCCGGCAGCAGTTTTTGCCCCTCGCTGCTGAGTACACGCAGTGCCTGCTCGACGGCCATGCCGGACTCGAACAGGATTCGCAGCAGGGGAATAAACGTCGACACTTCCACCGCAATGATTTTCTGCCGCCGGGCAGCGGCATATGCCAGCAGGCGTTTGGGCAGCAGATAGCCAACGCCGGTGGCGATCATCGGCACCAGCCAGCCGTTGGGTGCGAGGGGGAAAAACACCTCTTTCAGAAACACGCCCAGCCCCAGCGTCAGCAGCGGCGTGCCGATCTGGCAGGCGGCAAACAGCGAGCGCTCGCTGGCCCGGCGCCAGCCGAGCCGGCTGAGCAGGGTCTGGGTTTCACTGTCGATGCTTACAGAGCGCTGGCCGAACCGGCTGCTGCCCAGTGCCCGCAGCCAGTTGCCGAAACGGTTCTCGCGCACCAGATGCCCCTGCAGGCGCTGGTTGACCTGACGCACCCGACGCCGCTCGGTCAGCAGGTGATTGCCGACCAGCAACAGCGCCCCGAGCAACAGCATGAGACTGGCCAGCATCAGCATGTCAGACACTCCTCAGCATGCGCCACAGCGCCAGGCAACCGGAGACCTGCAACACCACCGCGACAATCAGCATGGTTCGACCGCCGGAGTCGTTCCACATGCCGAGCATGTAGCCGGGATTGGTCAGCATGAAATAACTGACCAGAATCACAGGCAGCGATCCAAGCACCCATGCGGTCATCCGGGTCTCGCCGGTCAGCGCGCGCAGTTGCCGGGCACCCTGGTCACGTTCGCGAATCAGTTTGATCAGGTTCTCCAGCAATTCGCTGGCGTTGCCGCCGTAGCGATGGTTGACCTTCAGGCCCAGGGCGAACATGCGCAGTTCGTCCTGCTCGTAGAGCTCGGCGAAATCGCTGACCGCGTCCGGCAGATTCACCCCCAACTGCACGTTGCGCTGCACCCGGCCCATCGCGGCTTTCAGCGGGTCCTCACTGGCCTCGATACCGCCCATCACTGCATCGCTCAGGGTCCGGCCGGACTTGAGGCTGCGCACGGTGTGGTCGAGCAACTGCGGTAACTGTTCGATCATCCGATTGAGCCGGCGTCGATACAGCCAGGCGATGTACAAGCGCAAAATCAGCGGCGGCGCCAGTATCAGCAGCAACAGACCGATCCAGTCGGCCAGCAGATAACCCAGCATCATGGCCACGACCCACAACGACAGCCAAAGCCCGAAGTGCTCGCTCGGCCGGCCAAGGCCTGCCCGCAGGAACATCCGCTCCAGACCGGTCCACGAGTTTTTTTCGGCCGTTGCTTGCGGTTGTCCGACGGCGAGGCGAGAGAGCACCCGTTCGTTGGCAGTCTTGCGCACGCCCTGCAGGAACAGGCGAATCGACAACCCCAGCAGCAACAGGCAAAGGACAATCAGGATCACCGGTCCGATCATGACGAAGGCTCCATGCGTTCAGCCCAGACTCGACTCGTGCCGCAACTTGTCGCCGGCCGGGTTGACCGCTTCGCGCAGGAAGCCGAAACCGGTGCGTCGATCCAGACGGAACAGGGTGTTGGTGACGTACACGTCTTCACGCACGCCGACCACTTCCACCACTTCACTGACACAGCGGCGACCGTCGGGCATGCGGGTCAACTGAATGATCACGTCGAGTGCTGCGCAGATCATCTGCCGCAGGGTGCGTTCGGCCACCGTGCGGCCGGTCAGGCCGACCAGGGTTTCCAGGCGCAGCAACGCATCCTGGGCGTTGTTGGCGTGGACCGTGCTCATCGAGCCGTCGTGACCGGTGTTCATCGCCGTCAACACGTCGAGCACTTCGACGCCGCGGATTTCGCCGAGAATGATCCGGTCCGGGCGCATCCGCAGGGCGTTGCGGATCAGGTCGCTGGCCTTGACCTCGCCATGGCCCTCGGCATTCGGCGGCCGGGTTTCCAGGCGTACCACGTGAGGGTGGCCGAGTTGCAGTTCGGCGACGTCTTCGATGGTCACCAGTCGTTCGTGGGGGTTGATCAATTGGCTGAGAATGTTCAGCAGCGTGGTCTTGCCGGTGCCCGTGCCGCCGCTGATCAGGATATTGCAGCGCTTGCCCACGGCCTCCTGGAAACACTCGAAAATCGGCAGGTCGATGGTCTGCATCGCGATCAGGTCGCTGCTCTTGAGCATGTCCTTGCGGAATTTTCGAATCGACAGGCACGGGCCGTCGAGGGCGATCGGCGGGATGATCGCGTTGACCCGACTACCGTCCGGCAGGCGTGCATCGACCATCGGCGAAGACTCGTCCAGCCGCCGACCGAGCGGCGCAAGAATGCGCTGCATGACCCGTTCGACGTGGTGCGCATCGATGAAGCGCAGGTCACTCTGATGCAGTACGCCGTCGCGCTCGACGAATACCCGGTGCGGGCCGTTGACCAGAATTTCGGTGACGGCGGTGTCGCGCAGCAAGACTTCCAGCGGACCGAAGCCGGTCAGCTCATCGACGATTTCTTCCCCCAGCCGCTCCATCTCGTAACGGGAAATCGCCAGGTGCAGACGGGCGATGTATTCGGCGACCTTGTCGGTCACAAATTGCGCCAGCAACTGCCGCGAGCCTTCCAGCAGGTTTTTCCCGGACTCCTCGATGGCATCGATGATGTAGCGATGCAGCACCAGTTTCAGGCCTTCGTGGTCAACATTGCCCGACTGGCCTCGCGCCGGCGCACCGAAGAGTTTTTCCGGGCTCATGAGGTGCCTCGCAACCGGTCGAACCAGGTGACCTTGGGTTTGGCAAGACCTTCGGAGCGCTTGGCCAGCCGTTCGCCGAGTACCCGCAGGCTCTGGGTGAGTTTTTCCCTGGGCGCCAGTTCAAACAGGCTGACGCCCTGGTTCTTGGCGTTCATGCGCAGCTCCGGACTCAAGGCCAATACCGCGATCACTTCCAGGTTGAAGGTCTTGCCGAGAGTGTCCGCATCTGGCGCAACGTTGCTCAGATAGCGGTCGACCAACAGCCGTCCGTGATCGAGCTTCATGCCTTTTTCCCGCCACAGATTGAATACCGCCAGATTGCGCCGGCAATCGAGCACGCTCTGGTCGGTGTACCAGATCAGCTTGTCGCAATGGCTGACAAAGGTCCGCAGGGCCTCGCTGTCAGGCTGGCCGGTGAGGTTCACGACGATGTGCTGGAAGTGCTGGCGCAAGGCGCTGAGCAGCATGAACAGCTCGGCGGCGCTGGTGCTTTCCAGGGGGGCGTCATTGTCGGCGTAGGCCAGAATCCGCAGCCCCGCTTCGGCACTGGTGAACGCACTGTCGATCAGCGTGGCGTCGAGCCTGCGCAGGTGACGCAAGGCATCGCCGAAGTGGAACGAACTCTCCAGCCCCAGCAACGCCAGGCTGTCGCCACGGGGCAGCCCGAGGTCCAGCAGCAGCGTCTGCTGCCCGCTCTTTTGCACCACCAGTGCCATATGGTTGGCCAGCAGCGCGCCGTCGGAACTGCTCTGTACGCCGTACAACACCGTCAGGCCGCCCAGTTGCGCGTTGTGGGTCACCGGCGGCAGGCGTTTGCTCAAGCGGCGCACCAGCCCGGCCACTTCACTGGAGCGCGAGCCATAGGCGACGAAATCCCGGGCCCCGGCGCGCATCGCATTGAGTACAAGCTGATTGTCCATGCCGTCGCCGAGGGCAACGATCGCCAGCATCGGCTTGGCCTCCAGCGCGCCTTCGATCAGCGCGCTCTGGGCCACCACGTGTTCCCGGTCGAGGCCGACGAACACCAGGCTGGCGAAGGTGACGTCCACCAGCGCGAGCAATTCGTCGAGGCTGCCGCCACCGGCACTGACCACCTGGCCCAACGGCGCAAGCGCGCTTTGCAGCCACTCCAGGTCGGTGTTGTTGCGGGTGATGGCGAGGAAGGTCTGACTCAGGCTCTGGCTCATTGGGACAACCCGCTGCGCTTGTCGAAGTTACCGTTTTCCAGGAAAAACATGCGGTAGAAATTCGGGTCGTAGTTGCGCAGTTTTTCACCCGGCAACGACGGCAGTTGCGCCTCCGCCGAGAGCGGACGCACCAGGTGCGGGGTGACGATCATCAGCAGCTCTCGCTCTTCGCGCTTGATCTGCGAGCTCTTGAAAAAAGCCCCGAGCACCGGGATATCGCCCAGCCCCGGAAACTTGTCGACCTGGGAACTGTTGCTGGTACTGATCAAACCGCTGATGACAAAACTCTCACCATCGGCGAGGGAAATGCTGGTGTCGGTGCGGCGGATGGTCAGGGCGGGCACGGTGGTGCCGGCGATGTTCACCGCGTTGCTGAGGTCCAGTTCGCTGACTTCCGGCGCCACTTTCAGGGCGATGCGATCGTGGCTGATGATGGTGGGCGTCAGGGTCAGGCGGATGCCGAACTCCTTGTATTCGATCGACACGTTGTCGCTGCCGGAGCTGGGCACCGGAATCGGAATCTGCCCGCCTGCGAGGAAACTCGCACTCTGCCCGTTGAGGGCCACCAGGCTTGGCCGCGCCAGGGTATAGGCGAAGCCGCTGCCCTCAAGGGCATTGATGATCGCCATGGTCTTGCCGCCGATCCACGAGAAGTTGAACAGCGAGTTGTCCACCGGCAGTCGCGGTTGCGGGACGCCGTCGATGGGCGGCAAGGTGCCGGGAGAACCGAACAGGAAATTACCGCGGGTGCCGATCAGCGAAGCCGAGGCCTGCTTGAGCTTGGTGCGGCTGACTTCGACAAAACGAATGTCGGTCTGCACCTGGGACGGCAACAGCGCATCATCCGACGGCAGCGCACCGGTGTTGGTGAGGGCCGAGGTGGCGGCGCCCTTGACGAACACCATGCTCTGGCGCGGCTCGCTGGAGCAGCCGGTCCAGACCATCAGACTGGTAGCGCCCGGCGCCACGGCGGTAAGCAGAAACGATGAGTTGCCATTGGCATGCACGTCGGCGATTTTCGGATCGCCGATGGCCAGGCGCGTGATCGCCACCGGTGATTGCATGTCCTGCTGCCAGCCTTCGTTGATTTCGATCACTGGCGGCAAGCGCCCGAGGGCCGCGCAGTTGCCGGTGGCCGCCTGCGCGGCATTGATTGACAGTCCCATCAGCAGCAAGGCCCGGAGCACGGGATTGAAGGTCGGCCAGGAACGACTCTGCATGCACTTGGATCCTTGCTCAGTCATGGGTTTTGTGGGTTGGTCTGATTGCCGCGAATCACTTCCACCGCGGGCCGTATCGCACCGTTGTGGTCGCTGCCGGGCGCGGTTTTCGGCGCGGTCCCCAGCGCCAACTGAGTGAACTGGAAGAGTTGGCTGTTGGCGGCCACCAGTTTGTCCGGCGCCTGACGTTCGCCGGCCCAGTACCTGGCCAGGCGCTGTTCTTCGCTGCTGCGCACGGCCAGGCGCAACGTCCCGACCTGGGTGGCGAGCATCATTCGACTCAACAACTGTTCAGGCACCGCCAGCACCACGGTGCGCGCGGTGAGCCGGCGCTGGTCCTGTTTGATCTTGTCGTCGGCACTCATGGCGGGAGCGGACGGTTGACCGTCGTTGGTCAGGCCGTATTGTTCGCCGACACCGAGCACGCGCATGGCCGGCACCACAATTTGCGCCGACTGCTGCGGGTTGCTGGCGTCCTGGCGCAGGAACAACAGCACGTCGACGTAATCCCCGGGGATCAACTGCCCGGCCGCGCCGATCACTTCATCAACTGACACGGCCAGCGCGCGCTCATCTTTGTGGATCATGCGCGCCAGTGTGCCGCCGGCCTCGAAGCTTTCTTCGTTGAGCCAGGTGCCGGCGCTCAGGTGACGCCACGGAGTGCGACCCACTGCCTGCTCGATGGTGCCGAGGCTGCCGGCGGGGGCGCTGCGCAGTTTTTCAACGGCCAGATCGGCGGCAGTGAGGGGGGTGAAGGGCGGGACGTCACGCACCAGGACCACGACCGGCTGGCGGGTCTGGTCTTCGGCGGCAGCGACGGTTTTTTCGACGGTGACCACCGTCGGCGCGGGGGCCTCGGCAACCGGAGCAGGTTGCCGGCTGAGCACCAGCCCCCAATATCCGACAACGATGGCCCCCAGTAAAAGCGCCGCTGCAAGGCCAATGGTCACACGACTGTTCATGACGGCTCTCCCTTTCCTGCTGCACTACCAGCCCGCACTTCCTACCAAGGGAACATCGCAATCAGGCAGCTATGAACATCCAACTATTTCGCTATTTCCACGCTAGCTGAAACAAGCCAAAACGCCATTAGTGACAGACAAATAACCCACGAAAGTATGGGTGTTGGCCAATCAGCAGTCGAAATGCCGAGTTTGACGAAACGACTAATCCTTTATGACTAATCCGTTCTTACAGTTGTTGGGTGGGGGTTTGTTGACAATGCTCAAATGGCACGGCGAACGCTTTGTCGCTGCTGTGACATCGGCGCCAGGAGCGCAAAGGAGTGGGCATATGTTTCGAATGATCGTTGATTATTTAATGGCCAGAGCTTTGCTGCTCTACAAACATGAAGACGGTGCGTCGGCAATTGAATACGCCATCGTCGTGGCCATGGTCGCCGTGGTGGTGGTCGTTTTCGTCACTCCGCTGGGTGATCGGATGCTGGCGATCTTCAACAACGTTCTGGTGTCACTGGGCGGCACGACGCAAACCCGGCCAACGCCATAATCCACAGCATGGTTGCGCCAGCACCTTGCTGATGTCGGGCTACACTCGATCTACCATTCAGCTTTCAGGTACTGCCCATGAACGTGTCTTCTTCCTCACGCCAACAGTTGCTTCTGGTTGACGACGAAGAGGACGCGTTGCTGGAGCTGGCGGAGTTGCTGGAAGGCGAAGGCTTCGTCTGTCATACCGCCACCTCGGTCAAACTCGCCCTGCATCACCTGACCCGCCATCCCGATATCGCTCTGGTAATCACCGATCTGCGCATGCCGGAGGAAAGCGGCATGTCGCTGATCAAGCGCCTGCGCGAGCACACCTCGCGCCAGCATCTGCCGGTGATCGTGACGTCGGGGCACGCGGACATGGAGGATGTGAGCGACATGCTGCGGTTGCAGGTGCTCGACCTGTTCCGCAAGCCGATCTATCACGTGCGGCTGCTGGAGACCCTGGACAATCTGTTTCCCAAGCCAAAGGTCAATGTCTCCTGAGTGCTCATGCAGCTTCTACTTCGAATACGCCGATCTTGAAATTGACGCCATTCGTTTGACATTTTGATGGTGTCGAAATGATGGCTCATGTACATTCCCCGCGCCCAAACCGGACGACCTGGTGGGTTCGGTAGGGATGCCTGAGTGAATTCGATACCCCTGCTGAAACTGTTTTTCATGTTTTGGAAGGGAATCTCGTTTGAATACTGATCGTTTGCGCCACTCGCTTCTGGCGTTGTCCATCGCTGCGGCTTCGCTGCACGCCTGCGTTGTTTCCGCTGCCGGTGCCAGTCTGAGTTATGACCTGAGCGGTGGGCCATTGAACAGCAATCTGCAGAACTACGGTCTTGTCGATCTGAACGGCAACGGGATCATCACTCCCGGCTCGCCGTCGACCTTGACCTACGGCGCCCAGTTCATGGGGCTGGTGGCTGACCAGTTGCGCAATAACGGCACTATCCGGATTGACGGGGCCAATCATGGCATCGGTATCAATCTGGGAGCCGCCGGTGCGACGCCAACCACTGTCGCCTACAGTGTGATCAACAAGGGTTCCATTATTGTTCACGGCCTGGCGGGGTCCGGCAGCTCAACCGGTCTTTCCGACATCGGCAGCACATTCAACGGCTCGCTTTCCAACGACGGGCTGATAGATGTCAGTGGGGCGACTGCCGGCGGCGTGATGTTGGTACATACCCAGCTGGCTGGAGTCACCAACAACGGCACAATCAATGTTGCCGGCCCTGATGCATTGGGTCTGTTCCTCGACGGTGCCACTCTCAAAAGCATCGTGAACAACACGGGCACCATTCGCGCCACCGGAGCAAACGCCGAAGCCGTCACTTTCGAAGGCGTTAACTTCAATACTTCGGCGGGGACGGGTGGTTTCAATCTGTTCAACTCCGGGACGATCTACGGCGAGTCGATTGGTGTGCATGTCAGCGGTCAGGCTCTCAATGCGTTGCCGTTTACCATTTATCAACTGACCGGTTCGATCGAGGGTGGGACGTCGGCAATCCAGGTCGATGACGGCGAAAGCTATTTCGACTTTTTTGGCGGTACGGTCAAAGGGGATCTGATCGGTCTGTCCGGCGTGATCATCGACGGCGATGCTGTTTTCGACGGTTCGACCATCAAATCCGGTTACGTGACCATCGAGGACGGGACGCTGACGCTGGTGAAACCACACACCACGATCATCGGTGACTTCGATATGGAAGAGTCCGACTCGGTGCTGGAAATGTACCTGGGCAATGACACCAATCCGGCGTTGCCGGTGTTGAAGGTCACGGGCACTACCGATATCGCGCCGGGTGCGACGTTGCGTCTTTTGGCGCGCTCCAGTGATTTCCGTGTGACACAGGGTGGTACGAAGTACACCCTGATCAGCTCGGGCAGTCTGGTCGGCGGCAATAACCTCACCGTGACCTCTTCCTCTGCTTTGCTGGATGTGAAGAGTTTTGGGGTTGTGGGCAGCGACATCACGTCAGTGGTGACCAACAAGTCCGAAGAGGTGTTGGCGCAAAACACCCTTGTGGCGGGTGGCAGTCGCAATGCCGCAACGGTTGTGGGCCGCGTGTCGAGTCTGTTGTCGCGGCTCGATGAGCAGGATCCGGTGTTCCAGGCGTTCGCCAACGCCAGCACCGATGCGCAATTGGCGCGGTTGTCCGAAACCCTCAGCCCGGATGTCAGCCGTGGGGTGCTTCACGCGGCCACAAACAGTCAGACGCTGGTGTCGGGCGTCATCAATGATCGCTCCAGCCGTGCCCGTACCAGTGGCGCTGCCACGGACAAAGGTGTCTGGCTGCAAGCCTTGAGCAGCGACGCCAACCAGGATGAGCGTCGTGGTGTCAGTGGTTACGATGCCGACAGCCACGGCATCGCCGTGGGTGCCGATGGCCAGTTGAATGCTGATCTGGCGGTCGGTCTGGCGTACAGCTACCTCGACACCGATGTGAAATCCGATCGTGGCAACAAGACCCAGGTCACCGGCCATGCGCTGACCCTGTACGGCAACTGGACGCACGACAACTGGTTCGTTGATTCGTCGCTGATGTATGGCTGGAACGACAACGAGTCGCGCCGCTACATCGCCGGTACCCGCGCCAAGGGTGATTACGACAGCAACGTATTCGGCGTCAGCGCGCTGGCCGGGTACACCGTGCGCCTGATGCCGGATGTGGTGCTGGAGCCGCAGGTCGGGGCGCGTTACGCCAATGTGGGCATGGACAGCTATCGCGAGAAGGGCAGTTCGGCTTCGCTGAATGTCGGCAGTCAGCGCTATGAGGTGGGCGAGATGGGTGTCGGCGCGCGTCTGGCGGCGGCATTCGATGTGGGCACCGGCAGCCTCGAACCCGAAGCGAAGCTGATGGCCTGGCACGACGTCATTGGCGACAAGACCGGCACCACGTCGTCGTTCGTGCTGGGCGGCGATTCGTTCACCAGCCGTGGCACCACCCCGGTTCGTGACAGTTATGAACTGGGTCTGGGCGCCAACTATCGGATGGGCGCGTGGAGCGTCGGCGGGTCTTACAACTACGTGACCGCCAGCGGTTTTGACGCTGACGGTTTCACGGCGAAAGTGCGCTACGCCTTCTGATTCAGCGGTCGGTCGTGCTACAGCTGATAACTGAAGCTGATGCTGTAACGTGGCCGGCGATTGAACGTATCCAGCGCTTCATCCGACATCGCCTTGGCGGCTTCCAGGGCGATGTTGTAGTACTTCGCATCGCCGAATCTCAGGCCGAGCGCCGCCGATGACAGGTTATTGGCCTGTACCGGCAATTCATTGAACCAGCTGCGCGAGCGATCGAGCACGAAGTACGGTTGCAGGATGCGCACCCAATTGCCGTCGCGGTTGAAGCTGTAGTTGATTTCGTAAGCCACGCCCCAGCCCTTGTCGCCGGACGCCTGATCATCGGGATAACCACGGCCGAAATTCTGCCCGCCGAACACCGCACGCTCACTGTCGGGCAGGGTGTCGTCGCTCCAGTACAACGCGGCTGACAGTACGCCTTGCCAGTTATCAAAGAATTTGTCGCTCTGCACCCCCGACAGACGCACCCTGAAAAAATCGAGGTCGATGGCGCTGTTGTTGGTGTGCGCGCCCAGGCTGTCGAAGCCCTGGTACACGCCGCCGCTGAGAATGCGCAGTTGCCGGGCATCGGCCTTGCGCCAGTCGCTTTCGAAGGCGAGGGCGCGGATGTCGGTGCGTTCTTCGACGCTCAGCGGGTAGCCGATCACGTTGTAGCGGGTCTTGTCATTGACGGCGTACAGGCGTGATCCGGCAGTCAGCAGTTCATCCGAGGCGGCAATCAGCGGCAAGGTGAAACCGAGCGAATAACGGTCGTTTTCGCGGTGTGGCTTGAGTTCCAGTCCGTTGTTCAACAGCACATTGGTGCCAGGATCGGCCCGGTAGCGCGAGGCCGACAGGCTCAGTTGCGCGCCTTCGTCGTTGATGAACTGGTTGTAGTCCAGCCGGTAGTAATGCTCGTGATCATCTCCCGGTGGAAACAGGCCGCTGAGGCTCAACTGTTCGCCCATTGAGGTTTGTGAATTGCTGCTGACGCCGAGCAATGCCTGGGTGCCGTTGCGGTTGTCTTCGGTGGTGCTCAGGGTGCTGGTGAACGGCTTGCGACTGGCCTGGGCCACCAGCGTGGTTGCACCGTCGGTGGTGCCGGGCGGCGGCACCTGGGCCTGGATCGTCACGCCGGGAATGCGGGTCATCAGTGTGGTGTAGCGCTCGAACGTCTTGCGCGTCAGCGGGCGTTCGGCCTGGAGCTTGGCGGCCAATCGGTCGAGCAGGGCTTTGACCCGCCCGACGTCGCCCGCGATCTGCACGTCCCGCACGTAGCCTTCCACCAGCACCACGCGCGCCACGCCGTCGTCGAAGGTCTGTTGTGGCAGGAAGGCGTATGACAGCAGATAACCGTCCTGCTGGTAGCGACGGGTGATGTTGCGGGTGGCTTCGATCAGGTCGGCGAGGCTGCTCTCGCGGCCGATCAGCGGTTTGTAGATTTCGGCCAGTTCGTTCAGCGGGTAGAGCGTGCCGCCTTCGATCTGCACAGTCCCGAGGTTAATCTTCGTGCCCATCAGCAACGGCTGGGCGGCCGTGGCACCGGGCTCCGGCACTTGCAGCGGCGCCGCGTTCGGCCGGTAGGCGTCGGCGGGCAGGTTCGGCACCGGCAGGTTGCGAATGGTTTCGTTGCTGTTGAGAAAGCTGGGCAGGGTGTCGGCGAGGGTTGTGCAACTGAGACTGAGAAACAGCAGGGATGCCATAACGCGCATAGGACACTCCATGTTCAAACCCGCAGCACGGGGCAGGGTTTCTCCTAAGAAAAAAGCGGAAGACTCGTGGGAATCTTCCGCCCTCAACCAAGCGTAGGCGCTGTAGGTTCGGCCGTCGAATCGGCCAGGTGCAAATCAGCGATTGTTCCCTCCCAACGCGCCGGTCAGGCCGCCGAGAACGCCGCCCAGTCCGCCGCCAGTCCCGGTGGCAGTGCCACCGTTGACCAGTCCGCCGACCGCAGTGACGGTGTTGCCCACCGTGGTGACAGTGTTGCCGACCGCCGCCACGACCGGGTTGCTGTTGGTGCCGGCGATCGCGTTGCCCAGATTGCCGACGGCGCCGCCAACCTGGCTGGTGAGACCCGCGACCGGAGTGCCGAGCCCGGTGGTGGCGCCGACGTTCTGGGTCAGGCTGGTGACCGCGGTGGTGACTGGCGCAAGTCCGGCACCCACGTTGTTGCCCAGGGTTGCCAGGGGAGTGGTCGGGCTGGTGATCGGCGAGCCCGAACCGCCGAGCACGGTGTTGAGCGAGGCCACGGTGTTGCCGGCCGCTGCCAGAACACCACCCGGTGCGGCGAGGCTGCCATTGCCGCTGCTCAAGCCGGCGCCGACGTTCACGACTGCGCCGCCGACGGTTTGCAGCAAGCCATTGCTGCCCAGACCGCCACCGACGCCCGTTCCCGAACCGGTGCCGTTGTCTACCAGCCCGCCGGCCTTGCCGACCGCAGTGCCGACATTGCTCAGGGCACCGCCGACGGTGTTGGTCAGGGCGTTGCCGTTGCCGGCGACAGTGACCTTGTCACCCACGCCGTCAACCGTGCTGCCGACCTTCTGGACCAAACCGTTCAACGGCGCGCCCAGCCCTGTAGCCGTACCGAGTTTGTCCGTGGTGCTTTCGACCATGGCAATCACCGGCACCAGTTTGCTGCCGACTTCTTTGGTAACCGAGCCGAGTGGGCCGGTGGTGGTGGCGGTGCTGAGGGTGTCGCCGAGCATGGTGACCTTTTCGCCGACCCCGTTGAGCACTGGGGCGACCTTGGTTACCACACCGCCAACCACGGGGACGCTGCCCGTGGCAGTGGCCAGTTTGCCGCTCAGGTCGGACACGCCGTTACCCACATCCTGCACCACGCCGCCGACCGCCGAAGCGGTAACGCCCAGACCATTGTCGGTGGTCGCCAGTTTGCCGATGCCGTTGGCTACGCCGTCACCCAGCGTGGTCACTACGTTGCCGGCAGTCCGGGCCGCGCTTTGCACCACGCCGCCAACGACAGGCACGCCGCTCAGGGAGTCACCGACCTGGCCGACACCATCGCCGACGCCGCTGACGGTATTGCCGACGTCCTGCACCAGGGTGGTGGTAACCAGAGGTGTCGGTGTACTCGGGTTGGTTGGGTTGGTCGGATCCGTCGGGTCGGTGGGATTGGTCGGATTGGTCGGATCCGTTGTCCCTCCCGTTCCACCAGTACCACCGGTGCCGCCAGTGCCGCCAGTGCCCGCGGTGTCTCCGGCTCCACCCGTGCCACCAGTACCTGCAGTCGAGCTGTCGGGGGAAGAACTGCCGGAACTGCTGTGATGACCGCCGCCGCCACTGCTGCAACCGGCCAGACCGAGGGAGAGAATGAGGGCCAGTGCCGTTGCCGATTTGCACCACGCCGCCTGAGCTTTCATCTGAGTTTTCATGAGCGTTATTCCTTGCACCTGTCACAACGTTTGTTGTTTTCGATGGCCCGCCGATTCTGTTGCCGGCAGTGCCTTCGTCCGTTGTGCTCATATCAGTCGCAAGGCCGGATCCACGCCATTCTCAAGTTGGTATTAACGCCTTTATGCAGGGGGCTGCGAATGCCGCCTAACGACTAATACCGAGGATATAGGCGCGCAAAAAAAAGCCTTGAAAATCAAGGCTGGGTTTCGGCGAGGGATGTTTGTGCGGCGCGGGAAAACTTAAGTGATATATACACAATTGAGCAGGTTTTCCCGGCCTCGATGTCAGGCTACCGGCTGCCAGTTGCCCACCATGTGCTCCAGATCCCCGGCGCCGATCAGGCGTAACTCACCGCTGGAACCGGCAGCGCTGGCGAACAGGCTCACCTCGCTCGGCAGGCGCACCGGTTTGCGAAAGTGCACGGTGACCTCAAGGTTGGCCTTGGGCAGATGATCTGCCAGAGCTGCCAGTGTGCGGGCCTTGTTCCATAACCCGTGGGCGATGGCCGTGGGGAAACCGAACAGCTTGGCACTGGCGGCACTCAGGTGGATCGGGTTGTAGTCGCCGGAGACTTTCGCGTACTGCCGGCCGATGTCCGCCGGGGCCTTCCATTGCGCCACTTGCATCAGCGGCAGCGCCGGCTCCCAGGCCTGTTCGACCGGTTCGCCTTCAAGCTTCACGCCACGACAGAGCATCCGGCTTTCGGCTTCCCACAACGGGCCAAGTTGATCGTCGAGGGTGGTCAGCAGATCGAAGGTCGCGCCTTTGGGATGGGGTTGCAGGTTATGCACCCGGACGCTGACTTGCGCACGACTGATCCCGCCCATCGGCCGCAATACGCGGATGCGATTGCTCAGATGAATCAGCCCCAGCAGCGGGAACGGAAAGTCTTTGGCCGTCAGCAATTGCATCTGCAGCGCGAACGCGAGGATATGCGGATAGGTCGGTGGCAGCAGGCCGTCATCGGCGAAACCGCAGACCTTGCGATACGCCGCCAGACGTTTGCCATCCACCTCGACGGCGCAGCGCAAACCGCTGTCGGGCAGGGTGGTGCCGGTGATTTTGCGTCGAGTCGCCGCCCGGGCATACAGCCCCGGCAGGCTCGGTTCCTGGTGCAGCGTTTGCCATTCGATGCTCATGTTCAGGCCCCCAGAACGCTTTGGCCGCACACCCGCAGCGCTTGCCCGGTGAACGCGCCGGTGCCCGGCTGGGCCAACCAGGCCACGGCTTCGGCGACGTCCTGCGGCAGGCCGCCCTGGCCCAGCGAACTCATGCGCCGCCCGGCCTCACGCAGGCCGAACGGGATGTGCGCGGTCATCTGGGTCTCGATGAACCCCGGCGCCACGGCGTTGATGCTGATGCCGCGTTCCAGCAACGTCGGCGCCCAGGCCTGGGCCAGTCCGATCAGCCCGGCCTTGCTTGCCGCGTAGTTGGTCTGCCCGCGATTGCCGGCGATGCCGCTGATCGAGGCCAGCAGAATGACCCGGGCGTTATCGCGCAGAGTGCCGCTGTCGAGCAGGGCCTTGGTCAGTACTTGCGGCGCGTTGAGGTTGACCGCCAGCACCGCGTCCCAGAACTCGGGCGTCATGTTGGCCAAGGTCTTGTCACGGGTGATGCCGGCGTTGTGCACCAGAATGTCGAGGCCGTCCGGCAGCTGTTCGATCAGTTGCGCGGCAGCATCTTCGGCGCAGATGTCGAGGGTGATGGCGCGTCCGCCGAGACGTGCGGCGAGGGCTTCGAGATCGGTCTTGGCCGGCGGCACGTCGAGCAGGATCACTTCGGCGCCGTCACGGGCCAGGGTTTCGGCGATGGAGGCGCCGATGCCGCGCGCCGCGCCGGTGACCAGTGCTATACGTCCGGCCAACGGGCGCGTCCAGTCGGTGACCTGGGTGGCGCAGGCCGTCAGACGGATCACTTGCCCGGAGACGAACGCGCTTTTCGGCGAGAGGAAAAACCGCAGCGGCCCTTCGAGCTGATCCTCGGCACCTTCGCCGACGTAGATCAGTTGCAGCGTGCCACCGCTGCGCAGTTCCTTGGCCAGCGAGCGAGAGAAGCCTTCAAGCGCTCGCTGTGCGCTGGCGGCAAACGGTTCACGCAAGGTTTCCGGGGCGCGGCCGAGAATCACCAGGTGCGCGCTGGTGTTGAGGTTTTTCATCAACGGCTGGAAGAACTCGCGCAGCTGCTTGAGCTGGTCGGTGTGCTGCAAATCGCTGGCGTCGAACACCACGGCCTTGAGTTTCGGGCCATGGCCGGGAATCCATTGGGTGGCGGTCGCCGGCTGGTCGCCGTAGCGGTAGATCGCGTCGGTCAGGCGATTGGCGAAGGTGCTGACCCGCTCGGCCAGCGGACCACCGCCGATCAGCAGCGCACCGTCCACCGGCCGCAGGCGCCCGGCCTGCCAGCGTTCCAGCCGCACCGGCGACGGCAGGCCCAGGGCTCCGACCAGACGGTGGCCGATGGACGAGTTGGCGAAGTCGATATAGCGGTCAGACATGGAACGCTCTCCAGAAGATGGGGTTCAAAGTGTGGACTGCGAAGGGCAATCAATCGTTCGATCCACGCAATAAGGCCTACGCTAGAACAGCAGAGTAGTTTGCCCTCGGCGCTTTTGTGGCCCGACCGGGTTTTCAGCGCTCGATTTTCAGACCGGATATTTCACAAGGAGCATTTCATGAGTCAGCTGCGCCGCGTCGCGATCATTGGTGGCAACCGCATTCCGTTCGCCCGCTCCAACGGGCCCTACGCCACCGCCAGCAATCAGGTGATGCTCACCGCCGCTCTCGAAGGCCTGATCGAACGCTACAACCTGCACGGCCAGCGCATCGGCGAAGTGGTCGCGGGGGCGGTGCTGAAATTGTCACGGGATATGAACCTGACCCGCGAATGCGTGCTCGGTTCGCGGTTGTCGCCGGCGACCCCGGCCTACGACATTCAGCAGGCCTGCGGCACTGGCCTGGAAGCGGCGCTGCTGGTGGCGAACAAGATCGCCCTCGGCCAGATCGATTGCGGTATTGCCGGCGGTGTCGACACCACATCGGACGCGCCGATCAGCGTCAGCGAAGGCCTGCGCAAGATCCTTCTGCAAGCCAACCGCGCCAAGACCACCGGCGACAAGCTCAAGACCTTTCTGCAATTGCGCCCTAAACACCTGATCCCCGAATTCCCGCGCAACGGCGAACCGCGCACCGGTCTGTCGATGGGCGAGCACTGCGAGCTGATGGCGCAGACCTGGAACATCCCCCGCGAAGAACAGGATCAACTGGCCTTCGAAAGCCACCACAAACTGGCGGCGTCCTACAGCGAAGGCTGGCACAACGACCTGATGACCCCATTCCTCGGCTTGACCCGCGACAACAACCTGCGCCCGGACCTGACCCTGGAAAAACTCGCGACCCTGAAACCGGCCTTCGAGAAAAGTGCCAAGGGCACGCTGACCGCCGGCAATTCCACGCCGTTGACCGATGGCGCGTCGGTGGTGCTGTTGGGCAGCGAGGAGTGGGCGAAGGAACGTGGTCTGCCGATCCTCGCTTACTTGCGTGACGGCGAAGCGGCGGCGGTGGATTTCGTCAACGGTGCCGAAGGGCTGCTGATGGCGCCGGCGTATGCAGTGCCACGCTTGCTGGCGCGCAATGGCCTGACCTTGCAGGACTTCGACTACTACGAAATTCACGAGGCCTTCGCCGCGCAAGTGTTGTGCACGTTGAAGGCCTGGGAAGATCCGGAGTACTGCAAGACCCGGCTCGGGCTGGACGCGCCGCTGGGATCGATTGATCGCAGCCGCCTGAACGTCAAGGGCAGCTCGCTGGCGGCGGGGCATCCGTTTGCCGCGACGGGCGGGCGGATCGTGGCGAACCTGGCGAAGTTGCTGGATGCGGCGGGGCAGGGGCGGGGGTTGATTTCGATTTGTGCGGCGGGGGGGCAGGGTGTGACGGCGATCATCGAGCGCTAGAGGAGCAAAAGCTTGCCCTCACCCTAACCCTCCCGAAACGTCGGACCGCCCGGAGGGAGAGGGGACTGACCGAGGTGTCTGGCGTTATACATCGACCTGAAAGATCGGTGTCGATTATGGATTCAACAACGTTCTTTCATGTCGGCGGATTTCTAAAGCATCCCCGATTCGGCTCCCTCTCCCCCCGGGCGGTCCGACGTTTCGGGAGGGCTGGGGTGAGGGGGCTTTTAAGGTTGCCCCCAATCTCAAGTCCGGAACCTGCGCACCAACCCATCCAGCTCATTCGACAACCCCGCCAGACTCTGCGAATCCAGCCGCGCCGAATTCGCCAGCTCCGCCACCAACTGCGCATCACCATGAATCTGGCTGATATGCCGATTGATGTCCTCCGCCACCTGATGCTGCTCTTCCGCTGCGGTCGCGATCTGCGTGTTCATGTCGCGAATCACATCCACCGACTCACGGATCTGCCCAAAGCTCTCCCGCGCCTCACCGATGCGTGCCACCGATTGCTGCGACACGTCGAGACTGGCGCGCATCTGCTGGGTCACCGCGCTGGTGCGTTTGGCCAGGTTGCCCAACAGGCCGTCGATTTCCGCCGTCGAATCCGCCGTGCGTTTGGCCAGTGCGCGAACCTCATCGGCCACCACCGCAAAACCACGTCCTTGCTCACCGGCCCGCGCTGCTTCGATAGCCGCGTTGAGTGCCAGCAGATTGGTCTGTTCGGCGATGGAGCGGATGGTGCCGAGGATCGACTGGATGTCGTTGCTGTCGCGTTCCAGTTGCTGCATCGACTGCGCGGACTGCTCCAGTTCCTGGCTCAGTTGATCGACACTGTGCACCGCCGCATCGATCTGCTGCTGACCTTCGCGGGCCTGGCGCTGGCCGCTGTCGGCAGACTCCGCCGCCTGGCTGCAAGAGCGGGCGACTTCGTTAGCGGTGGCGACCATTTCGTGGAACGCGGTCGAGACCATGTCCACCGCTTCGCGCTGGCGTCCGGCGGCTTCGGCCATGTCGCCGGAGACCCGGGTCGAGCTCTGCGAAGTGGCGAGGATTTTCCCGGCCGCGCCGCCGATATGCTGGATCAGGCTGCGGATCGCGGTGAGGAACTGGTTGAACCAGTTGGCCAGTTGCGCAGTTTCGTCGCTGCCACGGATGTCGAGGCTCTTGGTCAGGTCGCCTTCGCCTTGGGCGATGCCTTCCAGGCCACTGGCCACACTGCGGATCGGCCGCACGATGAGGCTGGCGAAACTGGCACCGACCACCGCGAAAAACACCGCCAGCACGGCCGCAATGATTGCGATCAGCCAGGTCAGTTGAGTGGCCGAACTCATCACTTCGTTCTGTTTGATCAGGCCGATGAAGGTCCAGCCCAGTTGTTCCGACGGCCAGACGTTGGCCATGTAGCGCTCGCCGTTGAGCTCGATGTCAACCAGGCCTTTGCCGGCCTTGGCCAGTTGCGCGTAGCCGTCGCCGAGGCTGTCGAGTCGTTTGAAGTTGTGCTCCGGTTGCTTCGGATCGACCAGCACCGTGCCGGTGTTTTCCATCAGCATCAGGTAACCGCTTTCACCGAGCTTGATCTGTTTGACGATCTCGGTCAGTTGCTTGAGCGACACGTCAATGTTGACCACGCCACCCTGGGCACCCAACTGGTTGGTGACCGCGCGCACGGTGCTGACCAGAACCGCGTCGTCGCCAGCCCAGTAATAGGCCTCGGTGCGCAGGGTCTTGCCCGGGTTGGCCATGGCCGTCTTGTACCAGGGGCGGGTGCGCGGGTCGTAGTTGGCCATCTTCGGATCGCCCGGCCAGAAGGCATAGCCGCCGCTGTTCAATCCATAGGAGACGTAGGAGTAGGCCGGGTGGGATTTGGCCAGACCCTCGAACAGTGCAAACAGTTGCTTGTCGATCTCGCCATCGGAGGTATCGGCGGCGTTGGCGCTCATGCGGCTGCGAACGCTGCCGTCCGCGTTCTTCACCAACGGCTGCGCCGCCAGGTAATCGACGTTCTGGCTGATGCCGTCGAAAAACAGCTGCATGGCATTGCTGACCTGACGGATCTCGCGCCCGCTGCTGTCGACAAAATCGTCCCGGGCATCGCTGCGCAGGTTCAGTACCACCAGCGTGGCGACCAGCACCACGGGCAAGCAGGCGATGATTGCAAACGCCCAGGTCAACTTCTGTTTGATGTTCATCCGCGCTCCAGATTTTCTTGTAGGCCCACGCAGTGCAGATGACTCGCGGTTATTGGCAGCCGAAAAACCTATTTCTCACCCGTTTCCCTGGGTGCGACATCGAAGATTTTTTGGAACGATTGTCGGACAAATTCCTCTGTCACAGAGGAATTCGGCCGCACGAGAGGGAAATTGAGGCCGGCAGAGAAAATTCTTACGAGCTGTATGCGGCGGGATGTCAGATTCTGTCGCAAATGCCCTCAAGTCCTGGCGCCTATAAATTCGCCAGCCTCGGCTATGATTCGAAGCGGTCGATAAAGAGGCGAATTGAGCCGATTTATCCGGCACAGTGTGTGCATCCACAGGTTCACAGGTCGGCAACCCCTCCCCGCGATGCGAGGATTGCCGTATAACGAGTGACATTCGCGTGTTTGGTAATAAAGGACCCACAATAAAAGCTGATGAAGACTCCAAAACGCATTGAACCCCTGATCGAGGACGGTCTGGTCGACGAAGTGCTGCGTCCACTCATGAGTGGCAAAGAAGCAGCTGTTTATGTGGTGCGCTGCGGCAATCAGTTACGTTGCGCAAAGGTCTACAAGGAGGCGAACAAACGCAGTTTCCGCCAGGCGGCCGAGTATCAGGAAGGCCGCAAGGTTCGCAACAGCCGACAGGCCCGGGCGATGGCCAAGGGGTCGAAATTCGGTCGCAAAGAGACCGAAGACGCCTGGCAGAACGCCGAAGTCGCGGCGCTGTTCCGCCTGGCCAACGCCGGGGTGCGCGTGCCCAAGCCGTACGACTTCCTCGAAGGCGTGCTGCTGATGGAACTGGTGGCCGACGAATACGGCGATGCCGCGCCGCGTCTGAACGACGTGGTGCTGGAGCCGGATCAGGCCCGCGAATATCACGCGTTCCTGATTTCGCAGATCGTGCTGATGTTGTGTACCGGTCTGGTGCACGGTGACCTCTCGGAGTTCAACGTGCTGCTGACGCCGACGGGGCCGGTCATCATCGACCTGCCGCAAGCGGTGGACGCCGCCGGCAACAACCACGCGTTCAGCATGCTCGAGCGTGACGTCGGCAACATGGCGTCGTACTTCGGCCGGTTCGCCCCGGAGTTGAAGAAGACCAAATACGCCAAGGAAATGTGGGCGTTGTACGAAGCGGGTACGTTGCACCCGGCCAGCGTGCTGACCGGCGAGTTCGACGATCCCGAGGACCTGGCCGATGTCGGCGGGGTGTTGCGCGAGATCGAAGCGGCGCGTCTGGATGAGGAGCGCAAACAAGCCATCCGCGCGGCGGACGACGAGCCCAAGGGCAAGTCCGACGAACCGCCTCCGCCACCGTGGATGCAGTGAGCATCTGAAAAGGAAAACCCGGCTTCGGCCGGGTTTTACACATTCAAGGATTGATTGTGACCACCACTTCCCGCAATGCCCGGCTGATCATCACGGCGCGGCTGATCTCCGATTTCGGCGCGTTCCTCAACATGGTTGCGCTGGCCACTTATGTCTACCTGCTGAGCAACAGCGCGATGAGCGTGGGGATTTTTCTCGCCAGTCGGGTGGGCGGCGGAATTTTCGCCAGCCTGATCGGCACGGCGTTTTATCGTCGATGCAGTGGCCGTCTGCCGTTGATTGCCTTCGATCTGCTGCGCGCCGCTGTGCTCGGGCTGTTGCTCATCTTGCCGGTCAGTCAGCAGGCGCTGTTGCTGCCGCTGATTGCGTTCGGATTGGGCTTTGGCAATTCGATGTTCGCCATCGGTCTCAACAGTCAGTTGCCGCGATTGATCGAGCCGGCGCAGTTGCTCAAGACCAATGCGTGGATTACGTCCGCCTCGTCCATGGCGATGGTCGGCGGCAGTCTGGTGTCCGGGTTGCTGGTCGCGGGGTTTGGTTTTGAAACGGTGTTTGTGCTGAATGCGCTGACCTATCTGCTGGCGGCGCTGTTGATCGCGCCGTTGCGCTTCAGCGCACCGGAGCCCGTCAACGAATCCAGCGCTGAGCGCAGCGAATGGTCAGCCTTGGTCCAGGGCTTGCGCAGCGCTCCGGTAGTTGCGGCGATGCTGGCGGTGACCATGGCCGACACCCTTGGCAGCGCTGCGCACAACGTCGGTTTTCCGATCATTTCCAAACTGCTGACACCGGACTCGGCGAGCACCACGCTGGGCCTGATGCTCGCAGTGTGGGCCGCCGGCAAACTGCTCGGTGCGCGGATCGCCAGTCGCCTCAACGGCTCGGAAAACATTCATCTGGAGCGCCGCTACTTCGGCGGCGTGCTGCTGATGTCCTGCGGCTTCATCCTGATGTTCCAGCAGCACAGCGTCGTCGGTCTGTTGCTGTTTTCGCTGCCGGCCGGACTGGGCGACGGGTTCTCGGAAGTCGGCCTGATGTCACGGCTGCAACGGGAACCGGAGCCCCTGCGCCTGCCGATTTTCAGTTTCCTGACGCTGTTGCAGATGACCGGGTTCGGCGTCGGCATGCTGATCGCCGCACCGTTTTATGAGTGGTGGGCGCCGGGTGCCGTGGTGCTGCTGTTCCACGGCATTCCCCTCGCCACAGTGCTGTCGATGAAAATCCTGCTGCTCAGGCGCGCGCGGGTTGCGCGCAGCAGCCCGACGCCAGTTCCTTGAGGATCGGGCAGTCCGGGCGATGGTCGCCGTGGCAGTGCTCGACCAGATCCTGCAGGGTGTCGCGCAGTTCGCCGAGTTCGCGGATCTTCTGATTCAGCTCGTCGATGTGCTGGCGGGCCAGGGCCTTCACATCGGCGCTGGCGCGCTGGCGATCCTGCCAGAGCGTCAGCAGTTTGCCGACTTCCTCCAGCGAAAAGCCCAGGTCCCGCGAACGCTTGATGAATGCCAGCGTGTGCAGGTCATCGTCACCGTAGACGCGATAGCCGCTGTCGGTGCGATGAGCAGCCTTGAGCAGACCGATCGACTCGTAATAACGGATCATCTTCGCGCTCAGGCCACTGTGGCGGGCCGCTTGGCCGATGTTCATCGGTTGTCCTCCAGGTCCTCGGGTTTCCAAGTTTTCAACAGTAGCGCATTGCTCACCACGCTGACGCTCGATAAGGCCATTGCCGCGCCGGCCAGCACCGGATTGAGAAAGCCGAACGCCGCCAGCGGAATGCCGATCAGGTTGTAGACGAAGGCCCAGAACAGGTTCTGGCGGATCTTCGCGTAAGTCTTGCGGCTGATCTCCAGCGCGGCCGGCACCAGCCTTGGGTCGCCGCGCATCAGGGTGATGCCGGCGGCGTGCATGGCCACGTCGGTGCCGCCGCCCATGGCGATGCCGATGTCGGCCGCCGCCAGCGCCGGTGCGTCGTTGATGCCGTCACCGACCATGGCCACGACCCCGGTTTTTTTCAGCTCGGCGACAGTGGCGGCTTTTTCCGCCGGCAGCACTTCGGCGTGGACGTTTTCGATGCCCAGCGCTTCGGCAACCACCCGGGCACTGCCGCGGTTGTCGCCGGTCAGCAGGTGGCTTTGGATATGCTGGGCGGCCAGTTGTTGCACCGCGTGCAGCGCGCCGCGCTTGAGGGTGTCGCCGAAGGCGAACAGACCGAGTACGCGGGGCGCCGGATTTTGCTCGATCAGCCAGGACAGCGTTCGACCTTCGGTTTCCCAGGCCTTGGCGGATTCGCTCAAGTTTCCGGCGTTCAGACCGCTTTCTTCCAGCAAGCGCCGGTTGCCCAGCGCCAGGCGCCGGCCGTCGAGGCTGCCGGCGATGCCGCGCCCGGTCAGGGACTGGCTGTCGCTGACATCCGGTACGCTCAGATCGCGTTCGGTACAGGCGTCCAGCACCGCTTTGGCCAGCGGATGTTCGCTGCCGCGTTGCAGTGCGCCGGCCGCTGTCAGCAGGGCGTTTTCATCACCGTCGATCGCGCTGAAATGCGAGATGCGCGGTGTGCCGGAGGTCAGGGTGCCGGTCTTGTCGAATACCACGGCGCTGACTTCATGGGCACGTTCCAGTGCTTCGGCGTCCTTGATCAGAATCCCGTGCCGAGCGGCCACGCCGGTGCCGGCCATGATCGCGGTCGGTGTCGCCAGACCGAGGGCACACGGGCAGGCGATCACCAGCACCGCGACGGCGTTGATCAACGCGGTTTCCAGCGGCGCGCCGTACAGCCACCATCCGATCAGCGTGGCCAGGGCCAGCAGCAACACGGTCGGTACGAACACCTGACTGACCTTATCCACCAGTTTCTGGATCGGTGCTTTCGCAGCCTGGGCGTCCTCCACCAGACGGATGATCCGCGCCAGCACGCTTTCCGCACCGAGCGCCGTGGTGCTCACCAGCAAGCGGCCTTCGCCATTGATCGCACCGCCGGTGACCTTGTCGCCCGGCTGTTTGGGCACCGGCAGGCTTTCGCCGCTGATCAGCGCTTCGTCGGCATGGCTCTGGCCCTCCAGCACCTCGCCGTCCACCGGGAAGCGTTCACCGGGTTTGACCAATACCCGATCGCCAAGGCGAAGGGTGTTGATCGCGACGTCCTGTTCGCGACCATCGATGACTTGAATCGCCCGCTCCGGCCGCAGGGCTTCCAGTGCGCGAATGGCGCTGGCGGTCTGGCGTTTGGCGCGGCTTTCGAGGTATTTGCCGAGCAGCACCAGAGCGATGACTACCGCCGACGCTTCGAAATACAGATGCGGCATGCGCCCGTCGGCGGTGGCCCATTCGTAGAGACTCAGGCCATATCCGGCGCTCGTGCCCAGCGCTACCAGCAAGTCCATGTTGCCGGCGCCGGCGCGCACGGCTTTCCACGCGGCCACATAAAACCGCGCGCCGAAAATGAATTGCACCGGGGTGGCGAGGGCGAACTGCGCCCAGGCTGGGAGCATCCAGTGAATGCCGAACGGTTGCAGCAGCATCGGCAACACCAGCGGCAAGGCGAGGGCGATTGCACAGATCAACGCCCAGCGTTCATGGTTCAGGCGTTGCTGGCGATTGTCGGATTGTGGATGTTCGAGTTCGAAGAGGCTGGCCGAATAACCGGCCTTGCTCACGGCGGCGATCAGGGTTTGCGGGTCGACCGCGCCGAGCAATTCGAGGTGGGCGCGTTCATTGGCGAGGTTGACGCTGACGCTCTTCACCCCCGGTACTTTGTTCAGTGCGCGTTCGACGCGACCGACGCACGAAGCGCAGGTCATGCCGTCGATGTTCAATTCCACGGTTTGCTGCGGCACGCTGTAACCGGCGCGCTCAACCGCTTCCATCAGCGCCGGCAGGCTGTCGCCGGGTGCCTGCACCCGGGCCTGTTCGGTGGCGAGGTTGACGCTGACGGCACTGGCACCGCTGACTTTGCTCAACGCCCGCTCGACACGGCCGGCGCAACTGGCGCAGGTCATGCCGCTGATGGGCAGATCGAACGTTATGGAATCGGACATCGGTCGTACTCCCTGTAGTGGATGTCTACAGGATCAACCTTGCCATGCTGGCAAGGTCAAGCGCCAGTTTCCGCCACCGGCTGCTCGCTTGTTCGCCTGATCGTTCCCACGCTCCGCGTGGGAATGCAGCCGGGGACGCTCTGCGTCCCAAAGCGTGACGCAGAGCGTCACAAGAGGCATTCCCACGCAGAGCGTGGGAACGAGCGGCAGGCCTTAGTAACCGAGGCCGGTCGGCTTGAGGTACATGCCTTCCTGGTTCATCGCGATGCGGAATTTCAGGATGTCGCCGGCGTGCAGTTTGATCTCCTGCGAGCCCGGCGCGAGCATGCCCGGGTTGCAGCCCGGCATTTGTCCCGGCAGCAGTTTCAGGCGCAGCGAGACATTGCCCGGCGGCAGGTTGAACGATGTGCTTTGCTCCTGAAACAGGCGCGCCGACAGCTGATCCTGGATATACACGCCAATTTCGCAGGAGGTCGCCACTTCCAGGCGCTCGCGGGAAATGATCAGCACCCCGTAATCTTCCCCGGCGGCATGCACCGAAGGGATCGCGGCAAAGAGGCTGAGTAAGCCAAACAGGCTGAAAGCTGACCAGCGCATGGCTGAATCTCCTGAATTCATGTCATTGATGCGTGCAGCTTGGCCGAGCGCGGCGCCGATTGCCAGCCCGGCAGTTTTTTGCAGAACTTGACCTTGCCATCGTGGCAAGCCTGAAACTGCCGGCAACCTCACTCAAAGGAGTCATTCCATGCAAGTGTTCACTGTTGAAGGCATGTCCTGCGGTCACTGTGTCAAAGCCGTCACCCTGGCGGTGCAGAGCAAGGATCCGGCCGCCAGCGTGCGGGTCGATCTGGCGGCGAAGGAAGTCGGCGTCGAAAGTGCGCTGAGCGCCGAGCAGGTTATCGAGGCGATCAGCGAAGAGGGCTACGCCATCAAGCTCGCCTGATCTTTTTAATAGTTAGCGAGCTACCGGAATGTTCAAGGCGTCCTCGCGCGGCTAGACTGTCGGGCTGCACTCAACTCAACTGCCCGCCCGACCTGGACGCCTGATGAACTTCCGTACCCTTCTGATTCTCGGTGCCCTGACCGCCTTCGGTCCGTTGGCGATCGACTTCTATCTACCCGCGTTTCCCACTATGGCGCTGGCGTTCGGCACCGACGAGAAACACGTCCAGCTGACGCTGTCGGCCTATTTCTTCGGCCTGTCCATTGGCCAACTGGCTTACGGGCCGTTGGCGGATCGCTTCGGCCGGCGGATTCCGTTGCTGATCGGTCTGACGCTGTTCACGTTGGCGTCAGTGGCCTGCGCCTATGCGCCGAATCTGGATTGGCTGATCGGCGCACGGCTGGTGCAGGCGCTGGGCGGTTGTGCGGGGATGGTGATTGCCCGGGCGGTGGTCAGCGACAAGTGCGATGCGGTGGGTTCGGCGAAAGTCTTTTCGCAGCTGATGCTGGTGATGGGGCTGGCACCGATTCTGGCGCCGATGCTCGGCGGTCTGCTGGTCAATACCACGGGCTGGCAATCGATCTTCCTGGTGCTGACCGGTTTCAGTGCCTTGGCCGGGCTGGCGGTGGCTCTCGGCCTGCCGGAAAGTCTGCCGGCGCATGTTCCGCGCCAGCCGCTGTCCGGCGCTTTGCGTCAGTACGGCCGGCTGCTGGCGGATCCTGTCTACATGGGCCATGCCCTGACCGGCGGCATCGCCATCGCCGGGATGTTTGCCTACATCGCCGGCTCCCCGTTCATATTCATCAAACTGTACGGCGTACCGGCCGAACATTTCGGCTGGCTGTTCGGCACCAATGCGGCCGGGTTCATTCTGGTTGCACAGGTCAATGCGCGACTGCTGGCCAAGCGCGGTCCGGCCTTTCTGCTGTCACGGGCGGTCTGGGTTTACCTGTGCGCCGGGCTGACGCTGCTCGCGGTCAGCGCCTTGCACACCGAGGCGCTTTGGCCATTGCTGATTCCATTGTTCATCTGCGTGGCCAGCCTGGGCTGCATCAGCCCCAATGCGGCGGCGTGTGCGATGAACGGGCAGGGCGGTCGCGCCGGCAGTGCTTCAGCGTTGCTCGGTAGCCTGCAGTTCAGCGTTGCCGCCGGGGCCTCGGCGTTGGTGGGGATCCTGCACGATGGCACCGCCGTGCCGATGGCCATCGTCATCAGCCTGTGTGGATTGCTGGTGGTGTGCGCAGCGATGCTCACCCGGCGCATACAGAATGCCCGGGCGCTGGCAAAGGCGCAGGCTGAAATCTGAAACGAAAGCCTCAGCCGACAGCGCGTTGCTGGCCGGGGTCGGGAATCTGATGGGGCGCGTGCAGACGCGCTTCGAGGGTGCGGGTGAAGGCCAGCGCTTCGGCCTCACTGCGGAAGGTCACGGCGTGCTGGTCAAGACGAACTTGCCATTGGGACTTTGCCACTTCTTTTATCAGGATCTTCATTGCTGACCTCCCGTACGTAAAAGATTGCATCGCAGAGGACTCGATTGTAGTCCTGAATACGATCGCAATTGTGACAAGGGTCAAGCATCTGACTGACGGCAAAAAAACACCGCAGCCCCCGAGCCAGCCACTTGCGGCGCTGACGAAGGCTGCGGTCTTGCGTGTTTTAGAAACCTTCTAAAACAATTTTCCCCTTGGCTTTGCCGCTTTCCAGTAATTCATGGGCGCGGCGCAAGTTGCTCGCGTTGATCGTGCCGAAGTGCTCGCCGACCGTGGTTTTCAAGGTGCCGCTGTCGATCAGCCCGGCCACTCGATTGAGCAGTTTGTGCTGCTCGATCATGTCCGGCGTTTCGAACAGCGAGCGGGTGTACATGAACTCCCAGTGCAGCGACAGGCTCTTGCGCTTGAGTTTGGTCACGTCCAGCGCCTTCGGATCGTCGATCAGCGCCAGTTTGCCTTGTGGCGCCAGAGCCTCGACCAATTGGTCCAGGTGCTGTTCGGTCTGGGTCAGGCTGGCGACGTGGGTCACGTGGGCCACACCGGCGCGTTTCAGTTCTTCGCTCAACGGCTGGCTGTGATCGATCACCACGTCGGCGCCCAAATCGGTCACCCAGTCGCGGGTCTCAGGGCGGGAGGCGGTGCCGATCACCTTGAGTCCGGTCAACTGGCTGGCCAGTTGGGTGAGGATCGAACCGACGCCGCCGGCCGCGCCGACGATCAGCAGGCTCTGGCCTTCGTCAGTGTTGCCTTCGCGAATCTGCAGGCGTTCGAACAACAATTCCCACGCCGTAATGGCGGTCAGCGGCAAGGCGGCAGCTTCGGCGAAGCCGAGGGTTTTCGGCATGTGGCCGACAATCCGCTCATCCACCACGTGCAATTCGCTGTTGCCACCGGCCCGGGCAATGGAGCCGGCGTAGAACACCTTGTCGCCGGCCTTGAACAGGGTCACTTCACTACCGACGGCCTTGACCACACCGGCCACGTCCCAGCCCAGTACCTTGGCGGCGCCGCCTTCCGGTGCGACGTTCTGGCGAACCTTGGTGTCGACCGGGTTGACCGAAATCGCTTTGACTTCCACCAGCAGGTCGCGGGGGCCGGCTACCGGTTCTGGCAGTTCGATGTCTTGCAGGGATTTTTCGTCGCTGATCGGGAGCGAGGCGTAATAGGCGATGGCTTTCATGGAGAACTCCGAAAGTGAATAAAGGAAGGTTTCAGGCGATGACGCGCAGGCGCTTGAGTTCGAAGTGTTCGAGGAACGCCTCGGCCTGGCTGCGGAAATGCTGGATATGCGCGCTGGCATCGTGGGCTTGCAGGGCTTCGTCGCTGGCCCACTGTTCGATCATGTAGAAGGCCAGTGGATTGGCCAGGTCCTGATGCAGTTCGTACTGACCGCAACCCGCTTCGGCGCGGGTCGGTTCGATCAGGGCGCGCAGGTGCTGTTCGAGAGCGTCCTGCTGGCCAGGTCGGGCGATCAGGGTGGCAATGGCGGTGAAAGGCTGGGACATGTTCGACTCCGGGACGGGATGAATTCGATGGAAGGCATGATTGGCTATTTCTGCCCGAGATAAAACCGGCTAAAAGAGCAGTCTCTTTCAATTTTTTTTTGATAATCGAGGCTGAGGATGCTGCGTTTCGATGACTTGCAGTTGTTTGTCCGGGCGGCGGATCTGGGCAGTCTGTCGGCTGCGGCGCGGGTGATGGACATGTCCGCCGCGGTGGCCAGCGCCGCGCTCAAGCGGATCGAGCAGCAACTGGGCGCGCGTTTGTTGGCACGCTCCACCCGCAGTCTGCGGCTGACGGCCGAAGGTGAAGGGTTTCTTGAGTACGCCCGCGCTGCGTTGAGCAACCTGGATGAGGGGCGCCGCCTGCTGGCCAGCGGGCAGGACCAGGTCAGCGGCATTCTGCAACTGTCGGCGCCTTCGGATTTTGGCCGTAACCTGCTGTTGCCGTGGCTCGATGACTTTCAGCGCGAGCATCCGAAGCTGACCGTGCGCCTGTTGTTGGGCGATCGCATCGCCGACCTGTTTCGCCAGCCGGTGGACATCGCCTTGCGCTACGGCGAGCCGGAAGACTCCAGTCTGGTGGCGTTGCCGATTGCCCCGCACAACCGACGTGTGCTGTGCGCATCGCCCGCCTACCTGGCTAGGCACGGCGAGCCGCTGCATCTGGAGCAGCTCGCGCAGCACAACTGTCTGCTGTACATGCTCGGTGGCCGGGTGCATGACCACTGGAGTTTCCACGATGGCAAGCGTGAGGTCAGCCTGACCGTCAGTGGCGACCGCTTCAGTGACGACGCCGATGTGGTGCGCCTGTGGGCGGTGGCGGGAGCCGGGATCGCCTACAAGTCGTGGCTGGATGTGGCCGGTGATGTGCTGGCGGGGCGGCTGAAAGTGTTGTTGCCGGAGCTGCTCTGCGAACGCGCTCCGCTGAATCTGCTGTGCGCCCATCGCGCACAATTGAGTAAGCCGGTGAACCTTCTGAGGGAAATGCTCGCCAGCCGTTGCGCCGAATTGAGTAGCCGATTTCCCGTTTTTCAGGAGTCTGACCATTAGTCGCAGGTAAATAGCGAAATTTCTCTCAGGAACAATCACCAACCACGTCCACTCAGGCGCAGGACGCAGCGAGCAACCCGCTTATACTAGCGACCGCCTGAAGCCCGCACCGACAGGCCGGCAAGAGAACGATCAGACCGGAACCGGCGAGGCAGGAACGAGGGTCGCGACAGTACTGCGGTTTCCTTGCTGCGGCGCGCTGCCTTGCCTCGGCTCAAGGCGTTTTGCGCGCCTTGGCTGACGACTGATTACTGGTCAAGATGTCTATGAGCAGTAGACGATACGATTCAACAGGGAGTGAATACATGGAACATGCACCTTGCATCAGCCAGATCGCCACGTTGCTGGCCGATCCCAAACGCAGCGCGATGATGTGGGCGTTGATGGACGGCTCGGCGCGGCAGACCGAGGAGCTGGCGTTGCTGGCCGGGCTTTCGCCTTCGTCAGCCAGCGCGCATCTGGGGCGCTTGTCCGCTGGGGGGCTGTTGAAGGTCGAGGCGCGCGGACGCAAACGCTTCTTTCGTCTGGCGGCTCCCGAAATCGGCGCGGCCATCGAAGCGCTGGCCAGTGCCACCCTGGCCAGCGCCCCGCGAGAAATCCCCGACGTGTTCAAGCGTGCCTCGCCGGTCGTCAGGCCCCAGGCCGCTCCTTCGTCACTGCTGCGTGCGCGGTTTTGCGACGACCATCTCGGGGGCACGCTGGCCGCCGATCTGTACCAGCGGATGCTCGACGCCGGCTGGATCGAGCAGCTTGAAAACCGGGTGGTCGTGACGCACAAAGGCTCGACACAACTGGCCGGGCGCGGGGTCTACATCCAGGCGCTGGCCCATCGCAATGCCCAGGTGGCTTGTGCCTGTCCGGACTGGAGCGAGCGTCGTCCGCACATGGGAGGCTCGCTGGGAGCGGCGTTGTTGCAGCTGTTCATGCAGTCGGGCTGGCTGGTGCTGCCCAAGGACTCCCGTGCTTTGCAACTGACGGCGGCGGGCCAGCGGGAAATTCATCGATTTGCCTGTGAAACTGAGCTGGAAATGGCGTTATAGAGCGCTTTCTTCCACGGATGTACTCCTGAACGTCGTCAACGGCTGCGAACAAGTCGCATCTGGCACAGGCGCGCAACCGCTATCGCGCACACTCGATCCGGGGACTTTTCGGATTGAGGAGGTGGCATGGACACGGGAAACTACAGCGCGGCAGATCGACTGGAGCGCCTGCCAGTCAGCGGTTATCACCGGATCATCTTTATCATCATCGCCCTGGCGTTTTTCTTCGACTCCATGGATCTGGCGATGATGACCTTCCTGCTCGGCTCGATCAAAGCCGAGTTCGGCCTGAGCAGCGCCGAGGCTGGTCTGCTGGCCAGTTCGAGCTTTTTCGGCATGGTGCTGGGGGCGTCGCTGTCCGGGATGCTGGCTGATCGATTCGGCCGAAAACCGGTGTTCCAGTGGAGCATCGTCCTGTGGGGGCTGGCCAGTTACCTGTGCTCCACGGCGCAGACGGTCGAAAGCCTGACGCTGTTTCGCATCCTGCTGGGAATCGGCATGGGCATGGAGTTTCCGATTGCTCAGTCGATGTTGTCGGAGTTGATCCCTGCCCAGCGTCGGGGTCGCTATATCGCCTTGATGGACGGTTTCTGGCCGCTGGGTTTTGTCGCGGCGGGCGTGCTGTCGTATTTCCTGCTGCCGTTGATTGGCTGGCGCGACATCTTTCTGGTACTGGCGGTGCCGGCGGTGTTCGTGCTGGCGATCCGCTTTTTCATTCCCGAGTCGCCGCGCTGGCTGGAACAGGCCGGCAAACATGACGCAGCGGACAAGGTTTTGTGCGGCATCGAGGCGCGGGTACAGGCATCGCTGGGCGGTGCTGCATTGCCGGCGCCGGTTCGTCTGCCACGTAGTGTGACCCCGCCGGGCCATTTCCTTTCGGCGCTCAAACAGATCTGGTCTCCGCAGTATCGCCAGCGCACGACGATGATCTGGAGCCTTTGGTTCTTCGCGCTGCTCGGCTTCTACGGCCTGACCTCCTGGCTCAGCGCGCTGCTGCAACAGTCGGGGTTTGCGGTCACCCAGTCGGTGTATTACACGGTGCTGATTTCCCTCGGCGGGATTCCCGGTTTCCTGATGGCGGCCTGGCTGGTGGAGCGCTGGGGACGCAAGCCGGTGTGCATCGTCACGCTACTCGGCGGCGGGGTGATGGCGTTTCTGTACGGGCAGAGCGCAGTGTTCGGCGGCAACGTGGCGCTGCTGATCGGCACGGGGCTGTTGATGCAGTTTTTCCTGTTCGGCATGTGGGCGGTGCTCTACACCTACACGCCGGAACTGTATCCGACCTCGGCGCGGGCGACGGGGTCGGGGTTCGCCTCGGCTATCGGGCGCGTGGGTTCGCTGCTCGGGCCGTTGGTCACCGGGCTGGTGTTCCCGATCACCGGGCAGGGCGGGGTATTTGCGCTGGGAGCGCTGTGCTTTGCGATTGCGGCGGGGGTGGTGTGGCTGTTCGGGATGGAGACGCGGGGTAAAACCTTGGAGGAATTGACCGAAGCAGAAGTGATTGGCTGAACCCTGACCCAAACTGTTGGAGCGAGCTTGCTCGCGAAAGTGGTGTATCAATCAACATCTTCGTTGAATGACAGGCCCTATTCGCGAGCAAGCTCGCCCACATTGGTTATGCGCTGTTGCTTATGGTTTTACCAGGCGCGCATCCAGGCTGTTCTGGGCCAGGCGTTTGGCCTGATCCTGAGTCATGCCCAGGTGGGTGTGCAGCGCATGGAAGTTCTCGGTCACGTAACCACCGAAGTACGCCGGGTCATCGGAGTTCACCGTGACTTTCACGCCACGCTCGAGCATGTCGAGGATGTTGTGCTGGGACATGTGATCGAACACGCAGAGCTTGGTATTCGACAGCGGGCACACGGTCAGCGGGATCTGCTCGTCGATGATCCGCTGCATCAGACGCTCGTCTTCGATGGCGCGTACGCCATGGTCGATGCGCTGGATCTTCAGCAGGTCGATGGCTTCCCAGATGTATTCCGGTGGGCCTTCTTCACCGGCATGGGCGACGGTCAGGAAGCCTTCGTGACGGGCACGGTCGAACACGCGCTGGAACTTGCTTGGCGGGTGACCCATCTCGGAACTATCCAGACCCACCGCGACGAACGCATCACGGAACGGCAACGCCTGGTCGAGGGTTTTCTGCGCTTCGTCTTCGCTCAGGTGACGCAGGAAACTCAGGATCAAACCGCTGGTGATACCCAGTTGTTGCTCACCATCTTTCAGCGCGGCGGCGATACCGTTGAGCACCACTTCGAACGGGATACCCCGGTCGGTGTGGGTCTGCGGATCGAAGAACGGTTCGGTGTGAATCACGTTCTGCTCTTTGCAGCGCAGCAGGTAGGCCCAGGTCAGGTCGTAGAAGTCCTGGGAGGTGCGCAGCACGTCGGCGCCCTGGTAATACAGGTCGAGGAATTCCTGCAAATTGTTGAAGGCGTAAGCCTTGCGCAGGGTTTCGACGTCGCTCCAAGGCAGGGCGATCTTGTTGCGTTCGGCCAGGGCGAACAGCAGCTCGGGCTCCAGCGAGCCTTCGAGGTGCAGGTGCAGTTCAGCCTTGGGCAGGGCGTTGAGCCAGTCGTACATATTCTTTTCTCATCAGGTGCAATGGCGGGCATTCTACAGATGCCCGCCGAAACAATTGGCAAAACCTGACCAACCGATCCATCACACCGCTTCCTGCTCCCGTCGATAGGCGTAGGTATCGGCGAAGCGCGACAGAAGGAATTCGGCGCAGGTGGTGGTGGGATATTTCGCTGGATGCTGTGCGTCCTGGCAACCGGGCAGGCACTCGATACGGGTGTCCGGGTGCGGTTCGGCGAAGAACGGCATCGAGTAGCGATCCACGCCGAGCGGGCTGATCACCCGGTGCGGGGTCGAGCGATAACGGTTGTTGCTCCAGCGGGCCATCATGTCGCCGAGGTTGACCACGAAGGTGCCGTCGATGGGCGGTGCGTCGATCCACTGGCCGTTGACGTTCTTCACCTGCAGGCCGCCGGCGCTGTCCTGATACAGCAGCGTGATGCAGCCGTAATCGGTGTGCGCGCCGGCACCTTGCTGTTCGGCGGAACTGGCGGTGTGGCGCGGTGGGTAATGGATCATCCGCAGCACGCTGACCGGTTCGTTGAAGCGTGTATCGAAGAAGTCGCGCTCGATGCCCAGCGCTAACGTCATGGCCCGCAACAAGGTTTGCGCCAGGGCCTGCATGTCGAGGTAGTGCTGCTCCATCAGCGCTTCCCAACCAGGGATGGCCGGATGACGGTTGGGGCCACGCAAGGGTTTTCCTGCCAGCACCTCGGGATGATCGGCCGGCAGGTGCAGGCCCATGTCGAAGGTTTCCTTGAGATCGCTGGGTTTGTCCGGGTCGAGCTGTTCGGTGGCGATGGCGCCGTAGCCGCGATGATGGACGGTTTGGGTGATGTCGATCTTGAGTTTTTCTTCTGCCGGTTGCGCAAAGAAGCGCTGTGCGTGATCGAGCAGGGATTCGATGCGCTGCGCAGAAATCGGGTGACCCTTGATGTAGAAAAAGCCCCATTCGCGGCAAGCGTGGTCGATCTGTTCGGCGACGGCCGGCCAGGCGTTCTGGTCGTTGGAGTAGAGCGGCGAGATGTCGATGATCGGAAGCTGATCCATACACAATCCTTGAAAGGTATAAGGGGGATCGTTCCCACGTCGAGGCGTCGAACCGTCTGCGTGGGAATGCCTCAATGGACGCTCCGCGTCCGCGTTCGGCAGGGACGCGGAGCGTCCCGGGCTGCATACCCACGCGGAGCGTGGGAACGATCACCGGGTAGATGTTGGAATTTACTTCGGCATCTCGGCCTTCATGCCTTCGACGTAGTAGTTCATCGACGCCAGTTCGGCGTTGGTGGCGCTGACCCCCGCCGGGATTTTCTCGACGCCGGCCTGATCCTTGATCGGCCCGGTGAACGGTTGCAAAGCGCCGCTCTTGATGTCGGCGATGATCTGCTCGGCTTCGGCCTTCACCGGTGCCGGCACCAGGTCGCTGATCGGCAGTTCGACCGTGCCTTCCTTCAATCCGCCCCAGTAGTCCTGGGATTTCCAGTTGTGGTCGATCACGCTCTGGGTCGCTTGAATGTAGTGCGGCGCCCAGTCGTTGACGATCGAGGTCAGCACCGCTTTCGGGCCGAAGTGCGCCATGTCCGAAGCGTAGCCCACGGCATACACACCACGCCGCTCGGCGGCCTGAATCGGCGCCGGGCTGTCGGTGTGCTGGAACACCACGTCCACGCCCTGGTCGATCAGCGCGTTGGCGGCATCGGCCTCTTTGCCAGGATCGAACCACGAGTTGACCCACACCACTTTGATTTCGGTGCCGGGGTTGTACTTGTTCAAGGCCAGTTGAATGGCGTTGATGTCGCGGATTACTTCGGGGATCGGGAACGAGGCGACGTAGCCGATTTTTTTGCTCTTGGTCATCTTCGCCGCGAGGAAACCACCGACGTAACGACCCTCGTAGGTACGCGCCAGGTAGGTGCCGAGGTTCTTGTCCTGCTTGTAGCCGGTGGCGTGTTCGAAGGTCACCTTGGGAAACTGTTTGGCGACTTTCACCGTCGGGTTCATGTAGCCGAAGGAGGTGGTGAAGATCAGGTCGTAATTGTCCTTGGCCATGTTGCGGATCACCCGCTCGGCATCGGCGCCTTCGGCGACGTTTTCCACGTAGTTGGTGGTGATCTGCGTGCCGAGTTTTTCCGCCAGCGCCTTGCGCCCCTGTTCATGCTGATACGTCCAGCCGTGGTCGCCGATGGGGCCGATGTAGACGAAGCCGACTTTCAGTGGATCGGCGGCACTGGCGCTCAGGCTGAGGCCAAGGCCCATGGCGATGCACAGCAGTGTTTGCAGTGGACGGTTTTGCATGAACGCGAACTCCCTTTTGTTGTGTGTGGGGAGGGCAATGCAAAAGGCTGACCAAGCGGACAACAATCTGGCTTGAAACCGAGGCGCGCCCATCGCGGGCAAGCCCGCTCCCACAAAAGCACCGCGATCCCTGTGGGAGCCGGCTTGCTCGCGAAGAGGCCGTAAAGTCCAATAAAAGTGCAGGCGTAGATAAAGCTGCCATCCACTGGTGCGCTAAGGTGTAACGAAACGTTAGCGCCGCCCCGCAGTCAGTAGCTCATTCGCACTCTTCGGCAAAAAGGCCCGTCATGTTCACCATCCTCAAGCAAGAAAGCTTTCTGCTGTTGGCCGTCATCGCCACCTGTGTTGCGTATCCGCTGGAGCACTGGCTGCTGCACAGCGGCCAGTTTGTCGCGCTGACGGCCGGGCTGGTGCTGATCGCCTTCATCGTCGCCGCCTCGATGCGCGTTGCCCATCAGGCTGAACTGCTCGCTGAAAAAGTCGGCGACCCGTACGGCACGATGATCCTGACCCTCGCCGCCGTGCTGGTGGAAGTGGTGATCCTGGCGATCATGATGAGCAACGAAGCTTCGGCCACACTGGTGCGCGACACGATCTATTCGGCGGTGATGCTCGACATCAACGGCATCCTCGGCCTCGCCGCGCTGATGGGCGGGATCAAGCATGGCGAGCAGTCCTACAACGACGATTCGGCCCGCAGTTACAGCGTGATGATTCTCACCGCCATGGGCGTGTCGATGGTGGTGCCGGAGTTCATTCCCGAGGCCAACTGGAAAATCTATTCGGCCTTCACCATCGGCGCGATGGTGGTGCTTTATGCGTTGTTCCTGCGCATGCAGGTCGGGCCGCACAGCTACTTTTTCAGCTACAGCTACCCGGACAAACGCCGCAAGAAAGAGCCGGTGGAACAAGAGCCGAAACCGGTCAGCCTGGCGCTGTCGATCGGCATTCTGGTGTTCGGTGTGGTGGTGATCGGCGCACTGGCCGAGGTGATGTCCAAGACCCTCGATCTGGGCCTGGAAGGGACGGGCGCACCACCGGTGATCACGGCGATTCTGGTGGCAGCGATTTCCGCGGCGCCGGAGATTCTCACCGCGTTGCGCGCGGCGTTGGCCAACCGTATGCAGTCGGTGGTCAACATTGCAATGGGCGCTTCGTTGTCGACGGTGATTCTTACGGTGCCGGTGATGGAAGCGATGGCGCTCTACACGGGGCAGCCGTTTCAGATGGCGATGACGCCAGTGCAGACGGTGATGATCTTCATCACGCTGATCGTCAGTGCGATCAACCTCAATGACGGCGAGACCAATGCCATTGAGGGCATGACCCACTTTGTGCTGTTTGCGACGTTCATCATGTTGTCGCTGCTCGGCCTTTGAAGGCGACCATCGCTGACCGATCGTTCCCACGCTCTGCGTGGGAATGCCGTAAAGGACGCTCCGCGTCCTACGCTGGGACGCAGAGCGTCCCGGTATGCATTCCCACGCGGAGCGTGGGAACGATCAGAGACTTACGCTTGGATCAGGTACCGGAAATCAACTGCCGAGCCGCCTGGCTGTGATCGGCAATCAGGCCTTTGAGATCCAGTCCTTCAACCTGCCCGTCAACCACTCGCCATTTGCCGCCGACCATCACGCGATCCGCCCGGTCCGCGCCGCACAACAGCAGCGCCGAGATCGGGTCATGGCTACCGGAGAAGCGCAGTTCATCGAGTTTGAACAACGCCAGATCCGCCTGCTTGCCGACTGCCAGTTCACCGATGTCGGTGCGACCCAGCAGGCTCGCCGAACCCTTGGTCGCCCAGCCCAGCACACGTTCCGGAGTGATCTTCTCGGCGCCGTAACGCAAGCGCTGGATGTACAGGGCCTGACGCGCTTCGAGGATCATGTTCGACGCATCGTTGGACGCCGAGCCATCCACGCCGAGACCGAACAACGCGCCGGCATCGGTCAGTTCGATGCTCGGGCAGATGCCGGACGCCAGACGCATGTTCGAGCTCGGGCAATGGCAGATACCGGTGCCCGCCGCGCCGAGACGGGCGATTTCGTCGGGGTTGAAATGGATGCCGTGGGCCAGCCAGGTGCGTGGGCCGAGCCAGCCGACGCTGTCCAGATAATCCACGGTGCGCAGGCCGAAGCGTTGCAGGCAGAAGTCTTCTTCGTCGAGGGTTTCGGCGAGGTGAGTGTGCAGGCGCACATCGAGTTTGTTCGCCAGTTCGGCGCTGGCGGACATGATTTCCGGGGTCACCGAGAACGGCGAGCACGGCGCCAGAGCGATCTGGATTTGCGCGCCGTCGCCACGTTCGTGGTACTCGTGGATCAGGCGCTGACTGTCGTCGAGAATTACCTGGCCTTCCTGCACGGTCTGCTGCGGAGGCAGGCCGCCGTCCTTCTCGCCGAGGCTCATCGAACCGCGAGTGAGCATGGCGCGCATGCCCAGTTCGCGCACGGTTTCGACTTGCACGTCGATGGCGTTTTCCAGGCCATCCGGGAACAGGTAATGGTGATCGGCAGCGGTGGTGCAGCCCGACAGCAGCAACTCGGCCAGCGCGACTTTGCTGGCGAGGGCGAGTTTTTCCGGTGTCAGGCGCGCCCAGACCGGGTACAGGGTTTTCAGCCACGGGAACAACGGCTGATTGACCACCGGCGCCCAGGCGCGGGTCAGGGTCTGATAGAAGTGGTGATGGGTGTTGATCAGGCCCGGCAGGATCACATGTTCACGGGCGTCGAACACTTCGTTGCATGGGGTCGATGGCTGCTGGCCGGCGCCGAGCACTTCGGTGATCACACCGTCTTGCAGGACCAGACCGCCACGGGCATCGAGACCGTTGGCCGTGAAAATGGCGAGGGGATTTTTTAACCAGATACGGGTCGCAGGCATTGTGGCCGGCTCCTCTGAAAGTTGGGTTCAGGGTTGCCAGCTCAGTGTTGCCCTGTCTGCTGATCCAGGGTCGCCGCGAGGGGCGAGGTGCGGAGTTTCGAACAAAATGTTGCGACGGGCAAGCCCGACCCGACCAGACACCGGGATAACCCTGTGGGGGTGAGCCCCCACAGGGTCCAGTGATTACCAGGGAATGGTTTCACCCTTGTAGTTCACGAAGTGATGGCCGCCCTTGCCGGCGAATGCATCCACCTGATCCACCAGGCCACGGGTGCTGGTCTCCACGTCGATGTCGGCACCTTCGCCGCCCATGTCGGTTTTCACCCAGCCCGGATGCAGCGACAGCACCGTAAGTTTCTGCTCGCCCAACTGCGTGACGAAGCTGTTGGTCATCGAGTTCAGCGCAGCCTTGCTGGCCTTGTACAGCGCCAGTTCCGGCGCGTCGGGCATGGTCACGCTGCCGAGCACCGAACTCATGAACGCCAGCACGCCGCTGCCGTCGCGAATCTGCCCGACAAAGCGCTGGGCCAGATTGATCGGTGCCACCGCGTTGGTGAAGAACAACTGACCGACCTCCGCCAGCGTCGCGCCGCCCGGGGTCTGCACGTCGGGGCCTTTGACCCCGGCGTTGACGAACAGCAGGTCGAAGGTCTGGCCCTTGAGCTTCTGGCTCAGGGCGATCACCGCTTGCTGGTCGTCCATGTCGAGTTTTTCGATCTGCACGTTGCCCAGTGCTTCGAGAGCCTCGGCATTGGAAGGATTGCGAACCGTGGCGGTGACTTGCCAGCCGTCGGCCAGCAGGGTTTTCACCAGTCCCAGGCCCAGGCCCCGGGAGGCGCCGATGATCAGTGCGTGCTTGGCAGGATTAAGTGCGGACATGACGGGCTTTCCTTGAAAGTTGAAAGATCACGGGTTCAATGGACAACGTTGACCGAGCCGATGCTGCAATTCGAGGCGCAGCTCGCCGAGTTCGGCCATGCGGGTTTCGACCAGCTTGAGTTTGTCTTGCAGCAGTTGCGTGACGGTGGTGTCAGGATTTGGCGATTGCCACAGCGCGCCAACGCTGCTGCCGATCTCGCCGAGGGTAAAGCCCAGACGCTGCGCCGTTTTGATGTAGAGCACCAATTGCACCATCTCCGGCGGATAGTCGCGATAACCGTTGGCGCTGCGTTGCGCCGCGATCAATCCGCGCTCCTCGTAAAAACGCAGCGTGTCACGGCTGACATCGCAGGCCTGGGCCAACTCACCGATGCGCATCTTGCAGGTCTCGAAAGTGTTTGACCCTGGAGCATACTCCAGGCTTTACCGTGGTTGCTCCCTGAATTTTCGGAGCAAGGATGATGTGGACTTCAACGCAATATCGGCAGTTGGTGCGCGGCAGCGCCTGGTATGACTTGATCGTGACGGCGGCGTTTGTCACGCCGTGGAGTTTTGCTGTGTTGCACGGGTTGCTGACGGCGCTGAGTCAGGCGCTGGAGCTGCCCGGCGAGCTGCCGCCGTTCGAACCTGCGCATCTGTTGATAGCCAATTTGTTCGGGTCGGTGGTGTGCATGTGGGCAGTGCTGCGGATTCGTGATCCGCAGCCGGTTTATGGGCGCTATGACGCGGTGACGCGGTTTCTGTTCGCCGCGTGGATGACGTATGCCCTGGCCCACGGCGCCAGTTCGTTGGTGGTGGGGTTCCTGGTTCTCGAAGTGGCGTGGGGCATCGCTCAGGCGTTGCCGGTCCGGCCGCTGTCGCGAGCCGTAACGGCTTAGTGCCCGGCCTGCCACGGCTGCCCCAGTGATACCGGCGCGTACAACCGTGTACGCAGCGCATCCCGCGACAACAACACCAGCACCAGAATCGTCGCGACATACGGCAGCATCGCCAGCAGACTCGAAGGAATCGCCAGCCCCAACCCCTGCGCCACCAGGTGCAGGATGCTGGCGAGTCCGAACAGATACGCACCGAGCAGCAAGCGCCACACCCGCCAACTGGCGAACACCACCAGCGCCAGCGCAATCCAGCCGCGTCCGGCGGTCATGTTCTCGGCCCACATCGGCGTGTAAGCCAGCGACAGATAAGCCCCGGCCAGTCCGGCCATCGCCCCGCCGAACAACACCGCCAGTGTGCGCACGGTCAGCACCGGCAAGCCCATGGCACTGGCCGCATCCGGGTTCTCACCGACCGCTTGAATGATCAGCCCGACACGGCTTTTCACGATCACCCACGCCACCAGCGCAAACAGTACGAACGACAGGTACACCAGCAGATCCTGGGCAAACAGCATGCGGCCGATCAGCGGGATTTCGCTCAGGTAGGGAATCGCCAGCGGCTCGAAACCGGCCAGCGGTTTGCCGACCCACGCCGCGCCGACAAAGGTCGACAGGCCGACGCCAAAAATCGTCAGCGCCAGCCCGGTCGCCACCTGATTGGCGTTGAATACCAGCGCCACCAGAGCAAACAGCGACGACAGCAACATCCCGGCGAGCATCGCGAGCACCACGCCGAGCCACAGGTTGCCGCTGTTGAACGCGACGATGAAACCGATCACCGCGCCAAACAGCATCATGCCTTCCTGACCGAGGTTGAGTACGCCGCTCTTCTCGCAGATCAATTCACCCAACGCCACCAGCAGCAGTGGCGTACCGCAGCGCACCATGGCGTAGAAAATATTGCTCAGCAGATCGATATCCATCACAGCGCTCCGGCGGTTACGGCGGTGGTAGAAGTGCGCCGCACCCAGCGCAGGTTCAGGCGTGGCCGATAGAGGATCAGCACGTCACAGGCCAGCAGGAAAAACAGCATCATTCCCTGAAATAACTGAGTGATCGCCTGCGGCAGATTCAGCGTCATCTGCGCGCTCTCGCCACCGATGTACAGCAGTGCCATCAACAGGCTGGAAAACAGAATGCCGATAGGATTGAGCCTGCCGAGAAACGCGACGGTGATCGCCGCGTAGCCGTAGCCCGGCGAAACCTGCGGCACCAGTTGGCCGATCGGCCCGGTGACTTCGCAGACACCGGCAAGTCCCGCCAATCCACCACTGATCAGCAGTGCGAGCCAGATCAGCCGCTTCTCGCGAAACCCGACAAACCCTGCCGCACGCTTGTCCAGGCCCAGCACCTTGATCTGGAAACCGACGAAGCTTTTCTGCAGCAACACCCACACCGCGACCAGCGCGAGCAAGGCGAAATACACGCCGATGTGCGCCCGCCCGTCCTCCATCAACAGCGGCAGGCGGCTGGCGTCGCTGAACATTGCCGATTCGGGAAAATTGAATCCGGCCGGATCCTTCAGCGGCCCGTGTACGCAGAACAGCAACAGGTTCAGCGCGATGTAATTGAGCATGATGCTGGTGAGGATTTCGTTGGCGTTGAAGCGGGTGCGCAACCAAGCGGTGAGCCCGGCCCACGCGGCGCCGGCGAACGTGCCGGTGAGCAGGATCAGCACCAGCGCCCAACGGCTTTGCAGATCGATGATGTTCACCGCCAGCGCACTGCCGGCCAGGGCGCCGAGCAGCAACTGGCCTTCGGCGCCGATGTTCCAGATCCGCGCCTGATAGGCCACTGCGAGGCCCAGCGCACAAAGCAGAATCGGCAAGGTTTTGACCAGCAGCTCGGAGACGCCATACAGGTCGCTGACCGGGGCAATCAATAACGTGTGCAGGGTTTTCAGCGGGTCGTGACCGAGGGCGATGAACAGCAACGATCCGCAGACCAGCGTCAGCACCGCCGCCAGCACCGGCGAGCACCACAGCATCAGGCGTGATTGCCGGCCACGGGGTTCGAGGGAAAGCAACATGGGAAAACTCCGTTAAACCGTGGCCGGTTGTGATTGAGGGGTGTCGAACTGGCCGGCCATCCAGCCGCCGACGTCGCTGAGGCGGGTTTGCGCCGTGTCCTGCAACGCCGACAGGCGCCCGCCGCACAGCGCGCCGAGGCGGTCGCTGATCTGGAACAGTTCGTCGATGTCTTCGGAGATCACCAGAATCGCCGCCCCGGCATCGCGCAGGGCAATCAGCGCCCGGTGAATGGTGGCCGCCGCGCCGACGTCCACGCCCCAGGTCGGGTGCGCGGCGATCAGCAGTTTCGGTTGCTGGAGGATTTCCCGGCCGAGGATGAATTTCTGCAGGTTGCCGCCGGACAGGCTGCGGGCGGCGGTCTGGGTGTCCGGGGTTTTCACGCCGAAGCGCTGGATGATCGTTTGGGCGAGGGCTTCGACCTTGCCGCGCTCGATCAAGCCATGGCTGACCAGGCCTTGTTGAAAGGCAGTGAGCAGGGCGTTGTTCGCCAGGCTCATGTCCGGCACGGCGCCATGCCCGAGGCGTTCGGCTGGGACGAACGCCAGGCCGAGTTTGCGTCGGGCATCCGGGCGCTGATCGGCGACGGGGTGTTCCTGGAAGCAGATGGTTTGCGCTGCATCGCGGGGCAGTGTTTGCTCGCCGCTGAGCAATGCCAGAAGCTCGTCCTGCCCGTTGCCTGCCACGCCGGCGATGCCGACGATTTCACCGCTGCGCACCTGCAGATCGATGTCGCTCAGGGAGCAACCGAACGGATCCGGGTTGTGCCAGTTCAAACCGCTGACCTGCAAAAACGCCGCGCCACCGGTGACCTTCGTGAACTCGCCGATCAAGGTCGCGGCGTCGCCCACCATCAATTGCGCCAGTTGCCGGTCGGTGCAGTCGGCCGGTACGCAATGCCCGGCCACCCGGCCGCCGCGCAACACCGTAGCGCTGTGACACAAGGCGCGCACCTCGCCGAGTTTGTGGCTGATGAACAGAATGCTGCAGCCCTCGGCCGCGAGCCGGCGCAGGGTGATGAACAACTCTTCGGCTTCCTGCGGCGTGAGCACCGAGGTCGGTTCGTCGAGAATCAGCAAGCGAATGTCCTGCATCAGGCAACGCACGATCTCGACCCGTTGCCGCTCGCCGATCGACAGGCTGTGGACAAGTCGCTGGGGCTCAAGCGCCATGCCATATCGGCGCGACACTTCACGGATTTTCGCCTCCAGCTGTTTCGGCGAGCCGGCTCCTGCGCCCATTGCCAGCGCGATGTTTTGCGCCACGCTCAGGGTCTCGAACAGCGAGAAGTGCTGGAACACCATGCCGATGCCCAACTGCCGCGCCTGGGCCGGGTTGCGCATGATCACCGGTTGACCCTGCCACAGCATCTCACCCGAATCGGCCTGGGTGACGCCGTAGATGATCTTCATCAACGTGCTTTTGCCTGCACCGTTTTCACCGAGCAGCGCGTGGATTTCACCGGGGGCGATGCTCAGGTCGATGGCGTCATTGGCAAGGCATCCGGGATAACGTTTGCTGATATGGCGCAGTTGCAGCCGCGGTGTGGACGTGGGGTTTGGCATGACAGGCTCGGGTTGCTTGGAGTTGTGCCTGTGGATAAAGCAATTTCCTGGCCATTGAGTCAGGAACGCAGGTGGCTGCTGTTTGCCAGCCTGTGGCGTAGAGCCTGTGAATCGAATTCGGTTGCCTGCACGGCACCACTTGAGGGCAAAGCCTTTGATCAGGCTCCAGTTTTGCCCGCAACTGGCTGATCAAAAAACGAGCAACCGCGCCGAAGCCATGCAGAACCTGCGACTGCGCCAGCCATGAACGGCTTATCCACAGGTTGCTCCACAGTATTTGTGCGCAAGACAAAATCCCGGGCATAAGCAATGGCGGGCTTTCTTCTAAAGGCGATAAACAACGCTAAGCGATTGTTTTTACGTGAAATTGTTCATTGTGATGGGCGATTGGACGAAAAGTGAGCAAATCCCGCAAAGCCACGTGACAGAAGGGTTACAGCCTCCTGTGCTCAGGTTATCCACAGCCGGGTGCACAGCGGATGTGGGCAAGTCTCGGGCATAAGCAAACGGGCTGGTGCCCTAAAACATGGCGAGGCTTCAACGTTGCAGCAGGATTCGCCCACGGCTCAGGTCGGCCAACTGAGTTTGCAACAACTCGATGTGCGCTTCGCCCACGGCCAATTGCAACTCGACACCATTGGCGGTGAAGTTTTCCTCGACCACCAATCCGCCCAGATCCGCGACCCGCAGCTTCACCAGCGCCAGTTCGCCAAAGGCGCAGGCGCAACGCACGGGCGCGCGACTGATCAATTCCATCTTCGGCGCGGCTTGCAGGCACTTGTTGGCGCCGCCGCCATAGGCCCGGGCCAGGCCGCCGGTGCCCAGCTGAATGCCGCCGTACCAGCGGATCACCAGCACCGCGACCTGATCGCAGTCCTGCGCTTCGATGGCCGCGAGAATCGGCCGCCCGGCAGTGCCGCCGGGTTCGCCGTCGTCGTTGCTGCGGTACTGATCGCCGAGTTTCCACGCCCAGCAATTATGCGAAGCGTTCAAGTCGCTGTGCTGCTCGATGAAGGCTTGCGCCTCCGCGGGGCTGCCGATCGGCGCGGCGAAGGTGATGAAACGGCTTTTGCGAATCTCTTCGCGGAATTCGCATAAGCCGCTGAGGGTGAATGGCATAAAACGACTTATATAGAAGAAGTGAGGCCGCAGCCTTTGAGGATGATGCGGATCAGGTTGTTGCCGGCGTCTTCCATGTCCTGTTTGGTCAACTTGCTGCGACCGGTCACCCGGCAGATCTGGGTGGCGAAGTCGGCGTAATGCTGAGTGCTACCCCACAACAGGAAGATCAGGTGCACCGGGTCGACCGGGTCCATCTTGCCCGCGTCGATCCAGGCCTGGAACACGCCGGCGCGGCCCTGGAACCAGGCGCGGTAATCCTGATTGAAATATTCGGTCAGGCATTCGCCGCCGCTGATCACTTCCATCGCGAAGATCCGCGACGCTTGCGGCTGGCGACGGGAGAATTCCATTTTCGCGCGGATGTAGCGGGTCAGCGCTTCGGCCGGATCGTCTTCGGCCGTCAGGGTGTTGAAGGTGCTGTCCCACAATTGAAGGATGTTGCTCAGCACCGCCACGTACAACCCTAGCTTGTTGGTGAAGTAGTAATGCAGGTTCGCCTTGGGCAGCCCGGCCTTGGTGGCGATGGTGTTCATGCTCGTGCCTTTGTACCCGTGACGGGCGAACTCGTCTTCGGCGGCTTTGATGATGGTCTCTTCGTTCTTCTGACGAATGCGGCTGGCGGGTTTGCCGCCGTGGGCTGGGACTTCAAAGGTCATAGGCACTTCCGGGTTTGTCTGTGGGGTGCAACCAGTTGCGTTGATAGCGCAACCACCGGCGCGGGACAAGCCCCGGGCGAATAAAACCCCGGTCGTCAGCGGGTGGCGGCGAGGCTTTCGAGAAAACTTTCCAGTACCAGATGAGGGCGGCGCCCCTTGCGGGTGACCGAGGCCAGGCTCAAATCATAGAAGCGGGTACTGGCCTTGAGCGCGCGCAAGCGACCTTGTTGAACCCAGAGACTGGCATAGTGATCCGGCAAATAGCCGATGTAGCGCCCGGTCAGAATCAGGAACGCCATGCCTTCACGGTCGGATGCGCTGGCGGTGCAATTGAGCGCCTGATAGTGCGCCTGGATCTCCGCCGGCAAACGGAAGGTCGGGGCGATGGCGTCCTGACTGTTCAAGCGTTCGTCATCCAGTTGTTTGTCATCGACGTAAAACAGCGGATGACCAACTGCGCAGTAGAGCAACGAGCGCTCGCTGTACAACGGCTGGTATTCCAGTCCCGACAACGCGCTGGCCTGCGGCACCACGCCGACATGCAGGCGGCCGTCGAGCACACCTTGTTCGACTTCGTTGGGGGCGATCATGCGGATCTGGATTTGCACGTCCGGCCCGCGTTCCTTCAATTGCGCGAGCGCGTGGGTGATGCGCATGTGGGGCAGGGTGACGAGGTTGTCAGTCAGGCCGATGATCAATTCGCCGCGCAAGTGCTGGTGCAGGCCGTTGACCTCGGTGCGAAAACTCTCCAGTGCACTCAACAGCTGCAGCGCCGACTGGTAAACCTCACGACCCTCTTCGGTCAGGGAGAAACCGGCGCGCCCGCGTTGGCACAGACGCAGGCCGAGACGTTGTTCCAGATCGCTCATCTGCTGGCTGATCGCCGAGCGACCGATGCCGAGCACGGTTTCCGCCGCCGAGAAGCCACCGCACTCCACCACGCTGCGAAAAATCCGCAGCAGGCGAATGTCAAAGTCACTGACCTGGGCCAGTGGATCGGGGCGGCGGCTGCTCATGCTGGTGTTCTCATTGTTTAGCAGAGTTCTAACTGAAGGTTAGAAGAGTTGAATTTCACCGACTTTATCCCCGTGGCAATTTAGCTGCAACAACGCTTTCTATCGCTCTGAAGCTTATTGCCCTGCGAGGTTTTGCCCGATGAACATGCCTGAAAACGCGCCGTCGCCACTGGCCAGCCAACTGAAGCTGGACGCGCACTGGATGCCGTACACCGCCAACCGCAACTTCCAGCGCGACCCGCGTCTGATCGTCGGTGCCGAAGGCAGCTGGCTGATCGACGACAAGGGCCGCAAGGTGTACGACTCGCTGTCCGGTCTGTGGACCTGCGGTGCCGGGCATACCCGCAAGGAAATCCAGGAAGCGGTGGCCAAGCAGTTGGGCACCCTCGATTACTCGCCGGGCTTCCAGTACGGCCACCCGCTGTCGTTCCAGCTGGCGGAGAAAATCACCGATCTGACCCCGGGTAACCTGAACCACGTGTTCTTCACTGACTCCGGTTCCGAATGCGCCGATACCGCGGTGAAAATGGTCCGTGCTTACTGGCGCCTGAAAGGCCAGTCGACCAAGACCAAGATGATCGGCCGCGCCCGTGGCTATCACGGTGTGAACATCGCCGGCACCAGCCTTGGCGGCGTCAACGGCAACCGCAAGCTGTTCGGTCAGGCGATGATGGATGTCGATCACCTGCCGCACACTTTGCTGGCGAGCAATGCTTTCTCCCGTGGCATGCCGGAGCAGGGTGGTATCGCCCTGGCCGATGAGCTGCTGAAACTGATCGAGCTGCACGATGCTTCGAACATCGCAGCGGTGTTCGTTGAGCCGATGGCCGGCTCCGCTGGCGTGCTGGTTCCGCCACAGGGCTACCTCAAGCGTCTGCGTGAAATCTGCGATCAGCACAACATCCTGCTGGTGTTCGACGAAGTGATCACCGGTTTCGGCCGTACCGGCACCATGTTCGGCGCCACCACCTTCGGCGTGACCCCGGACCTGATGTGCATCGCCAAGCAAGTCACCAACGGCGCGATCCCGATGGGCGCGGTGATTGCCAGCTCCGAGATCTACCAGACCTTCATGAACCAGCCGACCCCGGAATACGCTGTGGAATTTCCGCACGGCTACACCTACTCGGCGCACCCGGTGGCTTGTGCCGCAGGTCTTGCGGCACTCGACCTGCTGCAAAAGGAAAACCTGGTACAGAGCGTGGCCGAAGTCGCGCCGCATTTCGAAAATGCCCTGCATGGTCTGAAAGGCGCGAAGAACGTCATCGACATTCGAAACTTCGGTCTGGCCGGTGCGATCCAGATCGCGGGCCGTGACGGCGACGCCATCGTGCGTCCGTTCGAAGCCGGCATGGCATTGTGGAAGGCCGGCTTCTACGTGCGCTTCGGCGGCGACACCCTGCAGTTCGGCCCAACCTTCAACAGCAAGCCGCAAGACCTTGATCGTCTGTTCGACGCGGTCGGCGAAGTGCTGAACAAGCTCGACTGATTTTTCCTTCTATATAGATACGCCAATGGCAGGCGCCCCTTGCGGGCGTCTGCGCACAAGAATTCAGGAGTTCCCCGATGAGCGTTATCCCGCATTTGATCAATGGCGAACTGGTGACCGAGAACGGTCGCGCGGTCGATGTGTTCAACCCGTCTACCGGTCAGGCTATCCACAAGCTGCCGCTGGCCAGCCGCGAAACCATCCAGCACGCCATCGATGCCGCCAAGGCTGCGTTCCCGGCCTGGCGCAACACGCCACCGGCCAAACGTGCTCAGGTGATGTTCCGTTTCAAGCAACTGCTGGAGCAGAACGAAGCGCGCATCGCGCAGTTGATCAGCGAAGAACACGGCAAGACCCTGGAAGACGCTGCCGGTGAACTGAAGCGCGGCATCGAGAACGTCGAATTCGCCTGCGCAGCGCCGGAAATCCTCAAGGGCGAGTACAGCCGCAACGTCGGCCCGAACATCGATGCCTGGTCGGACTTCCAGCCGCTGGGCGTGGTGGCCGGCATCACCCCGTTCAACTTCCCGGCGATGGTGCCGCTGTGGATGTATCCGCTGGCGATCGTTTGCGGTAACTGCTTCATCCTCAAGCCGTCCGAGCGTGATCCGAGCTCGACCATGCTGATCGCGCAACTGCTGCTCGAAGCCGGCCTGCCAAAAGGCGTGCTGAGTGTGGTGCACGGTGACAAGACTGCGGTGGACGCGCTGATTGAAGCGCCGGAAGTCAAAGCGCTGAGTTTTGTGGGTTCGACCCCGATTGCCGAGTACATCTATGCCGAAGGCACCAAGCGCGGCAAGCGCGTGCAGGCCTTGGGCGGCGCGAAGAACCACGCGGTGCTGATGCCGGATGCGGATCTGGACAACGCGGTCAGCGCACTGATGGGTGCGGCTTACGGTTCCTGCGGCGAACGCTGCATGGCGATCTCGGTGGCCGTGTGTGTGGGTGACCAGGTTGCCGACGCACTGGTGGCCAAACTGGTTCCTCAGATCAAGGCGCTGAAAATCGGTGCCGGCACTTCTTGTGGTCTGGACATGGGGCCGCTGGTCACCGGTCAGGCGCGCGACAAGGTCAGCGGTTATGTCGAAGACGGCGTTGCGGCGGGTGCGACCCTGGTGGTCGACGGTCGTGGTCTGAGCGTTGCCGGTCATGAAGAAGGTTTCTTCCTGGGTGGCTGCCTGTTCGACAACGTCACGCCTGAGATGCGCATCTATAAAGAAGAGATCTTCGGGCCGGTGCTGTGCGTCGTCCGGGTGAACAGCCTGGAAGAGGCGATGCAACTGATCAACGATCACGAATACGGCAACGGCACCTGCATCTTCACTCGTGACGGTGAAGCGGCACGTCTGTTCTGCGACGAGATCGAAGTCGGCATGGTCGGCGTCAATGTTCCACTGCCGGTGCCGGTGGCTTACCACAGCTTCGGCGGCTGGAAGCGCTCGCTGTTCGGCGACCTGCATGCTTATGGTCCGGATGGTGTGCGCTTCTATACCCGTCGCAAGGCGATCACTCAGCGTTGGCCACAGCGTGCGAGCCATGAGGCGTCGCAGTTCGCATTCCCTAGCTTGTAAGTAGAAGGGCAGTGCAAAGAAGGCCGACCTTTTAAGGTCGGCCTTCGCGTTTCAGGGCTTTTTTGACCGATATGACAGTTTTATGAAAATAGGGGTTGACGGGAGATTCTGAGTCTCTATAATTCGCCCCACTTCCGGCGCAGTCGAAACGGAAAACTCCTTGAGATTCAATGAGTTAAGTAGGTTTCGAAGGCGGGTCGCTTCAGTTCATCGAAGCCTGGAAGGAGTTGGAAATGCCGGTTCTTTTGGTGCTTTCAACGA